>JBKQRG010000272.1:0-54593 GCA_052144015.1 Desulfomonilaceae bacterium
AATTCTTTGGTGACCGCAACCCAATATCCTATTACCAATCCGTAACAGCTCTTACACTTGCCAGGACCTTGGGTAGGCAGCAGAAAGCGGGTGACAGGACCCTGGCACTGGTTGATCCCGTTTTTTCCCCAGAGGATGCTCGTCTAGCAAAGGCTGCTGCGGAAAATAGACGAGCAGCATTGGATAAATTAACAGGCGAGAAGCTGATGTCTTTCCGAAGTGAGCTGAAACTGGAAATTCCGAGGCTGCCTCTTACAGGACAGCTCGGCGAGTCTTTGAAAAAGGCAGACCTTGCTAAAACGGATCTGTATGAAGGTATTAAAGCCCAAAAAGCGGTGGTTTTACAGAAAGACCTCAACCCTTATCGCTCCTTGGTGTTTGCTACCCACGGATACTTCGGCAAAGACCTGCCCGGCATTCAGGAACCAGTACTGATTCTCACCCTTCCCGGCCAACCGGAAGGGCAGGATGGCTTTCTGAGGATGACTGAAGTGATGGGTCTGAAGATGAATTGTGATGTAGCTGCACTTACTGCATGCCAAACGGGATTGGGCAGACACATTTCAGGCGAAGGGACTATGGGGATGGGAAGGGCTTTTCAGTATGCAGGTGCGAAGAGTGTATTGATGAGCCTGTGGAGTGTGGCAGAGAAGTCTTCAGTTGAAATGGTAGAGAGTTTCTTTAAGCATCTGAAGGATGGAAAAAACAAGCTGGAGGCGTTGAGACTTGCCAGAGACGAGATAAGGAAGGCGGGATATGATCATCCCTTCTTCTGGGCTCCGTTCATATTAGTCGGCGAAGTTGATTAGTGTTTATACCTTGTCGGGCGCTTTGATATAATATTTTTCACAATACTGTCACCCTTGCACACAATTCACGACTAATATCTGCAACGGAATATGCAGCGTCACCTGACGCGCCATATTCATTGCACCAAGCAAGATGGAGTAAAGAGCTGTGGGAACGAAGAATTCGAGAAGGCTGCTGAAAAAGATCTCTATGAATGTCCTGTCGTATAGCCTATTAACGGTAAAGCGGCCGCCGGAAATACTAAAAGTATGGACGCACCCATTTTTGAGCTTGGTTAGACTGCTCATTGCAACAACTGTAATAGTGGTACCATTGTGCACAATTTTCGAGGTCGCGGGAATAGGGGATCTAGCAGCAGCGGAAGAATCCATGACACCCAGGGCCGTCGTAAGGACGAGGACCGCGGATCAGGACCGGAATGAAACAGTCCTTGGAAAAGGTGATCTTTATGCGCTAGTGGTAGGAGTCTCCAAACACTCGAATCCCAAGCTTTGCCTGGATTTCGCCGCCAAAGACGCAAAAGACTTCGCCGACTTCATTCAAACTCAAACCAAGGTGTTCAAAAATACGCATGTAAAATTGATGACCGATGGAGAGGCCAATAAGAGAGAAATCGAAAAGTATCTGTTTCACGACCTCCTTAAAGCCGGCAAGGACGACACCATAATCCTATTTTTCAGCGGACATGGAACATCGGATCCTGCGCATCCTGACAACTTCTATTTCGTCACGAGCGACGCGGACCCCGAATACCTTGAAGCTACCGCCTTGAACATGACAGGGCTGAAATTCTTGGATAGGCTTGATTCCGAGCACGTGGTTCTTATCACAGATGCCTGCCACGCGGGCATGCCAGTTACAGGCAAAACCAGGTCAGTCGTCGCTCCACTCGAAAAATTCATGAACATGTTTACTGAAGCGTCCGGACGGGTTTTCCTGGCGTCCTGCAAGCCCGAAGAGCTGTCCCAGGAGAAACCCGATCTGCAGAATGGCGTCTTCACGCATTTTCTTCTCCAGGGCCTCAAAGGCGAAGCCGATCTCCACAGAGACGGAATTGTCACCGTGGACGAAGCTTACCAATATGCGTACGAGCGGACCAAGAATGAAACAAAAGGCGCCCAGCACCCTACATGGAAAGTATCGGGCTCGGGACGTTTCCCCCTATCCGTTTTAGGAAAACTGGAAAATGAAATCAAGCTGGATGTTTGGTTTGTGGCTCAGGATTCAAGGTGCGCGAACCCTAATTGTATAGACCCCGAAAGCGAAAGCGCTGAATGCAAGGACCCTCTTTGCGGAGATATCACGATTGAAAATGGTTCGGTCCTCTATTCAGGGCAGAATTTTCAAATCGGGGTTCGGCCGCAGATCGCAAGTTACGTCTATGTGTATCAGATCGACACGGCAGGAAATATTTTCAAATTATTTCCTGGAACCGATTTTGTCGATGCAAAAAATTATGTCGATAATCCATTGGAAGGCGGCAAAGTGTACTGGATACCCGGAAAAGAGAGATGGCTCCGATTAGACAAAACTGAAGGACAGGAGAAGATCTATGTGGTGGCGTCCCGGAGCAGGAACGCTTTGTTGGAGGATCTCTATAATTCACTCCAAGACATAGGTAAGGACGGAGTCGGGAGCGGGCAAAGTGACAAGATCAAAGAGAACATGGAATTAACCTTAACGAAAATGGGAGTGGAGACTAAAACCCACGTAAAGGCGGCTAGTAGTCACAGCGCAGCCACTGGGCCAAGAAAGGAACGTTCTTTCGAGGAACTTTCTCATGCCATCGAATCGGCCGGCCTTGATGCAGTAGAGTCCGTGTGGTTCCATCATAAAGGACAAAAGCCGGGGAGGTAGGGAATGATTCGCATTCAGTACAAATGTCTCATTACCGGCATGGCCTTGGCCTGTTTGCCCGCTCCTGGATCCGGCGAAAAAGTTTTATTAAAGGTCTCGGATCCTGAAGGAACTGAGAGAATTATTGCGGTTGCCGCAACCAAACCCCACCCGATAATTCCTGAGAATGAATTCAGCGAGTACTCCGGCGGATTCAAGTCCCACAGCAAAAGTCTCAAAACACGGCTTAGTACAAGACATTAGGTTTTAATAACCGAAAGGAGCTAAGAAAATGAAAAAATTAATCAAGGCCGTTGCGGTAATGGGAATCGCGCTATTCTCCCTGATGCTCATCGGCGGTGGAGTTTTCGCGCAATCAGAAACCGAGCAGAAAGACATCGTCGTGAGCGAAATATCCAAAATTCGCCAGGACAATCCTGATTTCAAGATCAGGCTCAAACCTGTCAGTAAAACGGGCAAGTTCTATGTCGGGGAACCGGTGTCTTTTGAGGTCACCAGCAACAAGGATGCCTACATCACAATCATTGATGTGGGTACAAGCGGAAAAGCCCACGTGATTTTCCCGAATCGATGGAGCCCCAATAATAAGATTCGGAAGGGAAAAGTATATCGAATCCCGGGATCCGACGCTCAATATTCACTCAAACTCAGGGGGCCAGCTGGCGCCAATTACGTTAAAGCAATAGCAACTTTGGCACCGGTGCAGTTCCTCCCCAGAGAAGTTCTGGCGGATGCCGAGGAAGGATTTGCTGAAATCAAGTCCGCGGACAAAGTTGCCAAAGATATCAGCGTGGAACTGGGAAGACAGGACAAAAAGGGTTGGGCGGAGACCGAAACCAGATTTACCCTGGTATCAAAGCGCGGAGAAGAGAGGGAAGAAGGTGAATTGGAACCGATCGCAGAAAGGCAACAAGGCAAATTCAAGGTCAAAGTTTGGACCGACAAAAAGGCCTATCATGTAGGCGATCCGGTGACTTTCTATTTCTTTTCCGAGGATGACTGCTATTTGAATCTGGTGAACTACGGGACCAGTGGTAAATTACGAGTCATTTTCCCAAACCGCGTCCAGAAAGACAACTTCGTTAGGGGTGGCGAAGTTGTTACAATTCCCGCGAAGAAGGAAGATGAATTTCTCTTTAGACTCAATGGTCCTGACGGCGTGGAGCGGGTCGAGGCTGTCGTCACCTCTCACAAGGTTCAGCTTTATCCTGGGTCCTATGAATGGGACAAACACATATACCAACCATGGGACGAAAAAGCTGACGTAGTGGGAAAGGACATAGAAGTTCAACTCCAGGAAGTCCCTGAAGATTTCTACATTAAGGCAAAAACCACCTTTAAGGTCCGGCCATAAGAGGGTCGGGTGGCCCAGTTTGTTCGCACTAGATTGTGTATCATTGGAAGAGGAATCATGACCCTCCCCGTCAACGGGGAGGGAAAACCATTCTCAATTTGACTTAAAGGTGCCAACGCTTCTTCTGTGTGTTTAGGCCAGCGCATAAAAATTCAGGCGATATGGCCGAGGTCGGATCTCTCTTTTAATTGCCGTCTCAAAAGACGGAGTATACAAGGGGAGGAAATATGTGGCGAATGTGGCGCAGATTGGTCGGATTCTGGTTAGTGGGCTCCGCACTCACGGTGTGCATGCCGTCCAACATGATTGCTCTAGCGCAGTCACCAACTGACGAATTGCTGTTTGTCGGGAAGCCCGGGCCGAATGCCATTTCTTTGCAAATAAAGGTTGGAGATGGCAGGAAAAATTCCTTTCGCTTTGGAGAGGCCATGGCACTGCATTTCACTGCATCCCGGCAGTGTTACGTTATCGCTCTCAATTTATCTGCGGGCGGTGATGCGAATATTATTGTGCCCTCGGGCGAATCTCCTGATAATCGGATTCTGCCTGGTAAAGAATACACGTTGTTCGGTCCTCATTCTCGCGTGAAGCTCACAGCCGATGAAGGCATCAGAGATGCGAATATTATTGTTTATGCATGTTCAAAGCCACTTGACTTGGACCCACTAAAGATTCCCGCAGGAGAACAGGTGATCGTCGTCTCCCGATCCAACGCGGAACAAATGCGAATTTTAAGAGAAAAGATTGAAGATCTGTCACGAGATGACGGTTTCAATTGCGAGATTCTTTTCGTGAAGCCAATGGGGGACTCGGCTGTTTCGCTAGTCAGCGTCGGACTGCCGGAGAAGGTCAAAGACATGGTGCCGCCCAAGAGCGTCAAACCGGGCGGGGTTACCGGCGGACAAGGAGTCAGGACTGGAATCGAAAAGCCCGGCCAACCCTAGCAGTTGCGGGGTACGTCATCGCCTGAGAGATCTGGAAAACCATCCTGAATGGGTTCGCTCAATGACCAATTTCCCATACTTGAGAGTCACTTGTTAGAAAACGTATCGGTATTAATCCCTGAGACTTTGACTTTGAGACGAGGAATAAAGACAGAAAATTGGTAAAAATCTTGGGAAGGAACCCGAGAGTGTCTGGCCTCAACAAACAACCGTTTGATGAGACCAAGAGACTCACGAGTTGTTGGATGCGATCACGAAAAATCTACCCCGCCGCTGGGGGGATCTTTGTGCTGGATCGAAGAGGGTACCCCCAGGGCGGGGTGCAAAAGGATTCTCGCCTGAGCATCCTCACTGCTTGCCGACAATTTCTCTTGCGATAGTTGCGATCCCGGTCTTTCCAGTGTCCTGAGCGAAGCACGTTTTTCAGCACCTTGCCGGGCCGAAAGTGGACAATGAATGCACTCGGTCAACGTCCTAAGCCGCACTCTACTCGTTCACTCAACTTCCTTTACCTCAACAGCCGCCTCACAGGGCTCTCTCCGGCTCTTTCCCGGCAGTGGGGTTGATGAATTGTCCGTCTAGTATCTCGGTCAGGACCCCGTGCAGCGCTTTAGGCGGAACTATAAACGCGTATCGGTTTCCCATGAGGTAGCGAGGCTTTCGATCAATGGTCAGCCGTCCCGCCGTTTGTAATTCCTGCAAGGCTTCTTCTACGTCCTTAACCCGGTACGCTATAAGAAAAACACCCTCGCCTCGGCTATCCAGGAACCGGCCAACTTCACAGTTCAAATGGGTCGGTTCCATAATCTCCACGGCCACGCTTCCAACGTAATAGCGGATGACCCGTATGGATTCTTCCAGGGCGACGTACTCGCATGCCGGTTCAAGCCCCATGGTCTCTTCGTAGACCTTGCGGGCTTCCTCCAGACTCCTGACTGCAAAACAGATGTGGTCTATCTCTTTGACTTTCACGCAATATCTCCTTCCCCATAATTGAGGTTGCCCTCTTGCATGACACTGAGGGCTGACTGAAACGCCATAGCTTCGTTGGGGTCGGGGGTACCGATCAAACAGGCAAAAAAAGAAGCTGGTCTCCAAAACCCTCGCTGTTCGCTCTCGCTCGGACGAAGGCCAGGCAGTCGCAACCGTGCCGAAAACGCCCCTTTTGATACGTTCATTAGCTTGCCATTGCGCAGGACCCTCCAGAGCACGTCCTGGTGAGAAATAAGTCTTGACAGAGGGTCGGGAGGTACGATACCAAAACGGGCATATTGTATACAGTACACCGTCTACGAAGTCGAGAAATAATTTTTCGCACAGGATAGCGTTATTACCGGAAACCGTCTCATACCCCGTCGGCCAACTAGGAGAGGATTATGGAAGCTGTGAGAAATCTGAAGGTTCTTTCCTTGGAGCAGGCAACGGTCGTGCCATATCTAACCTATCGGCTAGCCATGGACGGCATGGAAGTCATCCGTCTTGAACATCCGGTTTACGGTGACCCCAACCGCATGATCGGAGACAACGTACTCAATGAAGACCGTATGAATGCCTATTTTCTTTGCATCAATGCGGGTAAAAAGGCTCTCACCCTAAACTTGGCCGAGCCCAAAGGGCGAGAGCTCTTGCAGAAGCTGATCAAAGAATTGGACATTGATATCTTCATCACAAATCAGTTGCCTAAGAATTATCAAAAACTGGGCGTTGACTATGAAATCCTGAAGGCTGTCAAGGAAGATATTATATGGATGGGCGTCACCGGTTTTGGTCCGAACAACGACGAAGGCGCTTACGATCCCATTCTTCAGGCTCGTTCCGGTCTAATGGAACTCACCGGCTCGCCCGACGGTGATCCTCAGGTGTTGGGTATTCCACTCCCGGACATGGGTACCAGCGAACACGCATATGGCTTGTTGATGAAGGCCCTTTTCAACCGAGCTGTCTCAGGCCGAGGCGCCCGAATCGATTTGTCCATGTTCGAATCATCGGTCTCTTGGCTGACAGTGCCCATAACAATGACGGCATCTTTTGAGAAGATTATTACCCGTCGCGGCAACACCCACGAATTTTTTGCTCCTGTTTCCGTTTATCAGACCAAGAATGGATTCATTTATCTCGCGGTGGGCAACGATCGCCAATGGAAAGCCATGCTCTCCAAGGAGCTTTTCCATTCCCTTGACAAGCCGGAATACGAAAAAAACTCGGGGCGAATCAAAGACATTGCCAACTTGAACGCCGCACTCGACACCATTACACGCGAGCATACCTCCGAGGAGTTGATAGAATTTTTCACGTCAATTACCGTGCCTGTGAGCAAAATTAATTCCATCCGCGACAGCATCGCAGACCCCCTTGTTCAGAGGCGGCTTCTTTCAGCCCACGATCCCAAAACGAAGACCAGTATCACTCTTGCGCCTCCTCCGAATATGACTGCCTTTCTGGAAAACAGCGAGCGCCAAATGACATTCCCTCCCCGTTTTGGAGAGCACAACAGCGAGTATTACGGACGATTGGGGTTTTCGGAGGAAGATATAGCCAAGCTCAAAACTGATGGCATTATCTGAGTTTCAGAAGAAGCGACAAATCAACCTGGAGCCACGCTAAAAGCCATGAATATTATTGTGTTAATCAAACAGGTTCCCGATACCACCGAAGTTAAACTCGATCCCAAGACCGGTAACCTAATTCGTGAAGGTGTTGAGACAATAGTCAATCCCGATGATCTTCACGCGTTGGAGACGGCGGTTACCTTGAAAGAAACCTGTGGCGCCACGATAACGGTTCTGACCATGGGCCCTCCCCAAGCAATCGACGCTCTGTCCGAAGCCATAGGAATGGGTGCGGATCGAGCCATTTTGCTGTCGGATCGGGCTTTCGCCGGCGCAGATACTTGGGCCACCTCGTTTACGCTCGGAAAAGCAATTGAACACGCGGGGGAATTCGATCTCGTATTGGCTGGCCGACAGGCCATTGACGGTGACACTGCCCAGGTCGGCCCCCAAGTGGCAGATTTCTTGAACCTGCCCCAGGTGACCTATGTTTTCGATATCGAAGCGATTAAGCCGGATTATATCGTGGTCAAACGCCGGATGGAAGACGGGTACGAGCGTGTCCAATGCAGTTTGCCTGCGCTTTTGACCATTATCGCCGGCGAAAAACGGCCCCGCTACCCGCTGGTTTCCGCGCTGATACTGGCATGCCGCGAAAAAGCGCCTATTCAGGTTTGGAACGCCGCGGATATCGGGGTAACCACCGCGGAGATAGGTTTGGAGGGATCTCTCACTCATGTCATTAAAACCTTCGCCCCTAAATTCGAACGTCAGGGCGAATTCTTGGAGGGCAGCACGTTCAACGTGGCGCAAAGCCTCATCGAGCGCTTTAAAGAAAACAAGCTAGTGCAACTACCCATAGCGGAAACATCCTAAGAAAGTAATGCCTGCAGTTCCTGAAACAAGCAGTCAGCTGCTCTTCAAGAAGGGTTCATGAGTATTACGAGGTAATTATGGCAGTCTGGGTTGAAATCGATCTTTGTGACGGGTGTCGCCGTTGTACGCGGGCATGCCCGTATGACGCCATGGAAATAAAAGATGGTAAGGCTCATGTCAGAGAGCGTTGTACAGGTTGCGGCGCTTGCATGGATGCATGCCGCAACGAGGCGATCCTCACCGATACGAAACCGAGGGTCGTGCCTGATTTCTCTCATCATAAGGGAGTTTGGGTATTCGCAGAACAACGCGGCGGGGAACTGAACAGGGTTTCTTTGGAGTTGTTGGGTAGGGCGCAAGGATTGGCCAAGGATCTCAATCAAGAAGTGGCGGCGATTTTGATCGGCGACCATGTGTCCGGCCTGGCCAGCGCCTTAATTGCGTTCGGCGCCGATAGGGTCTACTTGGTAGAGGATGCCACCTTAAAGGACTATCGCACCGAGGCCTACGCTCATGTCTTCCAAGAGCTCGTTGTCGCCCACAAGCCCAACATTCTGCTCATGGGCGCTACTCATATCGGTCGTGATCTTGCTCCGAGGGTTTCCAAACGCATCGGTTCGGGGTTAACAGCGGATTGCACGGAGCTTTCCATCGACCCTGAGGAACGTATCCTGTGGCAAACACGGCCGGCTTTTGGCGGCAACGTCATGGCAACCATTGCCAACCGCTTTTCACGCCCTCAAATGGCCACTGTGAGGCCAGGCGTCATGGAAGCAATACCCACTCCCGGCAAAAAAGGGGCTGTCATCACCCACGTCACCAAGCTAACGGAAGAACAAATTCGCACCAGAACCTTGGAAGTTGTCAAGGAGGCCAGGACACATGTGGATCTGTCACAAGCAAAGATCATTGTGGCCGGAGGTAGGGGAGTAAATGACCCCGCCGGTTTCGGACTCCTCCTTGAATTGGCTGAGGTTTTGGGGGGGGAATTAGCCGGTACCCGCGTGGCATTCGAAGAAGGTTGGATACCTGCTTCCAGCCAAGTCGGCCAGACCGGCGTGACTGTTCGGCCGGACCTTTATATTGCGTGCGGCGTATCCGGAGCCATTCAGCATCGGGCTGGAATGATGGATTCCAAATTCATTGTGGCCATAAACAAAGACCCCTACGCGCCTATCTTTAAGGTAGCCGACTGGGGGATCGTAGGTGACCTGTTTGACGTAGTCCCGGAGTTGACCAGACAACTTCAGACAGCCCGCAAAGTCACTTACGATTGATGGCGAATAAGAAACCTGCTGAGTAAGGATCTCCTAAATGATAAGATCAAATCCGGAAGAACTGATTCGAAAGAATATAGCGCGATTTGTTGACAACGAAATCATTCCAATAGCCCAAGAGTTGGATAAAAAGGCCGAGTTCCCGAGAGAGATATTCCATAAATTGGCCGCGATGGGGATTTTCGGGATTCGCTATCCGCTAAACAAGGGCGGCGCCGGCGGCAATACGACCCTGTATTGCGTCATCTGCGAAGAGATCGCTCGGGGCCTCGTGAGTGTTGCGTCCATTACCGCAATGCAATGTTTGATGGGCACTAATTTTCTGTTCCATTACGGGACGGACGAGATGCGCGAAGAATATTTTTTGCCTGCGATGCGGGGTGAGAAAATCGGCTGTTTTTGTATGACCGAACCCGATGCTGGTTCCGATTTGGGCGCTATAACCACACGGGCCACCGAAGTCGATGATGGGTATCTGATCACCGGCATGAAGACTTGGGTTACTGACGGGCCTGAAGCCAGTTTTTATACGGTCATGTGCCAGACCGATCCCAGCAAAAGGCTACGCGGGATAGGGTACTTTTTCGTACCGCGCCATTTCCCCGGAGTTTCGATCAGCCCGAGGTTTGACTGTTTGGGGACCCGTACAACGCCCATCTGTGAGGTGGCCTTCAAAGACGTTTTGGTTCCTAAAGAATATCGATTGACACCAAAAGGAGAGGGACTGAATGCTTTCCTCAAAATTATTGCCGAGATTCGAGCCATGACAGCCTCTCTGGCCATAGGGTTGCAGCGGGCGGTCTTGGACGATTCTATCAAGTACGCCACGCAGCGGGTTGCATCCGGGAAACCCATTGGCAAATTCCAGCTCATCCAGGCCAAGGTTGCCAACATGGCCACCAATCTGGAGGCCTCGAAACTGCTGACTTATAAGGCCACGGCCATGATCGACGCAGGGCAGGAGGCTTTGAAGGAAGCCTCTATGGCCAAATACTTTGCCACTGAAGCCGCATGCAGCGCTGCCGACGAATGCACTCGTATTTTCGCCGGTTATGGCTATTCCATGGAATACACGGCTCAGCGTTATTTCCGTGACACGCGCTTTTTACTCAACGGCGGGGGCACGCATGAAGTATTGCAGTGTAACATCGCCGGCTGGGCCGGACTTTGATTTCCGAATGTGGCCCTCGGGTAAGGTCTGCCTTTGACCTTTCCGATGGATGCCTTTCCCGGGCAATAAAGGAACAGATGAATACCGAGACGGACAGCTTTGCACTCGCCTTAAAGCCATTGGCGGAACGGAAATCCGCCGGTCAGAATATCTTTGAGCTTTTGAGGCATGCCATTACTTGCGGCGATATCTCTTCCGGCAGCCGGGTTGTGGAAAGCCATATTGCCTCAATCATGGGTGTGAGCCGCACACCGGTTCGGGAGGCGATTCACAAGCTCGAACGTGAAGGCCTACTGACCAAGCTGCAACACGGCGGTTATACGGTGACGAGGTTGACCCGGGAGGATATCGCAGAGTCTTTTGGCATTCGCGCAGTGTTGGAAGGGTATGCGGCGCGGTTGGCTACCGTCGAGCACGGGCCGGAGGACCTGAAGCCCCTATTTCGGAAAATTGACCAGTTTGAAAAGCACCTGAAAATCGATGACCTGGAAGCTCTGCCCAAGATCAATACCGAACTTCACGATATGCTTTACGCGTTGAGCCGCAATCGCATCCTAATCAAGGTCATCAACGATTTTAAGGACCAATTTCTTCGGTTTCGCAAGATAATTCTCAAGGATAAGACCCTGGCTCTGGCCAGCCACCAAGACCACCGAAAAATGTTGGCCATGATGCAAAAGCGGGAAGAGAAGGATGTGGAACTACTGGTCAGGGAACATGTTTTGAGAGGGCTTGCAGCCATCCTGGATCAATACGACCAAAACCAATTTGATCCATCGGCGTAAATCCTGGCGAATGGAAGGAAGCATGCGAGGAAAGAAGAGAATACTCACCCTTATCGCCAAACCGGGTCTGGGTGGGCATTATCGTGGGTCCGAAGTTGGCGTGAAAATTTTCTATTCCACCGCGGGTAAAATGGCGGTATTTTCATAGATGTTTTCCGTCAGTGGGACGAACCTTGCATATTCTAATCCGCATCCGAAGGCCAGGTTCAAGTTTGACACGGCTACCGGCTGCGGCGTAATTAGGTAAAGATTTTTTGCGTCAAGAGCAATACCGGAGAATTCATGAAAGACAGGCCATTTCGTTTAGGTTGTGACATCGGTGGTACCTTTACCGATTTTGTTCTGGTCAACGATGAAACCGGCACGTTTTCGATCTACAAATGCTTGACCACGCCGTCCGACCCTTCGGATGCCGTCGAAACCGGCATATTGGCGCTGAAGGAGCAAACTCCCGATTTTGTGCCGGAGGTGGCCGAGATTATCCACGGCACCACGTTGGTCATTAACGCTATTATCGAAAGGAAAGGCGCCCGTACAGGGCTGATAACCACCAAGGGATTCCGGGACGTTTTGGAACTCGGGCGTGAAATCAGGTACGATGCGTACGACATTTTTTCCGAATACCCACCCCCCTTGGTTCCTCGTGCCCTGAGGGTTGAAGTGGATGAGCGGATCGCCAGCGACGGCCGCGTCTTATGCCCGCTGAACATCGATCAAGCCAAACAGGCTTTGCGTTCCCTCCAGGAGGCCGAGGTTGAGTCGGTGGCAATCTGCTTGATCAATTCTTACGAAAATCCGGAACACGAGGCAAAAATTAAGGCATTGGTCAATGAGCTGGCGCCGGACCTATCCGTATCCGCATCCTACGAAGTGCTGCCTCAAATCCGAGAGTACGAGCGAACTTCCACCACCGCTACCAACGCGTATGTGAAACCTATTACGGTAAAATACCTGCAGAAACTCTCCTCTCGTCTGCAATCGCTCGGGTTCGACGGCAAGCTGTTTATAATGCTGTCCAGCGGCAGCATCACTACCGTCGCTACGGCCTGTGAATTTCCTGTACGCATCATCGAATCGGGTCCTACGGCGGCAGTGATCGCTTCGCAACACTACGGCCGCATGTTTGACATCAAAGATATCTTTTGCTTCGACATGGGGGGAACTACCGCCAAATCGTGCCTCATTCAAAAAGGAGAGGCCGGATTGGTTTCAACTTTCGAAGTGGGCCGCGTGCAGCGTTTCAAGAAAGGCAGCGGATTGCCCATTCAGGTGCCGGTGGTCGATCTGATGGAAATCGGCGCGGGCGGAGGTAGCATCGCCCGCATCAGTAAAATGGGTCTTCTACAGGTGGGTCCGGAAAGCGCCGGAGCGGATCCGGGGCCGGCCAGTTACAGCTTGGGCGGAGAGAACCCTACGGTAACTGATGCCGATTTGATCCTCGGCTATTTGGATCCAAACTATTTTTTGGGCGGCACCATGCCGTTGAATTTGGACTCCGCCTATAAAGCAATTGAAAACAAGATTGCCAAGCCACTCAACACCACGGTTACAGAAGCAGCGTTCGGCGTCCACGATCTGATTAACGAAACCATGGCTGCGGCCGCCAAAACCCATATCGCCGAAAAAGGCGGCAATCCCAATAGCGTCACAGTGGCTGCGTTCGGTGGCGCCGGACCAGTACACGCTTACGGGCTTGCGCGTAAAATAGGCGCTCCGCGGATAATCGTGCCACCCCTGGCTGGCGTTGGCTCGGCCCTAGGCTTTTTCACCGCTCCTGTGGCATTTGATCTCGTACGCAGCCATCGCATTGGTTTGGATGAGGCGGATTTCAACAGCATTGAAAAATTCTTTACGGATTTGGAAAAGGAGGCTTCGGCCATCCTGCAGCAAAGCGGTCGGGCGGAGGACATCAGCTTTGCCCGCTCGATTGACATGCGCTTTGTGGGCCAAGGGGCCGAGACGAATTTACCCATCGCCAACAAGGCTTTCCACAAATGGCAACAGCATGAAATCCGTGGCCTTTTCGATAAGACCTACAAACGGCTGTACGGTCGCACCTACCCGGATACTCGGGTGGAATTCATCACTTTTAGGGTGCGAGCCAGTCTTCCGGAACGTCCCTTCCGAATTCCGCGCCTTACCGCCAGCAGCGGGACATTACAGGACTGTATCAAGGGAGAACGTCAAGCTTACTCTCTGATTCAGAAGAAATACATCTCATTTACGGTGGTCGATCGGCTGAAGTTGTTTTCCGGGGCCAAAATTGAAGGTCCGGCCATCGTGGAAGAAAAAGAATCTACCATAGTCCTAGGTGAAGACGCACACGCTTCGGTAGATGACCATGGCTTTGTATGGATCACATTTGATAGGGCGGCAGGAATCTGATTGTTCCTCGTTCCTTGGGTGGGCATGAACTTTTTCAAACCACTCAATTGGAAGCGTTATATACCAAGCAGCCTCCTGAAATGCATTTTCGACCTCTGAAGGAGAGACTGAACATGCCACACAAGTTCGATCCGATTACCCTTGAAATTCTTTGGCGCCGGTTGATTTCCATCGTGGACGAAGCCGATGCTTCGGTCGCGCGCACCGCCTTTTCGAGCCTGCTGCGTGACGCCCACGATTACACATGCATGTTCACCGATAGCCAGGGCAACGAGCTTGTGCAGGGCACCCTCTGCACTCCGGGTCAGGCCGGCGCAATGTCGCTGGGAGTGAAGAAGATTATCCACACTTTTCCTAGTTCAGAATATCGACCGGGAGATGTCATCATTGTCAATGATCCCTGGTTGCTAGCCGGACACTTGAATGATGTCTGCGTCTTAAGCCCTGTCTTTTACAAAGAGCGGATTGTTGCCTTCACGGCCTGCGTGTTCCACCATTCCGATATCGGCGGGCGCGTCGCCTCTGATAACCGCGAAGTATATGAGGAAGGGCTCTTTATTCCTCCCTTGAAACTTTACGAAGCCGGGGTCCCTAATGAATCCGTATTGAATCTGATCCGATGGAATGTGCGCACGCCAGAGGAGGTCATCGGCGATATTCGTTCACAGGTGGCCTCTAATCATGTGTGCGCCGAAAAAGTGGTTGAAATGCTATCCGACGAGGGACTTGATAACTTAGATGACCTGGCTGGTGAAATCATAAACCGGACGGAATCCAGCATGCGTCAGGCAATCACCAAAATTCCCGATGGGCGCTATCCCTATAGAGGGGTCATCGAAGGGGCCGGCAAACGCGATGACATAATCATCGCCCTGACTGTTGATGTCAAGGGAAGTGACATTCTGGTAGATTTTGACGGCACCTCCCCACAGGTTAATTGGGGTGTGAATGTCGTATACAACTTTACTTATACGTATGTCTTTATGGCCATAAAAAGCGCTTTCGATCCGGAAGTTCCCATCAATGAAGGCGCTACTCGGCCAGTCAAAATGACTGCCCCCGAAGGCTCCGTCGTCAACTGCAGTTTTCCGGCGCCAGTGGCGGCTCGGATGCAGGTAGGACATTTCATGACTGAAATGGTCTTCCGTGCCCTTGCGCCGGCAGTCCCCGATCGAATCATAGCCGGCAGCGGCGGCACTCCGGCCCAGACAAACATACTTTACGGCCGGCGTCACAATGGGAAACCCTGGCTCACAATGATCATACGTGGGGGAGGGATGGGCGCGAGCAGCTTCATGGACGGACACCATTGCGCCATCTTTCCCGCCAACGGCGCCAACACGCCTGTGGAAATCTTCGAAAGCGATACTCCGCTCATTGTTGAAGAACGTTGCCTGGTGCCGGATTCGGGTGGTCCTGGGAAAAAACGAGGTGGTTTGGGTCGCAGAAAAATTATTCGTGTACCAGATGATGAGTTGGCCCCATCCGGGCCTACTACGATAGCCGTGCAGGCCGGCCGCTTTCGCTATCCGCCTGAGGGTCTTTTCGGTGGCGGTAATGGCTCCAAAGCCAGATTTCTTAAGAACGAAGAAAATGCCGATCCCAGCGGTCTAACCTTCGCCTCTCCTGGTGACCGGATGGCCTTCTACAGCGCGGGCGGCGGCGGTTACGGAAATCCGTTCGAGCGCGACCCTGCAGATGTCGCTGAGGATGTTCAAAACGGTTATGTTAGCATCGAAAAAGCCCGTGAAGATTACGGGGTGATTATTGCTCCCGACAACCTTACGGTGGATGCAGCGGCGACTGCCGCTTTCCGTACCAAAGCGGCTAGGTGATGGGAACTCTCTGGACGTGCTGTCTCTAGATAATTGACGGTTAGCAACGGCATTCTATTTGTGGAGATTTATCGTGCCCGGGACTCTTGTACCCCTCTCGCCGAAAAAGCGCAATACACGCGCAGGTCAAATCCAAAGGGGCATCGTTATGAAAAGAACTGTCACCTTGAGGAGCGATCTTAAAACAAATGATTACCCTTCACTCCCTCGCTCGGCCGGAAAATCCAAGCGAGTGTTCGACAACCAGCAGTCAAGGGAAATCTCTTGCTGTAATTTGTCTTCGGAATGCATTGGCCTTTCGAATTCAATATCCACGAAGCCGAGGTTGCGATGAAGAAATTCACATACTTAGTTCCGAAAACACTTGATGAGGCCGTCTCATTGTATCAGTCCCACAGTGATGGGGCCAAGTACGTAGTCGGGGGCACAGATGTGATGGTCAAGATCAAGTCCGGGAAGATGGCCCCTGATCATCTGATCTCCCTGAAACACATTGCAGGACACGCTCAAGTGCAACTAAATTCGGATACTGGTGAGTTGCATATCGGCGCCTTCGTCACCCACCGTGCGCTGGAAACATCCGCGTTGATCAAGCTGCAATATCCCATCATACATGATGCTGTACAGAATATCGGTTCGGTGCAAATCCGCAACGTGGCCTCCATCGGCGGCAACCTGGTCAATGCGGTTCCCTCGGCTGATGGCGCAATACCGCTGATAGCCCTGGATGCGCGCGTCAGCATCTACGGCGCCGCAGGTGAGCGCAATATAGATTTGGTTCGTTTTTTCGAAGGTCCTGGACAAACAGTGCTGGATCCGGGAGAAATCCTCACCGAAATTATTGTTCCCAAGCAGCCGGCTCGTACCGGAGCGGCGTACCAGAAATTCGGCCGCCGGGCAGCTATGGAGCTTCCCCTCATTGGCGTGGGAGTCCTGCTCAGTCTTGAAGAGGGCTCCAACCGTTGCGCCAAGGCTCGCGTGGCTCTCGGAGTAGCAGCACCGACTCCGATTCGCACATTAAGCGCCGAGCAGTATTTGGTTGGGAAGGAAATCACTGAAGAAACCCTGAGTGAAGCCGGCAATCTGGCGGCGAAGGAATCGCTCGTGAGAGACAGTATTCGCGGCTTGGCTTGGTACCGCCGCGAAATGGTGGCTGTGCTTGTGCGAAGAATGGGCATGAAATGCTTGGAAAGAGTCAAGGCAATGGAAGCCTGATGACTGAGAGAACGCGTGCCTCTAATCGCAGACTCCTGCTCACCGCCGGATCCCGGTATGACACCGACTGTGAATCGGCCATAGCTTCCAATTCCAGGCCCAATGGCGGCCTATTCTTGCCGATTTTGCAGTCAAGCCCGGTGGAGGCGCTCTAAATTCAAGTTCCAAACCCTATTGGAGGCTTTTTACATGTCTAGAGAAGTGAAATTCAAATTAAACGGTAATCAAATGCAGATGATGATGGAGGACCATTGGACGCTGCTACACCTGTTGCGCGAAGAGCTGGGCCTGACAGGCACCAAGGAAGGCTGCGGCAGCGGTGAATGCGGCGCCTGTACGGTCATTGTAGATAGAATGGCTGTTAATTCATGTCTTTACTCCGCTGTAGAGGTCGACGGCGCTGAGGTTTTGACCATAGAGGGACTTGCGGCCGCAGATGGGACCCTGCATCGGCTGCAGAAATCCTTTGTAGAGAACGGTGGGATTCAATGCGGTTTTTGCAGCCCTGGTATGATTTTGTCGGCTAAAGCCCTCCTGGATGAAAATCCGTATCCGAGTGAGGCCGAAATTAAACACGCATTGGCCGGGAACCTCTGCCGCTGCACGGGATATGTCCCGATTTTCGAATCTGTGAAGGCTGTTATCGATAAAAGTTCCGACGACGTGGAGGTGGTGGTCCGGAAAGTCGGCGGGCCTTCCGACTAGCAGAACAGCTAGCGGTTGTCTTCAGGCGTTGTGTGCCAAGGGGTTTAATATCGAAGACCCAGCGCCCCAAAACATACACGCTTTGCGGCGTCTAACAACCGGTGGCACCTCATTCACTTTATGCACGAACAGTAAAGGACGAGATGAAGAATGGAAACTACACAAGAGTTTACATCGATTGGCAAGCGGGTCCCGAAGGTTGATGCCATAGATAAAGCGACTGGGCGGGCTCAATATATTCAAGATGTGAAACTACCCGGTATGCTCTACGGCAGGATTCTTTACAGCAAATATCCCCACGCTCGTATCGTAAAAATTGATAGTGAAAAGGCCAAATCTTTACCAGGCGTGCGCGTGATTTTGACAGGCGAGGATATTCCGCCCGTTCGCATGGGAGTTTACAAAGACAACCCGCCTTTGAAGGCTGGGAAAGTGCGATCATATAGGGACGAAGTGGCGGCGGTCGCGGCAACGGATCCGGAAACCGCCAAAGAAGCGATTGATCTAATTGAAGTTACCTATGAGGCCCTTCCGGCAATTTTCGATCCTGAAGAGGCTATGAAGCCGGATGCGCCTCTGATTCATGAAAACCACAAAACCAATATTCTCAAAATGCCTTGGAATTTGCATTACGGTGATGTGGAAGCAGCCAAGCAGGAAGCGGCCTTTTCGGTTGAGGAACGGTTCACGACGACCTGGGTTACACATTGTTGCATGGGGACCAGCGGGGCCATTGCCGATTTTGACCACGCCAACAATCTAACCATTCACACCAATACGCAAATCCCGTCCTTGGCGCAGAAAGATTTCCTGGAAACGCTAAAGGCTTTGGGGCTTGAAGACAAGACCGTGCGAGTGATCAAACCTTACATTGCGGGCGGTTTCGGCAGCAAGCTCGACACCTATGCATACGAACACGTGGCCATTCTTCTGGCTTGGCACGCTCGGCGTCCGGTGAAAATAATGTTTAGCCGTGAAGAAGAATTCGTGGCCACATCTACGCGTCAACCAACTATTATCCACATTTCCATGGGTTGCGATAAGGACGGCAAGCTGCTCTATCGCGACATGTCAATGGTACTGGACAACGGCGCCTACACGTCATGGGGCGTCACAACCCCGTCGGTAATGATGATGCCGATCACCTCCCTTTACCGTGTGCCAAACGTTCGCTATGTAGCCAAATGCGTGTATACCAACAACACTTACTCGCAAGCTATGCGTGGTTACGGCAATCCCCAGGCGACCTTTGCCATCGAGAGCGCCATGGATATGCTTGCGGAAGCTGCCGGCATCGACCGTATGGACCTAAGACGCATCAACTGCAACCAGCCGGGTGATGTCACGCCTCAGGGTTTTCGCATCACCACCTGTGGCCTTCCCGAGTGCATCGAAGCAGTCTCAGAAAAGCTGGAACCTGGGCGACCCAAGGAAACGGGGGTGGGCGTCGGCGTAGCGTCTCTGATTCATGTTGGTGGCGGAGCCCGAATTTACAAATCCGACGGCTGCGGGACGATCATCAAAATGGATGATTACGGCAAGGCGCAGGTGTTCACCGGCGCTTCGGATATGGGTCAAGGCTCCGAAACCGTGCTGGCTCAAATCGTGGCGGAACAACTGGGAATCAAAGTGGAAGACGTCCATATCCTCCATCAAGACACGGACACATGTCCCTGGGACGTGGGAGCCCATGCGAGCCGCACCACATTTGTGGCTGGCAACTCCGCTCTGGGCGCGGCCAAAATAATACGACATCGCCTTATGGAGATGGCTTCCAAGGCGCTTAAAGTTAGTGTGGACGACTTGGTCTTAAAGGATCGGTCATTCTTTGTCAAAGGCGACCCCTCATCGCAATTGCCCCTTGCAAAATTGCTGCGGAACTCCCATTTTTCTCACGGCGGTCGGATGATGATGGCTGACTGTTTTTATGATCCGCCCAATGAGAATATGGACCGTGATTTTCGAGGCAATTTGTCTGCCACCTATTCCTTCGGCGCCCATGGCGTACGGGTTAAAGTGGACGAAGAGACCGGTAAAGTAGAAATCTTGGACTACGTTGCCGCCCATGATGTAGGTCGGGCCATCAACCCCTTGCTGCTGGACGGCCAAGTCCATGGAGGGGTTCTGATGGGACTTGGATACGCCCTTACGGAACAGGTTATTCTGAAAAAGGGGCGAAATATGAACCCCAATTTTCGCGATTACAAAATTCTGACCGCCAAGGACGCCATTTCCTTGACACCGGTGGTGATTGAGACTGTTGACGAGGATGGGCCTTACGGCGCCAAAGGTATTGGCGAGCCGGGATGCGTCCCTACGGCGCCGGCCATTGCCAATGCCATTTATGATGCCATCGGCGTCCGTATTAAGGACCTCCCTATCACGCCTGAGAGGATACTGGCAGCCATCAAGAAGAAAAAGGGAGACGAATCCTGTGGAATTGACCCGTTGACCGAGAAAGAGCAGTCATGTGACTGATGCCATCAGGCAAATCTGAGAATCGTGTCGATTGTGTCGCGCCCGCTTCTAAACAGACTTGCCGGCGCACTTGGATGCGGAAGATTTACAGCGATCCCTATCACTATTTTCTTGTTTTTCGGGATCTTACACGACTTCGCATTCGAACAGGGAACTTCCATCAGGTGAGGGAGATATGTTAGCGAGCGAAGGCTGGCTGGATCGTTTTGGAGACGGCCAATTTCTTGACGCAGGACGCTCTCAACTTCCTGGAGTGAGTTGAAAGCCTGGTTCGGACATCCCTTCTCCCTAAAGAACAGATACTTTCCGTAGCGCAGGAAAGGCTCGCCCGAGGTTCACAGGTCAGGACGGACGGTGGGCAGGCATATCGGACTTTGGCGGCGGACTCCTTCAATCACGAGGAAGTGGTCCTCCGTCGGAACAGTCAGGGCTTGGAGAATCTCCGATGGGTGCACCGAATGATTGCCAACGTCAAGGCGAACATCCTCGGGACTCATCACGGAGTAAGAGGGAAGCATCTCCAGCGATAATACCTACATGAATTCTGCTCCTAAGCTCACATTTTGGGGATTGCTCGAGCTGTGCCTTCCCAATAAAATTATGTCATTTTAGGCACGCAATACTTTTATGATCGGCGCAGTTCATCGCACATAATCCATTTTGAATTCCACTCGTCTGTTCTGAGCCAGGCCATCGCGATCGGTCTTAGGCGTAAATGGTTTATCCGGTCCATAGCCTTGCGTGCGGAGCCGGGAAGCATCAATCCCGAATTTCTTCACGAGGTAGTTCTTTATGGCTTCAGCTCGGCGCTCGGAAAGAAGCATGAGTTCGTTCCTCAACCCTCTTTCCAATCCTCCTTTGTCAGTGTGCCCTTCTATTAATAACGCTTTCTTATCGTCTTTGGCGAAGCTTTCCAGCAGACCCTTCCCCACTTCATCAAGTTCCTGGAGAGCCTGATCCTTGATATCGTGCTTCCATTCATCAAAAAATATTCTGTTGGTTTGAATTGCATTGCGGACCTTTATCGCGGTCTGTGGTTCAACCCCCATGAGCCCGTTCTGCATAAGTTTTTGGATATCCGCTTTTTCGATGGGCTTGCCTTTTGCGTATTCGGCGACGTTCTTTTCGGCTGCGGCTAGAAAATTGCGCACTTTTTCATCACCCTTAAATTTTGCTGCCTTCGCAAAAGCGTCCTGGGCCATGCCGAACTGACGCTCTCGGAGGTAAAGTTCTCCCAACGCACAGTAGTAAATGCCACCTTTTTCAGGGCACAATCGAATAATGTTCTGAATCACAAAGATTGGATCATCTGCGCTCAAGTAATTTTCCGTGGACAATCCGCTTGTAAGATTGTTGACAAGCCGGACCAATGGGCTGATTGTCTTTTCCGAACAGTCAGGCCCTTTAGCCGTAAGCTCGATCGATACCTTCAGATTTTCGTAAAAATGTCTCCATGCATCAGTTCTGCCGTCCTGAATATTCAGTTTCGCCTTGCACAGATCAAGGCATTTTTCTGCAATATCCCGCTTAAATTGAACTTTTTCCGCTAAGCTTCGCAGGCTCGCTTGATCGCTCTTGAGTGTCTCAAAATAATCCTTGTAGAAAGAGTTCACCGCATCCTTTAGATCTGCAGCCGAGGAGCAAGTGACAAAACCGAGTAGAAAAAATATTACCGAGATGCTGGAACCGATTCTGTATCTCATACCCGCAGCCTCCCGCATTTTTCGATTCGGATCAAATTTTTTGAATCAAAATTAATCCTTACTTCTGACCTGGTTCGCAGGTTAGCCCAGGAACAAACTCACAATTTCATAGATCGAGCGTTACGAACCTAAAATACATGTTCGTGATTCTTCAGCTCAATCTTCCGCGCGATCACTAATCGTATAAGTCGCGAATCATTCATGTCGGTGACGGTCTTGTGAAAAAGATTATAGCAAATTTGCCAGAGAGCAGGAGGGCAAATGTTTTGTGTGGCTACTCAGCTCTATGGGATATCTCCGGAAAACTGTGGGACAATTCACATAAATGTATTGACGATCGCGGTCGCCGGTGACACTGTTGGATGCCTTCAACTCCTCGGATTGGTCTAAGACAATGAATTCCGGAAAGTATGGAATACAAATATAGGTTCTCGGCAGTCTCGATTTGAAGGATGCAGAACAAATATGCCTGAACGGAGTATCACATGGCATCGCGCAATGAAATTATAAACAAAGCGCATGAGCTGGGTTTCGCAGACATAGGTTTCACCAATGCGGAGCCATTTGAATCTCAGAGAAAAATACTCAAGGAGCGAGAGGCGGAGTACGCCTGGACCGCGGCGATCGGACGGGACCTTATGGCCGGCACGGATCCCAAGAATGTGTTGCCGGAGGCACGGACCATCATAGTGCTTCTGGAGCTATATTTCTCTAAAAGCTATCCTCGAAATCTGGAACCGTTTTTCGGTCGTTGCTATCTGGACGATGATCGAGTTACTCAGGATGGAATGGCTGTGCGTCTCAAAGCTTTTCGCTCTTTTTTGAGCGAGAACGGCATAAATTGCAAAGTACCCCCTGATCTTCCTCATCGGCCAGCTGCGGCGCGTGCCGGCCTGGGCACATTCGGCAAGAACTGCCTACTCTATTCAAATAGTGTGGCGCTTCAAAGCTCTTGGGTTTTACCAATTGCGGTTGTCATAGATGTCGAGTATGAGCCGGATCGGTCGACTCTGGAAGTAGGCTGCCCAGACTGGTGTAAGAACGCCTGTATAGTTTCCTGCCCTACGGGCGCTCTCAAGGGACCACGCCACATCGATCCTCGCCGCTGCGTGTCTTACCTTACTTATCGCGGCTCAGATCTTACACCGCGAGGATTAAGAGAACCCATGGGCCTGTACGTATATGGTTGCGATCGTTGCCAGAATGTCTGCCCTCGAAACGCTCCATGGCTTGCCGCGGACTTACCGGAGAATGAAAAGGTCAAAAAGAAAAGCTCTGATTTCCAATTAGAGAAGCTGCTTCATATGGATCAGTCTTATTTCGAAAAGCGAATCTGGCCCCACATGTTCTATATGCCTGTCGACCATATCTGGCATTGGAAGATGAACGTGGCACGCAGCATGGGAAATACACGTGATACCAAGTACGTGATGGAGCTGACGCGTGCCTTTAGAGAAAACGCAGACGAACGTGTGCGGGCAATGTGCGTTTGGGCGCTGGGCCGCATCGGAGGTGCTGCGGCTCGACACTTCCTGGATTCTATCCGACCACTAAGCGATAAGATAATAGGTGAAGAAGTCAAGTATGCGCTCGATCTTTGTGGCTAAGCTATTCTTTTGTGAATTGAGTTTTTGAGTTATATCGGCCCGGCCATAATTCCTTCGAATGTTCCCAAGCAAGGCATTCCCATGCGTCTGAACGTAGCAAGCCTCCAAACTGTTTCCAGGACGCATGCCACCCTCAAGTAAGCAGTCGCCCGGGCCATTTTTACAACATGTAAAAGAAGCGGACAGCCGGATGTCACAGTTCGCCAGGATATGCGTCTTCGCTGAATATCCGGGGGTCTCTCAGCACCTTTAGCAGCACATGTTTTATATCCATGCCTTGGCACGCCTGTTGCTTTATATGCTTCACACTTCTTGGGTGTACACGTTCTTTATTTTATTTCCCTGAGGAGACGCATGTTCCGAAAAAACAGACCTACTGAAGCGGTCCATTCAGAAGCGACGGACTTGCGCAGTCGATCTTATCCCAAATTATTTCGTAGGTTTATCCTCGTTTCGGTAACGTGCTCCGTGCTTCCATTGCTTCTGGTAGGCTGGATCAGTTATCTCTATTACTCTCGGTTTTCCATGTCCCGAATGGCTGATTATTTCCAAAGAACGGTTGAATACAATAGAAAAATAGCCGAATCCTTTCTCCAGGAGCGGACATCAGATCTCAAATTGGTGGCCAATACGCACTCTTTGAGCGTCTTGTCAGATTCATCGAACCTCAGGGAAATCTTTCATGCGCTCAATAGGGACGGATCCTATTTCACAGACTTGGGGGTCATTGGTTCAGAGGGAAAGTACATTTCATATGTTGGCCCATATGATCTCATGGATAAGGACTATTCTGTGACGTTCTGGTGGAAAGAGGTGATGGCCAAGGGTGTCTACATCAGTGATATGTTCATGGGATATCGCAAGAGTCCTCATTTCATAATAGCAGTCCTTTCCCCGAAAGGGGGCAGCCCCTGGATCTTGAGAGCGACAATTTACACTGAGTTCCTTAGTTCCCTGATCGAAACAGCGACTCTAGGCAAAACAGGGGAGGTTTTCTTGGTGAACCGAGAGGGAGTTTATCAGACCGCCCCTAGATTCAAGGGCAAAGTTATGGATAAAACGGCGCTAAAAATGGGCTCCTTCACCAAGGATAGCGGTATACTGATTGCCGATCCCGACGGTCGTGTGGAGTCTTTTTTGCCGGAACGCGGGATATTTGATGATAATTTAATTAAACAAGTACCAATGCAATCCGGTTCACCGCAAGTCATAGCTTATTCATGGTTTAATAATCCCGACTGGTTACTCGTAGTGAAACAGGATTTTTCGGAGGTATTTGGCGATATCAACCATATGAATACTTTCATTCTGGTCCTTCTGCATTTGAGCATTCTCGCGATTCTCGTAGTCTCAATCTTTACGGCTCGCTACATGATAAAGGCGATAAAGAAGCGAGACCAAGAGGCGGATGTCCTGAACAGACAACTCATGCAAGCGAGCAAGCTGGCATCCATCGGTGAGCTGGCCGCTGGTGTTGCGCATGAAATAAATAATCCGTTGGCTGTCATTCTGACGGAAAGCCAGGTTATACGGGATTTAAGTGAAGAAACAACGTTGGATAGTGAATTCCAGGATCAACTTGCATTGTCGCTCTCACAGGTTGACTCTCAGGTGCAGCGATGCAGCCATATAACACAAAATCTGCTGCGTTTTTCCAGAAGAATCGCAGCGGCTCCCCAGTCCGCAAACGTTAACAGCATCTTGAAAGAGGCGTTGGGGCTTCTTGAGAAAAGGGCAAACAGTGCTGGAGTCCAGATATTTCTGGAACTTCAAGAAAATCTCCCAAACATTAAAACTGACCCTTTTGAACTTGAACAAGTTTTTCTGAACCTGATAAGTAACGCGATCGATGCTCATGAAGGCAGGTCGAGCGGGAACATACATATCACTACAGGACTAAATAAGGCCCGCAACCAAGTTGTGGCAAGCGTTTCGGACACGGGTTCGGGCATTCCCGAGAAGGACCTGGAACGTGTATTCGACCCATTTTTTACGACAAAACCTGTAGGAAAAGGAACAGGTCTTGGCCTCTCAATTTCATACACCATCATTAGGCATATGGGTGGAAGCATTTCGGTACGAAGCGAAGTGGGAAAAGGTACTCAATTTATAATCCTGCTACCTTGTCCGACCGAGAAGAATGAGGTTTTGGAGGACTCAAGAAAGGACCACCTCGATGAAAAAGCCGAGGCTGCTTTTGGTAGATGATGACGTACCTTTTACGAGAAATCTGGTATGGCTGCTGTCTAGGAGGGGTTATGAAGTTTCGGCAGTCAACGATGGCCAGAGCGCATTGCGGATTGTTGAAGAAAAGGAATTCGACGTGATTATTCTGGATCGTAAGATGCCCGGCATAGACGGCATTGCGACTCTTAAAGAATTAAAAAAGAAAAGGCCTGATATAGAAGTCATCATACTGACAGGCGCGGCCTCTGTTGATTCAGCCCTTGACGGAGTTCAGCTTGGAGCTTATGACTATACGGTCAAACCAATACAGTTGAGCGATTTGGAAGAAAAAATCGCTCAAGCTTTTGAACGAAAATTGTTGCAGGAATGAAGAAACTATTTGGAGATATTCGGAGCTAAATCAATGGTAAATCAAATAAGAACGCTTCTTGTGGACGACGAAAAGCTTTTCATAGACTCCCTTACCAAGGTCCTAACCAGACGAGGGATTAATGTGCAGACGGCACCTGACGGTTATAAAGCAATTGAGCTGTTAACAAACGAGGAATTCGATGTCATAGTGCTGGATATGCGTATGCCCGGCATGGATGGGCTCACCACTCTGAAGGCAATTCGGGAGCGTGATACGCGCACCCCGGTAATTCTTCTAACAGGCAACATAGATGTCAAACAGGTCTCGGAGGCATTAAAAGAAGGGGCGGCGGAGGTGTTATTGAAGCCATGTCCAGTGGAAAATTTGGTTTCCTGCATTGAAGACGCGTATGAGCGCAAAGGATTTGCTACAGATGTTGCCGGCACTTGCTAGGTCTTCATCAATTCTTCCAGTCCGTAGTCTCCTCGCAGAAACGCGTCCCTAAAGATTGAGGCGGCATCGTCACTGGCCATAGCAGCGTCCATTTGCCTGAAGAACTGCAGAAGAGAGCCCAGCATTTCCAGCTGCTTCATTGTCTCCTCTCGAGTTCCTTTGTTGAGGCGCGCCCTAACAAGATCATGCTTAAGTTCCACTGAAAATCCGTGCTTTTCAAGAATTTCGGCTATGGCCCCGGCTCTACGAGTTCTACGTGCATAATCAGCCGCCCCGCCTTGAAAAAGAATGCTTATATAATTCTTGTTTTGGCTTTCGCCGCAGTAGGCATCCACGACACTGAAATGATAGCCCACTCTTGCAGTTAAATTCATATATTTATCTGAAATCATGGCATAACACGGGTCGCGGAAAGTGCTTTCCGCCTCGGGAGTGGTTACCGCATGGCGCATCATAATTGAAAATAAACCGCCCATGTCCATGGGACGTGGACCGAACCGAGGAATTTTCTCGTTCAGCATCCCCTTTAGTACCTCCAAGAGCGGAACACAATCAATTTGAGAACGCTTGAGCACCTTTTTCTTTGGTGTTTCTGCGATCCCGCCACCAAGGTCTATGACATAAAGATCTATAGGCAGAAATACATCCAGCTTATAACCTACACCTCGAAGATCTCCCACATTGTCGCCCATCCCAAACATTTCCCTATATGATTTTTCGTGTACGAAGCGGGCCAGATCATGGAGGGTGACACAACGCTCAGGAGTGAATGACGCAGAACCAGGATCGGTTAGATTCAACGGGGAAATGAGTAAGATGACCTTTTCCAGTAGTTGAAATGAAGGCGAGGTTTGCCTCCAGAATTCAGGAGCTTTGCGCTGACTCTCTATTTGAGTGCTTTGAATCAACTCAGGAACTCGTCCCCTATAAATAAAAGCATTCGTTGCATCGACCGTGATAGCGTCGCCCTTTGGTATAGTGTGAGTCGCACTTTTTGTGTTCAGAAGAGTGGGAACCCTAAGCTCTCTCGCCAGAGAAGCCATATGCCCGGTGGTGCTTCCCACATCCGTGACGATGGCACTGCTCTTGGACATAAGTCGGATGAATTTGGGTGAAGAGCGTTTTGCTACCAGGACCCCTCCTTCCGGAAAGGAATCCATATCCGCGTCATCGGTTATGTGGATGGCTGGGCCGCAACCAACGCCCGGGCATCCTACTTCTCCGCCCTTCAGGATCAGTGGAACTCCGGGAATCGGTTCTGCTGAGGACTCTGATGACGGGGCAAGGCGAAGCGGTCTGGATTGCACTATGATTATTCCATGTTCCTTGTCCTTGGCCCACTCGATGTCCTGGGGCGTTCCGAAGTGGTTTTCCAATAGCACGGCCCATTGCCCCAATTGCGCGATCTCATCGTCAGTTAAACATGGTTCTTCTGCCTCGCCCTGCGCCAGAATTTCTTCTTTCATTCCGGAGCCCGCTGCCAGAACCATGCCACTAGTCTGGGTAGAGGGCGTGCGGGTGATCGACGGCGAAGTGATCCCACCTGATACAAAGATTATTTCAGGCGAGGTCTTCCCATCTACAAGTGTAATCCCCAACCCTTTTACCGCTTGAATAATCACCTGTTCGGAGTTGGGTCGACTTGGATCTCTGGAAAACACAACTCCACTGGATACAGCATCCACCATTTTCACAAAGCCCACGGCCATTTCCGCGGATTCACCTGGAATTTTGTGAAGAAAGCGGTAATGCATCGCCTCGTAGGAAAAGAGGCTTGCGATCACCTGCAGATATGCATTGCAAAGTTGTTCCCTCGTCACGTTCAATAATGAAAGGAACTGCCCTGCAAACGAGAATTCGCTGTCTTCACCCACAGCGCTCGAACGAACGGCCACTGATACGGGAATTCCGGCCTTCTCGGCGAGTCGGTCGTAGGCTTTTAGAATTTGTTCTTCAAGTGTGCTTGAAACCGCGAGACTTAATATGCGCTCGTGCAACTCTTTGCTTATAGGGTCGATGTCTTCTTCGGAAACAATTTCCAGATGTTTGCTCTGGATCCAGGATCTAATTCCACCCTCCTCGAGCACACGATGAAAACCCTCGGTAGTGACTACCATGCCGTCAGGCGTGGGAAGATTTAATGCTATTGCCAGCTCTGCAAGATTAGCCATTTTTCCACCGACAAAGTCGGCCTTAGCGCCGGAAATCTCGAAAAGGTCAAGGACAGGTTCCAGCGAACAGTATTCCGGTTGATCTTCCATGAATGCGGTGAGAGTACCGGCAATTCTATCAAAAGCCTCTCGCAGGGATGCATATCTATCGTTCGATATTACGTTGATACTTTCAATCATTGCGTGGACGTCTGCCAGGGCTCGGGCTGTTTTCCGTTTCACCCGCGAGCGATCTACATAACGGTAACCCAGATGCTTCTCTTCCAAATCCCCGAGGGTTTCGAGAAAACTATGGTTCGCTGCAATCAGTTTGCGGAATTCTGCGTGATAAAGCCTAAGCTTCGCTAGCTGAAGTTCCTGAGACACCTCGGGTGCGCTCCGCATGCCTATGATTTCCAGAAAGAGCAGAATTCCCTGCCAGAGCCGTTGGAACATCCCGTAAATTCCGTTCTGTCCAGCGGGTTCTTGTCGCAGAGTATCAGCCATAGTCCAATTCTCGTTTTATGATTTTTTGAAAGGGACGCCCGATATGGGCGGATCACACAACCAGAATAACCGAAAATGGAACTGCGGTGAAGAAATCACGAGAAACAGGCGCGAGGAATTGCCGTCCTAATAATCACAGTTGGTTGCCCTGATTGTTAACTTTAGCAGATGAATTCAAGTCAGTTTCTTTATCCGATGCAGCCTCCTTGATCAGATTCACCAGATCCATAATTGGATACGGTTTGAGAAGGTAAGCGTAAGCGCCGTGCTTCAAAGTAGCTTCTTCCTCAGTTGAGAAGTAATGCCCAGTAAGCAGAATAACACGAATATCGGCAGAAAATCGTATGATTTCCTTGAGAACCTGAATTCCGTCCATGCCCGGCATTTTTATATCGAGCACGACAACATCAAATTGCTCTCCCGCTATGAAACGAAGTGCTGTGAGTCCATCGAAAGCGATTTTCACATCAAAACCGCGGCGGCTCAGCAATTTCTGCATGCTGGTCGCAAAACTAACTTCGTCATCGACTAGTAGCACCTTTATCCTACTCATGTTTGAATCAATTTCTCCTGAAGACGGCGCAGCAACTCCTTTGCGCTCTTCTTTCGTAAAGCGTAGATAAGCATTGGCGCATTTGCCGGAAGTATATCCATCGTCCTCACTTCGATCCAGCGGGTCGGTAGGATCAGCGCATGTAGCACACCGAGGAATCCAAGGCCAAACAGAACAGGACCCGTTATCGCAAGCCAATCATGAAAAACATAGGCGATCCCGCAGAATAGAGCTCCGAGAAGCAGTTCTCCCCACCTGAACTGGATTCTCTTTTTCAAATTCCGAATACGATCCAACGAAACTTCGTCTATAGATGTATTGTCTCGGGTATTAGCTGTGGGGGGCTCATCGGGCATAATTGTGGACTGCAATCGGAAAAGTCTCCGGTTAGTAAGGAACAGACTAACCGCCTGCTGAGCAGTTTCTCGCAATATGGATTGCATAAGCCGAAAGTGAGTCCAAATCGTGTGATGCTCACATTCTATTGTCTCACTTTCGGCCATTTTACGCTTAATGATCGCGCGATAGAGAGCCACAGTCTGTTCAGCGACTTGCTCCTGAAAGTCGCTCTCAGTCAAGTCTCCTATATTGCGCTTCGGGTAGAGCTGCGCAATTTTGCCACGCAGCTCTTGAATGTCATTCTTCATACGGGTATTCGCCAGGTGAAACCTTATTTGCGTGATATTTGGGCAACAGGCTCACGACCACGGATACCGTTATTACAAACAAGACTACGAAACAATACCAATAATCCCTCGCCACTGCTGATTCATAGAGCCAGTACAGAAGGAATATATACAGTAGGACGTTGATCAATACCTGCATTGCACCACCTCCTTTATAGCAGAGCATCTTTGAGCCACAAAAAGTAAATCACTGCAGCCGTTCCCAAAGAAAAGGCCAGGAGCAAAATCCAATAACCGAGCATGGAATTGATGAACCATTTCATGGTTAAGCACTCCTTAAATATCTTGAAATCTTGGTCTAAGCAAATCTTACATTCCGTATTATGGTTAGTTTCAAAACCTACTCACGGATTCATCCTGTTACGGCACAGCTACAAGGGAAGGTATCCAGGGAGGAACCCACTTCCCGTGACGGTGCCGCACCGAGAAGACGACGAGAGTCATGATAAAGAGGCAAAGGAAGATCATTTCCCCCAGGGTGAAAACCACCGCGAAAAAGTTTAGGAACTGGTATTGCTGCGCAGTGAGCATGTAGAACAGCCGGAGAAAAGCTCCCGTCGTTGCTAGGAGCAATGAGTAGCTCAGTATATAGCGGATAGCAGGACCGCGCACAAACGAAGTGGCGATGCTTCCAAATTGGGCGCCGAACATCGCCCCAATGATCATGAAGAAGACCGCTATCATGTCCACGTTACCGCTCATATACTGCCTCAAGGCGCCGTACCCCCCGGACACGACTATCTCCAATAGGTCCGTTCCCACGGCGATATGCGTGGTGGCGCCCACCATATAAACAAGGGCCGGGACCCGTATAAAACCCCCACCAACTCCGAAGAAGCCGGCGAGCACTCCAGTGGCGATGCCGACAATAACAATTACCCACATGGAGATGACGAGCCGTGCAGTGTGACAGCGAACAATTGGCTTCAGCGCGATGCGCTGAAAGAAAAGCGGGATTGTACTGACTCTCAACTCGCGTCCCACAGTTTTTCCTGCTTGGGTAAGCTCGTTTATCTTCTTCTGAGACTTGTGGGTTTCAAGCTGCGTGTAGACAAAAAGCCCGATCATGATCCCAACCGAACCTGTAAGGAGGGCAATACCTGAGAGACCTAGCACTTTCGTATAATTGAGCAACCTTACTCCCATCTCGACGCCCATCATAGTGCCGCCGACCATTGCCAGAGCTAGTATCCAGTCGATGTTGCCAAGTTGTCGATGCCTGACTGTTGCTACCACCGATTTGCCCGCTATGTGCATGACATCGATGCCGGAAGCCATGTATCCTGGAAAACCGAACACAATGAGTGCCGGTGTAACCATGTAGCCTCCGCCAACTCCGATAAATCCACCCACCATTCCCACAGTCATGCCTGTCAGCACAAGAAGGAATATGGGCGCCTGAATTCCTGCAATCAAGAAATCGAACATCACTCAATCTCCTTTCAGTGGACGCCCTCGTAGTGCTTGATCTTCTCGAGCTTCAATCCACACATGTCCGTGAATCCTTCGGCCATTAAGCCTAGAGACAATCCCATGAGAAGAATGAAGACGACGCTCCAAACCCCACCCCACGGGTTCGTTTCAATGCCCTTGTGCATGAAAGAATCCTTGTATCTGAACCCTTTGGATTCTTTGATTTCCAATGGCACTATTACTTTCAGGGTGTTCCCCTCGAGAGTGACTCGCTTCCCTTCCTCCACCGTTTTCTTGCCGATAATACCGTTCGTGTGTACGGGAAGACGGTCTCCTTTCTTCACAGGGACAGCCTGTAATCCCTCGATTTTGTCAAAAGAACCGATCTGTAGGATGGCCGGTTTGTCTTTGCTGGCATCCTTGAACGCCGACGCATTGACTGCCCAACCGTCACTTGCCGCCTTGTAATAGTACCATGATACCAGTGTGCCGTTGTAATACTCGGTCCACAGATAGCCGGAAAGCGCTGCGGCTACGACGGCCCAGACGATGAACTTAATTAAGCCTCTTGCCTTTGATGCTTCTGCCATAAGAAGCCCTCCTCTCCTAAAGGAATATCCAATCGTTTTCATATATCCGCCGATTGCGAATATTCATTGTTTGGTTAACTACAACTTGATCCTCCGGAATCACCTCCTCTCAGTGGCGGCAGGCAGATGAATTCCGTATTTTCGGGGATTTAATATTCGGCAGCGTTTTCGGCAACCGACTGGGCAAAGTCCATAGAATTTGAAGCAATGGGTGTGCCAAGAATCCGAGCTATTTATAATGTCGTGCATTCGACTAACTAGCTAATTATTAGGGAATCATTGGCGCGGGCTGAATCGAGGGAGATGTCAGTTTTTTTAACAGGTCGTAAAAGTCCCTACTAAATAACTGGGGAATCGACGTTGATATAAGCATCTGGAATGGAGTAAACTCAGCAAATGAGCCTGGTCCATTCTGGTATAGTAAAACTTCAGTTACGCAGGATACAGATTTGTCATTGCGAGGCTGCAAGGCCGTGGCAATCCCCGAAGTTTTGGGAGATTGCTTCGCTCCGCTCGCAATGACATTCTTTGGCCGCTCGTAGCTGAAGCGTCACTTAGTATAGAGTTTTGCTCTAGATTCTGATGACAAATGGCAATAATATTTGACGAGCGACCAGCAGGAACGGATACTCAGTTCAGCCCGTAATGGGTTTTTTTTGCGAACATTACATTCGAGGTAGATCTGATTATGACCCTGCCGAAAGTGGCTTATATTCTTTTATGGTTTCCCAAAGCCTCCGAAACCTTCATCTTCAGAGAAGTTATAAATTTGTGGAAAATGGGGCTCCCTCTGAAGGTCTACACACTTTACGGAAAACTGAAAAAGCAACTCTCGCCGGAAATGGCATCCGTTTCACATAAGATGGAAAGACTCGGCATCCCGTATTTGACGAGGGCTCCTAAAGATTTTTTTTACTGGCGCAAACGTGAACCTGAAACCACAGCCTGGCTCATGAAAACCATTCCGATACGAAGATGGCGGTCTTTGGAAGTCGCTGGAGAAAATATTTGGGCTTTTTTTTGCGGATTCACATTGGCGCGGCTGTTTCAAGCGGACGGCATACAGCACATTCATGCTCCTTGGGCAAATGGTCCGGCAACCGCTGCCTGGGTTGCTTCAAAGCTTACCGGAATTCCATTCAGCTTTATGGGACGCGCCGTAGACATTCATCCTCCTGATGGTGCATTAAAAGAGAAGATCCGCGACGCAGCTTTTGTCAGGGTCAATCCTAAAAATAATGTCGAGCATTTGAAGAAATTCGCTGAGGATAACGGAAACAAGATATATATGACTTACGATGGTTATCCTATAAGTGAGTTCCGGGAAGCGCCGGTTCTCATGAATCCGCCGTTCAAGATTCTTGCACTGGGAAGATTCGCCAGATTCAAGGGATTTGAAGTTTTAATCGATGCGGCCAAAATTTTGGAAGATCAAGGCGTTGATTTCCATCTAACCATTGCCGGATCAGGACTTCGCGGAGTTGCGCTGAAAAACCAAACGAAAAGGCTGAAGCTGAATCACCGTGTGTCGTTTCCCGGATTTATAACTTATGACCGTGTATCTGATTTGTTCTGCTCAGCTGACGTTTTCGTTATGCCAAGTATCATACATTCTACTGGCGAACGGGATGGGATCCCCAATGTGCTTGTCGAAGCTATGCTGCACCGTTTGCCTGTCGTGGCAACTAATGTGGCGGGACTCGGGGAGGTCGTCTTCGATGGAGAGACCGGGCTTCTGGTTCCTCAAAAAGATCCGCATGCTCTCGCGACCGCGATCTCGGTAATTACGAGCGATAGGAATGCCAGCCTGAAAATGGCTGAGAAAGGACGCGATCTAATTCTCAGAGAATTTGATCCCGAAACGTGTCACAGGCAAGTTTTTGAATTGTTTAGAAATGTTGGATTTGGCGAAATTTCCGGTATTGCGGAGGACCAACATGCCGGAATTTGAGCCAAAGCTTTCGAGCAGGATCAAGACGCCTGTGCGCACGGTTTTTCTCTTGCAGGACCTGGAATTCGGCGGCACTCAACGCTATGCCATAAACCTACTGCAAAAAATCGACCGCAGTGTGTTTGCTCCTGAATTATGGATGTTGCGCGGCGGTGAAGATATGGTCCCACAGGCCCTAGAAACAGGGACGAAACTTTCCTGGATGTCCAAGTCGCCGACGATCGTGTGGCCTCATGCCCTGACCCGGTTAGCTTACACACTAATAAGAGAGCGTCCCCAAATCCTATATACAATGACTGTTGTACCTAATATTTGGGGACGCCTTTTTGCGCCTTTGGCAAAAATTCCAGTGGTCATTTCCAGTTACCGAGATCTCCATCCAAATCAATATGAACTTCTGATGTGGCGCTTGAGCAACAGAATTATCTGCAATGCGCATACATTAAAAGAGGAGCTAAAGCGGCGCCACTTCGCGGACCCGGACCGGGTATTCGTAGTGCCTAATGCGGTGGATCCCCAGTTCTTTACGCCGAATAGCTCGCAAAAAGCTATAGAGCCTACGGTTCTTTACGCCGGAAGACTGGCGCGAGTTAAGGATCCGTTAAATCTAGTTGAAGCCTTCAAATTGGTCCTTCAGAGGATTCCGAATGCTCGACTTGAAATATTAGGCAATGGAACCCTTAAGCAAAAAATAGAAGAAGAAATCCAGGATTGCTCGCTCTGCTCAAGAATAACCCTCATTGAGGGACAACTTGATATCAGACCGATGTTAAGCCGAGCTTGGGTATTCGTTATGCCGTCCAGACGTGAGGCCGCTCCGAACGCTGTATTAGAAGCAATGTCGGCGGAGTTACCAGTTGTGGGGACTCGCGTCGGCGGTCTTCCTGAATTGATTGAAGATGGCGTGACCGGGATCACCGTGGAACCCAGGAATCCACGTGCCTTGGCGGATGCTCTGATAAATCTGCTTGAAAACGAATCTCTGCGGAATTCAATGGGTAAAAAGGCGCGAAAAAAAGTGCTCGACCGCCATACTATTGATCGGATGATTTCAGACACACAACGGGTGATGATAGAGGCATTGAACGAAAGATGCGGCACTAAAGCTTAGCCGTCCGTTTTTTCTTTCCGCAGAGTGTACAGTTTGGTTCCCAGATGTTCGGCCTGATTAGCATTGGTGTCAATTGGGAATAATCCCGTGATTTATTAGCTTTTCTACCCCATTGACCACAACATTTAGACACTCAAAAATGGATTCATGCGTTTCGCCGCCCCTACAGCGACGAGAAGCAATTTGGCAATCCCCCTCTTGTGTGCAGCTCTTTCGTGGCATTTCGTCCGCGCTCCCGCTCTGGATTGTTGTCGCGTTCTCACGCTGCGGTCCTGAGGGTAACGCGCATGCCCGCTCTTGTTGCGAGCGTTATAAGCATCTCAAGGCTGAATCTCTCCCATTTACCCCTTATCAGATCGGAAATTCTGGATTGACTTACACAAAAGATCTCTGCCGCCTTTACCTGTGTTAGCTTCTTGGCTTTTATGAATTTACGCAGATCAGCCATTAAATCAGCACGCATTTGAAGAACCGCGGCTTCTTCCACAGAAAACCCCAGATCGGCAAATACATTGCCGGAAGAGTCGAAGATATCCTCACTCATGGTTTGTCTCCAATTAGCTTGTATCTTCGGCGAGCCAAATCAATATCCTGTGGGCTTGTTGTGCGACCTTTCTTCTGAAACGAATGAAGCACATATATTGCTTCTGAGAACTTGGCCACATAAATGACCCGCCATTCACCCAGCACGTGAATACGGATTTCTTTCACGCCCCGACCGATAACCGGCATCGGCTTCCAATCGCTTGGTTCAAGTCCGCTTTGAACTGCATGAAGTTGGAAGCCCGCGGCACGACGAGCCTCGTCAGGGAAATTCCGAAGGTCGTCCAGGCTCGATCCCACAAATTTTAGGGACCTCATTGGCACGAATTAATTATATAAGTTTTTATATATTTGGCAAGGTCAAAGGATCTGCACACGCCGGCCTAGCCGTCAAAAGACTTGTAAGCCGCACTTATTTCCCCGATTCCCTTGGAAAATTCGAATTTTTCTTCAAATGCTCTTCTCGCGCCTACTGCTAACCTCTTGCGCAGTTCCGGATCTCTCCTCAGGAGCAGCACAGCCTCAGCAATCTCGTTCGGGGCCCCCGGATTTAATAAAAAACCCGAGACATCGTTCTCTATCATGTCCGGTATTCCACCTATTCTGGTGGAAATTACCGGCAATCCGCTTCGCAGGGCTTCAATTATTGATATAGGCATTCCTTCAATGAAAGAAGGCAGCAGGTACACGTCTGCAAGACTATAAAAAAGGGCTGTTTTATTGCGTTCCACTTCACCGGTGAAGGTTACCCATGGAACCAAATTATTTTCATTCATTTGTTCGACAAGCTGGTCCATTTCACCGGGAAATTCTTCGGAACCGACCAAAACGAATCTTATTGATTCATCCTTAGAGATAGCCTGCGGAACGGCATTGAGAATAACAAAACTACCTTTCCGCCAGCCCACGTAACCGATAGTGAGAACCACGAAGTGCTCTTCGGTTAGTTGGAGTTGCTTTTTCAATTCCTGAACCTCAGATGGATCGGGCGGAGCTTGATTGTGAATAAGATTGCGGATTACCAGCACCTCCGCGGTTGGACAGAGTTTTCTTATGTTTTCCGCCCAGAGGGAATAGAGCACGATTATACGAGGAGCGATCCTCAGCCCGATCCGAGTGTAGAATTTCGTAAGGCTGGACCTTTTGGTGTAAAATTCATCCCAACCGGTACCATGCATGTGCACGAGGATGTTGGTTCGCGCTAATCTCGCCAGCAAAATAAATAGTATGGTGCTCCGAAAGGCCCCGTCCGGAGAATGAATATGAACCAAGTAGTAGTTCCCGCGCCATAACTTGAAAAAAAAACTGACTAATTGCTTTATTCGCGCAATGTTTCGCGGAATTGCTCGGCTAATATTCTGTTCAAAATCAGGTCTTGGGAAGAGTTCGAAAGAGTATTCAGAACCCAGCTCCGAATGAATTATATCCTCCATCACTGAGGCTATACCCCCGGTGGGAGGCGGTACGGGGCCAACCATGAGGATTTTTTTCATCAGGTGAGGCTCGCTTATACAAAGAGCTGGTCGCTTATTTAATGTATTGTTCCCACCAAAGTGCAAGATTCAGCAGACTCCACGCTCGAACAGGACCACGGGTATCCACAAACCCGTGCAGAAAGGTGGAGCACCCTGAAGGACTAAAGAATTCAGTCTGCCTGCAAAAATTTTCCACTACATCCCTGGTCCTGGGTCCAAGTTTGTCCAGATACCATTCGTGGATAGGTAGCCAGAATCCCTGTTTCTTTCGATCGATGGTCTCGTCCGGAATCAATCCTCTAACCGCGGACTTCAGTATATATTTTTGTTGACCGTGCTTGGACTTAATGGAACCGGGAATACTCATGACAAGCTCAACGAATTTGTGATCCAGAAAAGGAACTCGCGCTTCCAGGGCCACTGCCATGCTCATTTTATCTACTCTCATGAGAAGCAGTTCGGGCAGTCGTAAATTGAGGTCCACATAAGTCATCCAATTCAGGTGTGACTTTTCCCAGGCATTGTCCTGAAAACGTTGATATATGGGGGCAACCGCATCCCATGATCTTAGATCCCGAAATTTTCTGGCAAGTCGGTCAGAAAGCATCTGTTGTTTATGATGTTCGAAAAAGACATCAAAACCACCCCAGTAGAGAGGGCTCCCGTGCGCGCCGCGATTAAGCCATTCATACGGCAATCTAGAGTCCTGACCAAAAAGCTTCAGAATTGATTGACCCACTCTGTTGATAACTGTGGCGAACGGGAACTCGTTGAGCCGTTCGAGCTTGAGCATAAGCTTCCATCGATCGTATCCGCAGAATAGCTCGTCGGATCCCTCGCCGACTTGCGCGACGGTAATCCCATTATCGCGAGCCAACTTGGATACGTAATAGATTGGGACGCAAACCGGATCAGCAATCGGCTCATCCTGGAGCCTCACCATTTCGGGCAAGAAATTGAGAAGATCGTCAAGGGTGAGAAGCTGTTCATAATGGTCCGAACCAATCTGCTCTGCTACTGCTCTAGCTTTGACCAACTCGCTCGGATAACTCTTGTATTCCCCCTCATAACCGATCGTGAAGGTCTTCACCCGCTCCGTAGCATCTTCGGAAAATAAATACGCATTAGTGGTGGAATCCATACCGCCTGACAAGAAAACCCCCACCGGAACATCACTCACCTTTCGGAGCTTCACAGCGGTTCGAAGCTCCTCCAAAAGCTTGTCTGCGATTTTATCTTCCGGCACATTGGTCAGGGGTTTAACGTGATCCCATACATCCCAGTACTTTTGTTCTCTTATTGTTCCATTATCGGAAATCCTGAGCCATGAACCGGGACGAAGCTTCATAATACCTTCAAAAAGCGTATGGGGAGCGGGAGTGGTCAGGAATGAAAGATAGTGATATAAGGCTTCTTCGTTTACGCCGCGCTTCTGATCCGGGTCGTCCAGCAGAGCCTTAATTTCCGAGGCAAAGACTACGCGCCCATCATGAATGGAGTAGTACAAGGGCTTTACGCCAATACGATCCCTAATGAGCCACAGTTCACGTTTTTTCGCATCCCATATCGCAATGGCGAACATTCCGCGAAAACGGTCCAAACAGTCAATTCCCCATTGCTCGAACGCATGGACAATGACTTCGGTATCCGAATGATGGGTCTTCCAATAATGTCCCCCGATTCTCTCCAGTTCGGCACGTATGTCAGCGTGATTATAGATTTCACCATTGAAGACCAACCATAAGGTTCCGTCCTCATTGGACATAGGCTGATTTGCTATATCAGTAAGATCAATGATTGCCAAACGTCGGTGACCGAAACCAATGGTGCCATCCTTCGATACCCAGGTACTTGCGCCATCCGGACCGCGATGAGCCATGGTATCACGCATGCAGGTAACATACGATTCAGTCACTCGGAAATCTTTGCGTGCAAAAGAAAAGGCTCCAACAATTCCGCACATAAGATGTTTCCCTAGGATTATCTGTTCAGAGTAAGATCAATATTATTTGCATTGATCCAAAAATTATAGCAACTCTGTGGCATGGCAACAATCTAATCTAAATTGAGTGGAATATCGATGCTGCTGAATATTAGCAATAAACAATCAGATCCAGCAGGCTTGGTGTTTCAGTTTAGCACATACAAGATTGAAAGGCTCAACAATTAAGATTTCTGTTAATTGACGGACTTGCCGTTAAATTCTTTTGCAGTCTTTGAATCGATAAAAATATTTATAATGCCCGGATTGGTTGAATAACAGGATTTCTGTAGAAATTTCCAACTGAAGCACAGCAAAAAGGATGTTCGCATGGGTCTTGTGGGTTTGGCTATATCGTCAGCTTATGAGGCAGATACCTCCGCGTACAACCATAGAATTAGAAAACTGGCGGAGTGCCTCGAAAAGAAATCCATCAGATGTGATTTTTTTCATGTGCCTGACAGACTGCCTTTTGATATAGAAACAGCCGCTTCAGTGTTTATGCCGCTTTGGATCAGAGAGCTAAATCATTACGATTTTATATATTGCGGAGCAGAAGAAGCCGCACAGGCGTTGTTTTTCTGTAGGCCTTTTCTGAAGCCACCTGTAATATTGGATTTGCACGGTGATGTAATCGCCCAATCCGCATTAGCCAATGAAATTCGATCCTCCGTACGAAGCCGACACGCTTCGATTAGGGTCAGAATCTTACAATCAATGGCAATGGCAACTGCAGACCGTTGGCTGACGGTATGCAAATATCAAACTGACGACCTTGTTCGGGCTGATTATCCCTCGGAAAAGATCAATTTGGTCCGTAACGGAGTTGATCTCGATTTATTTCGACCCCTGCATCAGCCGATTGAACCGGAATTCATGTTCGCATATGTGGGAGAATTTCAAGTCTGGCAAGGAATAGACAATCTATTGGCGGCTTTTGATAAAATGAACGATCGATCTTTGCGTATGCTGGTCATAGGTTTCCGGCCACCGGACGAGCATATCAAGAAAGCATTTCAAGAGCGATTCGGCTCGAGAGTTCGATTGGTAGACAGGACTGACCCAGTCACAATGATGGAGCTTCTGAAATCCGTGGCGATCCTCGTTATTCCCAGAATTAAGCACCAAGCAATCAGAAATGCCTTTCCCACTAAATTTGCCGAGTACGCAGCCATGGGCAGACCGATAATGGTGAATGATGTTGACGAAACAGCTGATTTTATACGCAAATACAATTGCGGGTTTGTGTCACAGCCTTCTCCCGAAGCCATGGCCGATACCATGGAAAACGCAGCGAGGACACATGTACGAGACTTAATGGAAATGGGCGAGCGATCAAGACAAATGGCTGAAGCCAATTTTTCTTGGGATACGATAGGTGACGGATACGCCAACATTGTTCGAGAAATCACTAAAAATTCTTGAAATTAGTACAAATACGAAAAGAGGCTCGATAATGAAGCAGGTGTTTCTTTCCGGAAAAGGCGAAATCGGAGTATTTGATGTACCTATCCCAGGACGGATGCGTGATTCAGTGCTGGTCCGAAACGCATTTTCTGTAATCAGCAGCGGTACAGAAGGAGCGTCTGTCAGCGAACATGGCGGTTTGTTAGGTCTATATGAAAAAGCCAGATCATCCAAAGATGTAGCCGGTAAGGTTTGGAAACTCGTTGAGACCAAAGGTTATAAGAATGCATGGAATCAGATCTGGAACAAAGTCAGTGACTACAGCTTTATGGGATATAGTAGCTCGGGCTGGATTGCTGAGGTGGACAGTAACCGAACTCCATTTAAACCGGGCGATCGAGTCGCGTGTATGGGCGCAGGTCTGGCTAATCATTCCGAATATGTTGTAATCCCCAAAAATCTCTTTGCGCCTTTGCCAGACACGGTTTCATTAGAAGAAGCCTCTTTTGCTGCTCTTGGTTGCATTGCATTACAGGGGATTCGGCGACTGGAATCAACACCTGGCGAGAAAATCGGTGTTTTGGGACTTGGACTTATCGGGCAAATCTGTATTCAGATGCTGCACGCGTTAGGTCATGAGACATATGGGATAGATGTCAGTGAGGAGCGCGCGACTAAGGCCGCAGAAACTGCAGGTATTTTAGCCTGGTCCAGCAGTGTTACGGATTCAACGGCTAAGATTTTGGAATTAACCAGGGGAATCGGGCTTGACGGAGTGGTTGTTTGTGCGGCTACAACTCGTGATGAACCGATCAACCTGGCTTTTGATCTCTGTCGTAAAAGAGGACGCGTTTCGTTGGTAGGTGATGTCGGCCTTTGTCTGCAACGCGAGAAGATGTACGAAAAAGAAATTGAATTGCGTATGTCGTGTTCGTATGGCCCGGGCAGATATGACCCCGATTACGAAATGTCTTCACATGATTATCCTATGGCTTACGTCAGATGGACCGAGCGCCGGAATTTGGAGTTATTCCTTCAGATGTTATCAACGGCACGCTTAAATCTCAAACCTCTCGTGAGCGCACAACGTAATATTGAACAAGCTCCTGAAGCATATGCGAGTCTAAAAAAAGGTGACCCGAATACGTATGCAGTGCTTTTCGATTACGGACCTCTGAATGAACAACCGGAAGAATCATCTCTGAAACCAGGTCGAACGATCAGATACTCCCAATCTCAAAAAATCGCGGGGGGCCGACGGATTAGGCTCGGATTAATAGGTATTGGCGGTCACACGAAAGAAGTGCATATTCCCAACCTGAAAAAAATGGGCGACCTCTTTGTTATTCAGGGAATTGCCAGCCGATCCGGGGCTAGTGCAGGCATAGCAGCGTTAAAAAATAGAGCGGCAATAGCAACCAGCGATCACCGAGAACTCTTTGCCTCTACGGAAATCGACGCGATTTTAATCGCAACCCGTCACACGACTCATGCGACATTCGTCAAAGACGCGCTCGATGCCGGAAAGCATGTTTTTGTGGAGAAACCGATGACCCTCACACTTGAAGACGCGGAGGACATTGTCCGCAAATCCGCTAAAACGGGGCTGATTGTGCGGGTCGGTTTCAATAGACGCTTTTCTCCATATTTGAATGCGCTCCGGAAAACCGTGGGGAATAGCGGCTTGAGGATGTTTTCTGTTCGGGTCAATACCGGTATCGTCCCGGAAGATTGGAGCAATACTCCTGAGGAAGGAGGCCGAATCTTGGGGGAAGGAGTGCACTTCTTCGATCTTTCCAACTGGTTCATGGGAAGCGAACCGGCATCCATTAACGCAACATTCGCAGGAGAGGAAACATTAATCGATCCAAATCTAACCGTACAGATCAGGTATCCGGATGGATCAACCGCACAGATCACTTACACTGCATTGGGTGACGCTCAGATGGGCAAGGAATACTTTGAGGCCTTTGGAAATGGACGAGCCGCCCGAACCGATGATTTCAAAAACTTTGTTTCATATAAAGGGGCAGAATCGGTACCCCGAAGAGAGCGCGGGAACAAGGGACATGCTCTGGAACTCCAAGAGTTCGCGGCGGCTATTCGGGGAGAGAAGTTTCCGATCGAAGGCGCTGATGCACGAGCGGGTATGGTGGCGACCTGGATGGCCTTGAATTGCTTTAAAAGTGAAAAGACAGGCGGCGAAATTAAATTGGACATCTAAGATGACCTGCATGCAACTTGGAATGCATAATATATTGTAATATTAGGTCATTGTGCCTGTAACGTAATATTAAACATTAGATAAAGTCTATAATTGTTGAAATAATATTGCTTTTATTCCTCAAGTTTGGTAACATTTTGTCTCAACAAAGGAGACTACTTCGGTCTCAAATTACCAAATTAGGAGTTAAGCAATGAAGAACAGCCTGATGGTAATGTTTTTTTCAATAGCCATCGTGGTTTTATGCATTAACGCATATGCAGACAACACATCACAACAAATCGCAGCACTCGAGCAAAAGGCTGAGCTGATCAAAAATCAAATTAATCAGGCACAGTCACAATGTGGGGGCGGAGTTGAAAGCCAGTTGAAATCCATGACGGTTTCCATTGAAAGCCTTGTTCAGCAACGGGCGCAGTTGGGCACGCATATTTCACAACTTGAGGCTCAAATTGAGGAGCTCAAGAAAAACAACAGGGCAAGTTGCGCCACAACCGTCAAACAGCGCGAAGATGAACTCAAGGTCGTCAAACAGGAAATAGCCGGACTCGTAGCAAAAGAAAAAGCTGAGGCAGTGCAGAAGGCTACCGAACAGAAGGCGGCGCCGGCGCCCGCTCCAGCTCTTCCCGCCGCTGCTCCGGAAAAATCGAGATGAGGCGGCTCCAAAGTCCCGAATCGCCTCCCGGTAAGTGGATGTGTGTCTGGCTAGAGTGTCGGGGTTTGCTTTAGAGGGCTTTTGAATTGCGAGCTTAGCCCTCACTCCAACCCATATACCACTCACCACTCGGTCGAGGCGATTCTCGGGAACGCGGCCCGTCGAGTCGCGATCAAGGCCGTGTCGTCGAATTCGAAATAATCGAGGAAAAGGCCCCCACTATATATTAAATTGTGAATCGAATAATCGCCGGCACATGCCGGTTTTTTTATTCTGTGGCGCATACCTACACTAAGGCGCTTCCCGCTCTACATTACACTTTCCCAAAAATTTGAAGAAGAGAAGATCCACCGATTAAGGAATGGCATATGCGTTAGCGGGTGTCCGGTGCAGATCATGTTAATTGGCGAGGAACGAGACGGTTCTGGATTCAGACCAGTACTCACGGGCGGAATTGAACGCCAGAAAACCTACATGGCCCCCGAATTTTGGAATTTCGAGAAAAAATCTGGGGTTGTTCTTTGCTTCTTCAGTTGGATAACACAAATCCGTCAGGAACGGATCATCGGCGGCATTAATCAGCAGTGTAGGAATTGAAATGGACGCTAGGAATGGTTTGCATGAAGCTTTTCTCCAATAATCTTCAGCGCCTGAAAATCCAAACATTGGAGCAGTGTAACGGTCATCAAACTCCTTAAACGTCTTAATGGTTTTATAGTCGTGATCGTTAATTTGCTCCGGCATAATCGTCATTTTCATCCGAATTTTTTTCCTAAGCAATCGCAAAAATCGCTTCAGGTAAATTCTGTTGGCAGATCTAGCTAAGTGGTTCGAACTTGATTCCAGATCGCAAGGAACTGAAAATGCCACGGCTTTAGTAATCAGAGAATTTGTTTGTGTTCTGCGCTCCCCAAGGTATTTGAGAATTACGTTTCCCCCGAGGCTAAATCCGATCAGAGCAAGCTCCGAATATTTTTCATTGGCAGTCACATATGAGATAACTATTTCCAGATCCTGGGTATCCCCGCTGTGATAAAATCGAAGCCTTTTATTGGATACTCCGCTGCATCCTCTGAAGTTAAGGGCCAGCGCATCCCAGCCTCTCTTATTAACTGCCTTGACCATCCCGAGGACATAGGCGCGGGATGAGTCTCCTTCAAGCCCATGCAGGATTATGGCTAGTCGGCGACTTCCCACAGCCGATTTGTCCAGGTCAAGAAAATCACCGTCGGGGGTATCGATTCGGTGCCTTTGATAATGCACCCCTGGAACTCTGCGAAATAAACTGGGGAACACTGTCTGGACATGTGGATTAGAAAACATCAATGGGGCCCTGTAACTGGACGGAGAAATCAATGGCACGATCTTCAGCCTCCATTAATCAAAATGTCTATCCAACTAAATCAGATTCGGGGTAATTGGCTACCGAAAAAATCACAAGAGTTAGTCTTTGCAGTTCTTGGGCAAACCTTACGAAAAGGACTCCACGTTTACAATCGCCGAAATCGGGAACATTCGATAAACAAAATGATTAGCGATTATAGGGTGTTCCCGTCAGTCTGATGACGGTTTTCCGTTAGAGGATTCTTCCATCTTATCCCAATTATCCTGCAACTTCGGCCCCTGAGAAAGGCGATGATATTGCCAGGCGAGGTGGCAGTGAAGGATTGTTTCTTCGACCCAATCCCGCAGATCATTCATGATACCAAGAGTTCCCGCCGCTTCCTCCTTTTCAGCTTCCTTTTTTACCACGGCATCTACCTGGAGAAGCAATTCGAAAATTCTCCCGAAGCACTTGTGGACATGGAGTTCGAATTGTTCAGTGCTGGAAAACTTCACTGTGGAATATCCTTTCAGTTGTTCATTTTTCGACAGTACAACTTTAACCCAAAGAAATGCAGATCGACAGTTCTTTCGGCCGGTATTAAAGACGAAATAAGGACCCGAAACGTGACGAATGGCCCAATCTTGAGCGATGCCGCGCATCCAAATTCTTCACCATCTATCCTATTTCAACTGCATACTTTCCCCATTATCGCCCGGTGACAAGGACGCTGTTCGCCGAGCGGTGCGGCTTTGATTTATTAAACGGGATCCTTATACAAAAAGATGTTCCTTTGCCGTGTTCCGATTCCACACTTATCGAACCGCCGTGCTCGTGAACAATTTTTCTGGTAATCACCAGACCCAAGCCTGTTCCCTTGGAACCTTTGGTCGAATAGAATTTTTTGAAAAGCTTTTCTCTGATTTCCTCAGTCATGCCGATTCCATTGTCACTAACGGTTATTCGAAGCTCATCCTGTTCGACCCTCCCTGACACTCTAATTTGACGTGGCCTGTTCAACGACTCTCGGGAAGCATGCAACGCATTGGATATAAGATTCGCTACTGCGTTATGGATCTGAGGCCCATCCAGCATGCCTAGTTTCATTTGGCTTTCAAAATCCTTAATGAGGGTAATCTCTTCCGCGCGAAGACGCTCCTCGTACAAGTCGCAAACATCATTTAGGATTTGAGCTGGATCACACTCCGTATATTCCGGTTCTCTACCTTTGGAAGCGTAGAGGATTTCATGCACGAGGTCGGAGACTTTTTCCACGTTCCTTTTGACGATATCCCATCCCTCGCGTACTCTATCTTCCCTTCCTCGCTGAAGACCTGAATCCACTACGTAGACGCCACCTTGCAGTCCTGATAGAATATTCTTGATTGTATGAGACATCCCGGCAATGGTTTCGCCCAGAATCATCAGTTCATTTTGCAGCTTTTTGACTTCCGTAATGTTAGTACTTATCTCCATCACGGCACGAATTTCGCCATTTTCACTGGTAACCGGCGCTGTATTGACTATGATATGAGTCTCCTCCCCGTTACGGCGCCAGATTTCTTCAGACTCATGAGAAAGCCCATCAATAAAGGTCTTTTCTACCGGGCAATTGCCGCACTTTCGATCCGCGTTCTTATAAATAGCATAACATTTGGTTCCGGCCTTGCCGGCGAAATGCTCCTGAAACATTTTGTTTGATTGAATTATGTTATAATCTTTGTCAACCAGCGTTATATAACAAGGGACATTTTCAAACAGATATTTATATTCCTCCTGCTTTTTCTGTAGCTCCATCTGGAGTCTTTTAAGTCGGGTGACATCCAAAGACATCTCCAGAACTTCGGTCATGACACCTTCATCATCAAAGATTGGAGCAGTCTTTACTATTACATGAGCGTCCTCACTGCCGACACGCCAAGTCTCTTCCGATTGATGGGACAATCCGTCGGCAAATGTTTTTTCGACCGGACAGAACTCGCATTTTGAATCCCGCTGTTTGTAACCCAGGAAACAGTGCTTTCCTATAATATCTCCGAACTGATCTTTAAAGGAGCGGTTGGCACGAACGATACGGTAATCACTGTTAACCACTGTTAGATAACAAGGAACTTCCTCGAAAAGGGACTTGTACATTCTTCGGCCTTCTGCCAGCCGAGTGGTCCTTTCGTTGACCATACGACCCATTTCTTCGAAAGAACGTGAGAGTTCAGCCATTTCATCTGATCCTGTCGTGACTGTGTTTGGCTGGTACTCTCCCCTCGCCAGTCTTGCTGCCTCTTCTTGGAGTCTCCTGATACTCGGATTGATAAGAAAGATCACTGCAAGGCCGATAATAGTTGAAATGAACAAGAACAATAAGAACGCGAAAATAATGGTCTTTTTAGCGTTGCCCAAAATTTCCTGTCTCAAATCGTCTAGCGGAATCTTTATCGCCAATGCTCCCAACATCTTCTGATCTTGTGGATGGCTATGACAAGCTGCACTGGAACAGCTCTCCATGTTCAGAATGGGACTGACAAGGGTCAGGCGCATCCCGTCTTCGGAAATTCTGTGTTTGACGGAAGTATCGGCGGCCACATCTCTAAGCAACGGATCGTATTTAAGTTTGGAGAAGACCTCCTCCGTGACAGGATGGCTGGCATAGTGCAACGTGCCTTGATTGTCAAAGATGTTGATGTCCTTGAAGCCGGCCTGCGCTCCGATTGATTTAATTATTTCGGTTATGACGCCCCTGTCATTGGTCATCATTCCTTCCCGGACTGCAGCCTTGATGACCTCAGAATCCCTGAGAGCAGATTGAATCACTCGGTTTATGGCGTGTTGCTCTTGATTGGTAATGCTGTGGTACGCAAACGCCAGTAGGGCAAAGAACATTATAAGCCCGGTATAAAAGCTTATTTTAAAGCTCAGGCTGTTCGTAAATTTCTTTAGTAATTGAATCGAGTTTTGAAGCATATCTTGAGGGTCTTAGAAACATGAATTTTCAGTAGGCCGGCCGGGAATCAGGCCTGGAAGTTTTGTACCCGTTAACCGATGAGCTTTCTGATTGAATCCAAATAAAGGTCTTTGTCTACCGGCTTCTCGATGTACGCTTCGGGCGGCTTGATGGCTCGTTGGTGCATCCATTTCTTGAAATCTATTCGCGGAGCATCATCTGTGGCGAACCCAGTGACGATCACCACCGGTATGTTTACAGTTTCCGTGTTTCTCCGCATTTCGCGAAACATTCCTATTCCCGTCTTGTTGGGCATCAGCAAATCCAGACTCACTAGGTCAGGTTTCTCATTTTTGACCTTCTTCAGGCCTTCTTCTCCGTCGACCGCCGAAATCGTTTCATATCCGTGATCTTCGAGGAGGGTGGAAAGAAACGTGATCATGTCTACTTCATCTTCCACGATCAAAATCTTCTTGGCCATAATGATTCTCCTTAAGAAATATGCTCAGGAGCCCCTCCCTCCGCGAAGATGGCGCCCCTCACCGGAACAATATGGGCGAGGGGCCGTTTCCACCGTTCAGAGGACGAGCGCCTCCGAGAGCAGTTCGGCAAGATTCATGACTTTTGCATCGATTTTATAATGGTGGCAGATCTCCTTAAGTTGGTCCGTGCAGTTGTGACATGACTGCAAGACCACATTGGCGCCTGTTGCACGTATTTCTTCCGCTTTTATCTTTCCGGCCGCGATCCGCCGCGGAGCAAATTCGGGCATGGCCAAGGCTCCGCCGCCGCCGCCGCAACAATAACTATCTTCTCTGTTGTGCTCCATTTCTACAAAATCATTTACTGCAGCTCGAATCACGATTCTAGGCTCTTCGAGAACTCCCCCGGAACGGGCAATGTTACACGAATCATGATAGGTGAAACGCTTACCGTCATGCACTGATTTATCCAGTTTGAATCTTCCTTCTTGCACCCACTGGGCCATCAATTCCATCATACTCGTGATTTTAAATGGTACACCACCAACCCAGTTGGCCATTTCCCAACGAATCCCTCGATATCCGTGACCGCATTCGCCCGCAACCAAGTATTCAACTCCCAGTCTTTCCATTTCATCGAACAGCCACTGAGCGAAGAGCTTCGCGTCTGGATCGATGCCGTTGAACATGGCGTAATTTGTCAAATCCCAGTATCGCGAAGATATCGTAAAATCGGCTCCAACCGCGTTCAAAACTTTCGACGTTGCCTGGATGGTCAGCGGATAATACTTGGGTTCGCGCGGATTGAGCGTAAGCATGTATTTTGCGCCATGCTTATCAATCGGGATTTTAAAATTCTCACACCCATCTTCGCTCTGGAGTTCTTCTTCGATCCATTCGATGGTCTCGATGAATTCGTCCTGCGGCACGGCCATGTTATTGCCGTGATTATAATGAGTGTCTACCGTATCCTGTAGATTTTGCGGCACACGACCGACCTGGCACATGATACCACGAGCGGCGCGAACCAGCATACCATAATCCACACCCATAGGGCAATTAAACGTGCAGCGACGGCACATCGTACATCCGCCCCACAATTTATCGTACATTTCATCGGCAAGCTCCTTACTAAGCGGCTTGGCGCCGACGAAAGATGGGAACAGCTTGCCCAACCAATCATATCTGCTCTTGTACCATTTGCGGAACCTATCGGCTTTGTATGCAGGAAGTAAAGTCTTATCGTCCGGTATTGAAACCGTATAGTGACATGCGTCCGAGCAGAGACCACAGTGGACACATCCTGCCAGCGACGTCTGTACTATCCTGTTGAGTTTCGATGGGAGGATTTTTTCCATTTCTGCAAGCATTTCCGGAGTAAACTCGGTCTTGGTAGGCCATTTTCTTGCTGGTTGCATGCCCAGTTTTTCCGGCTTCTGGGACTGCTCTTCAGTGTTTTTTTCTAAAGGGCTATTTGCCACTTCGGCCATTTTTTCCTCCGATATATTTTTTTCTGAATTCATTTTGCGTTCCTATTTAAGATGCCACGGCCTCCAAATATCTGACCGTACATCACGCGTCCGAATGGGTACAGCACATAATGCGAAATCTTGCTGAAAGGCACGTAGAGAAGGAAGAAAGTGGTCATAAGGAAGAAGATCCACATAAAACCGGTCTCCGGTCTGCCTTCCAACCAAAGCCACATGGCAAAAAATCCAACGGCGAAAAACACTGTCATCAGGATAACTGCAAAATAATCATCAGGGCTGCTGATAATGCGGATCTCCGGTTTCGTAAGGCGTCGATATATCCGGCGCAGACCTATAAGAAAAGCCAACGCCATGAAGATCATTACTATCTGCGTGACCACCGGAGTCATCAGTTTAGGAGCGAGCGGAATTAGAAAAGTCGATCCGATCGTAAGAGCCACGCCGATGTGAAAAATCATAAACTCTGCATAAAAATACACATCATTCCGGGTGCTCTCCATTCCCCACGGCCTCAGGACATTAGCCAAGGAATGCACAGAACCGGCGAAACGATTTCCTTTCAATTCCGCCTTTTCCGGCGGGCCGGGCTTTTTCATCAATTGATAGATTTTTATGGCATACATTGTCGCCATAAAGGCCAGGCAGACGTACTGAACCGGCTCTTGCAGAACATACAAAGCGTAGCTCACGTTGTGTTGCATAGTATGTCTTTCCTCCACGAAATTATTTTGGCCTCACGACAATTGAATTCTTTTCCGGTCAAGAGAGCGCACAAGACTTCTTCAACAATCAAATCGCGATCACTCCCGATTCGGTGCAGATTCTTTCCGGTTCCAGAATTATCTCGTGAGGATAGGGACAAGCATTCACCAGGATCAAGAATATTAAAATACATTAAATTTGTCAAGATTGCATTTACGAAAGATGTCAAGTTTCCCGCATTCGGCATTCTTGATTAAATTTGTTATTTTTGAGACTTACATCTCCCCCCGAAAACTTCCGACTACTGAACGATTTCGCAACTACTCCGACCTGTGAGAGCTTAATAGGCGACTAAATATCTTCTCAATTCCCTGCACGTTCAATCATATTTACGATCCACTTATGAATGGGAGACATGTCACTAAATTTCTGAAAACAATAATCAATGATCTCTGTGGAATAAATTTGTTCCGGAATTTCGGCGTTAAATATGGTGTATAGTCCGTTAAATAAGAGAAATTCGGCTTTATCATCTGTGGCATCATAGCCTCGGGGAGTTTTCTTATAATATTTTCCGCCAATGGCGTAGTCGTTCTTTTTCACGACCGATCTAGCAGCCCTGACCAGAGCAGGTCCGAGTCTTGAATCGACTACCGAGTTACGGAAAATCTCTAAAAGTGATCGTGGAAAACAATGCATGCCTGCGGCAAGCATCAGGTTCGGAGGTTCGAGATGAAAATAGAAGCCCGAGCATTCCATTTTCGGTCGATCCCCTTCCCAAAAAAAGATCCCCAAATGATTTTTGTAAGGCTCTTTATTCTTGCTGAATCGCGTATCCCGATAATGACGAAATATCGACTTGTCGAGACGGGGATCAGCTATGATCCTTGGGGCGATCGCTTCCAAACGTCTGCCCATTTCAAAAACAAAATCACGAGCAGGCGCCATAACATAGGTTTCGAAGTCCGCCTTGTGCTCTGCAAACCATGCCTTGTTGTTATTCCTTGAGAGTTCGATATAAAAACTTACGCACTCTTTCGGAAAACCTCTGAATTCACTTTTGATCGACATCCCGGTCCAATCTCCTTGACGAATCCGATTAACTTTAGCCTTATTTTTTAGTCCGAGAATAATATTTGTATCGCTAACTCAATAAGCCTCGCCCTCGACAGTTGTCACTAAGGATGATGCGCATTCTAAATCCACCATTAACGCGTCCAGGCAAACCAGAACTCGAAGAGTTTACTAACAAAAGGGGTCACCCGCCTACGATTATACGCATCAGCTATGTGTTTTATTGCTTCCGACTGGGTCGGGTACGGATGAATTATGCCCGAAATTGTTTTCAGCCCTAGATTAGCCGCCATGGCCAAAGTTATCTCAGTTAACATTTCGCCTGCATGGGAAGCTACAATTGTTGCTCCCAGAATCTTGCCATTACCTTTTTCCGTATGAATCTTCACGAATCCGTCGTCTTCTCCGTCTGCCACTGCCCGGTCTACATCCTTCAGTGCTCGAAAATAGGTATCGACCTCAATGCCTCGACCGGCACCTTCTTTTTCGTACAGCCCAACGTGGGCAATTTCAGGGTCTGTGTAAGTACACCATGGCATAATAAGTGAACTCAGCTTCTTCGAGCCTTTAAACAAGGCATTCTGAATAACTATGCGGGCGGCCGCATCGGCTGCGTGGGTGAACTTATAGTTCATGCAAACGTCGCCCGCGGAAAAAATATTAGTGTTGGTAGTCTGTAAATAGTCGTTTACAAAGACGCCACGTCGCGTGTCATACTGAACCCCTGCTGATTCAAGATTGAGGTTCTCAACATTCGGAGCACGACCTACTCCCACGAGAATTTCATCTACCGAAATCGAGTCCTTCTTTCCAAGCATTTCGAAATGGATAACTTTTTCTTTATCACGGAGGTCGATTCCGTATGGGTTACAGTTCAGCATCAAGCTGACACCCTCTTCAGTTAACCTTTTTTGCACAATTTCGGCTGCATCGGAGTCTTCCCGATCGAGGATATGATCGTTTTTGTGGAAGAGAAATATCTGGCTGCCTAGTCTTTGAAAGAGCTGGGCCATTTCACAACCGAGCGGACCTCCTCCCATTACGGCCAACCTAGCCGGTCGCTCGGTGAGAGAAAATACTGTTTCGTTGGTCAAAAAACCTGCTTCCGATAAACCTTTAATTTCGGGGAGAAAGGGTCTTGCGCCTGTCGCTATTACAGCTTTCTTGAACGACAAGGTCTTGCCCGCGACTCTAATCGTATCGGGACCTGTGAACCGTGCATGGCCGAGAAAAACATCAACACCCAGGCTCTGCAATCGTTTGGCAGAATCATGAGGGCTGATTTCGGCCCTAATGCTCCTCATACGTTCCATTACTTTTGCAAAATCCACTTCGACCCAGTCGGGAACTATTATTCCATGATAACGAGCAAGCCTGATTTCGTGAATTATTCTGGAAGAGCGAATCAAAGACTTTGAGGGCACGCAGCCCACATTGAGACAATCTCCTCCTAAGAGATGATGCTCGACCAACGCCACTCGTGCTCCCAAGCCTGCTGATCCGGCCGCAGTAACCAATCCTGCAGTGCCACCGCCTATAACGACTAGGTTATACCGCTCAGCGGGTTCAGGGTTTGCCCAATCGGATGGATGAACGTTGGAAATGAGTCGACGATTGTGAGCGTCATCCGGCAAGACCGCAGGGATATCTTTATAGGACTGAGGTCCGTTTGTTTCTGTTGCCTTATTTGCAGAGATCAACGATACCTCAGCAAGCTTAAGACTCCGAGCAGCAATTCGCGTAACGAAAACTGCAACGGCAATTGTTGCTGCGAGCCCAAACCAGAAAAAAACCTGACCGGCCGCACCTTGCTCTACCTGACCAGCGGCCGCATCCGCCAGCGATCTTGCAGCAGAGCCGAAGTAAACATACATCAGAGTCGCAGGAAGCATACCTATCATATTAGCTAAAACGTATTTTCCAAGAGAGACTTTCGTTAGACCCAAGGTATAATTGAGCAGATTAAAGGGAAATACGGGGCTCAATCTGAGCAGTAGGACAATTTTGAATCCTTCTTTCGCTACCGCATCATCTATGGCCGAGAACTTGGGGTCACCAGCAATTTTTCGCGCCACCCAATCCCGAGCAATGGTTCGTCCTACGATGAAGGCAGCGCAAGCACCAAGATTTGCGCCTATCCACACTGTTAACGTCCCAATGACCACTTCGAATAGAAAACCGGCCCCCAGAGTCAGGACTGATCCTGGAATGAAGAGGACAGCTGCCAGCACGTAAAAACCTGCTACAAATACAGGACCCCATGGTCCAAGCCTCTGGATCCATTCGAGCAAGCAGAAGAGATAAAGTTTTACCGGCAAAACCCAAACAGCTGTTGCTAAAACTGCTGCAAGAACAAATAATAGGATGACCTTTATTGCGCTTTTTATTCGGTGACTTCCAGGCCGGTCGGGGTTGACCACGGAAGTGAACGACTGCATTATCGCTCCTTTTTGTCGTAATATAAATTGAGTCGCCTTCATTAAATTCTTCTCTATTAAACTGTACGAATTCTAATATATCTGCTGATTATGAATTCAGGAGTGTTATCGTATTGCCCATTAATTGGATAACCACCCTTCTTATTTGTACCTATGTATCGATTCGTGCCGGATACATGTAAGGCTCGTCTTTAATATCGTTTTTAGTGATATAATCATCTTCCAAAATCATCGCAGGTATTTTTGAAAAAAATCCATTGAGGGTTCGGAGGTAACGTAGCCATGAGTATTCTTTTTGCCTGGATTATAATTACTGTCGCAATACTTCTGGCCGCATATTTGATTCCGGGGATCAA
>JBKQRG010000273.1:0-2767 GCA_052144015.1 Desulfomonilaceae bacterium
CCGTCAAAGACGGGATCACCTGTCGTGTTCGTGAAATCGGCGACTAAAACAGAGTCTTTCTCGCCCAAGGTAATTGGCTGATGCCTTCGAACAAGGAAACCTGCGCCGAGGAGCAGCAACGCCACCAGCGCGCCAATCGGCACCACGTACTTCCAGATCACCTTGCGATGCACACCGGTTGGCTGAACACTCAGGGTCTCGTCTGGTGCGCGGTCCGTTTGTTCAACGACCAATTGTGTGCGAGAGCGGGTCTCTATAACCAAATCCTCGCCATCTGGCATCACCGTGCGCACCTGCGCCGTGAAACGATAGCCTCGTCCTGGCAGGGTCACGATGTAGCGCCGGTCCTCGGGAGTGTCGCCAAGCGCCTTGCGCAGCACAAAGATGTTCTGGCTGAGGTTTGCTTCCTCGACGAAGGCATCTGGCCAGACGGCTTTCATCAGCTCGTCCTTGGAAAGCACCTCTCGGCTGTGGCGAACCAAGATCAACAGCGTTTCGAATGCTTTAGGCGTGAGGGCAACGGGCTGGTTTTCGCGCAGTAGGACTTGCTTGTCAGGATCAACCCGGAAGGGACCGAACTCGTAGAGGACTTTGGGTCCTGTAGCCATACTGAGCAAGTAGAAGTCGGAACTCCGCCGCTGGCCTAGGGAGCGAGCGCCGAAGGGCCATTCATTCTGGATGGGCAATCTACCACGTATATTTGGCTTGAGCAACGAGCGTCGCGTCGCGTCGCCTAGTGGCGCTCATCAATACGCTGCCAGATCGGGCAAGCCATTCATAACTCCTTCCTTTTCTTTGGAAAACGAGCTTTGAGAGTATTTGAGAAATTCTTAGGCCGTTTTTAAGGACTTTTGAACCGCCATGCCAGCAGCATGGGTGCATTCGGACCAAGGATGCAGCCGAGGATGGAGCACACCGTGATGCCGAAAACAACCAGGATCACCCTTGAGACTGAGACGTTGCTCGTCATTCGGCGTGCCAAAGCAGTTTCGGCCTGGTGTCCCGGTTGTCTCGCCGAAGTTGACGTGGTCACGCTCGACAACGACAGCCTCGCGGAACCGTCCATCGCGGTTCAAATCCAAGAGCGGCTCAGTACAAACAAACTCCACTCTTGGCAGACCGCCAATGGATCAACCCAGATTTGCCTGACATCCCTCTTCCGATGTTTCGAGTTGGAAGTCACTGAGAGGTTTTGGCCTTCCAATGGGATCCCACTAGATGAAACAAGGAGAAAACGATCATGAAATCAAGCATTTCGGGTTCGAAGTCGTTTTGCATCGCCCGCTTGGGCCTGGCACTCGCGGTTTTGGCGGCGCCGGTCTGGGCGCAGGAGCAGAAACCACGTTATACCTTCACCGATCTAGGCGCGCTGGGCGGGACGTCCAGCATGGCCTTCTACGTGAACGCTCAGGGTGCCGTGGTTGGCCAAGCCGGCGTCCCGGAGGGCTCACAGCACGCCATTCTCTGGATAAAGGGGCTTAAGAAGGACCTCGGTACGCTCGGTGGCGCCAACAGCGTAGCCTTCAGCGGACCAAACGAGCGGGGCCAGATCGTGGGCTGGGCGGAAACCGGCTCCGCCGATCCCAATGGCGAAGACTATTGCGGATTTGGCACTCACCTCACGTGTCTGGCCTTCCTCTGGCAGCCTGGCCCCTGGGGACATGGCGTCATGACTCCTTTTCAAACACTAGGCGGCAACAATGCCCAGGCCAACTCGATCAACAATCGCGGCGAAGTGGCCGGCTCCGCGGAGAATGGCACCACGGACTCGACGTGCCCCGGCCAGACCATCGCGCCGCAAACCCTTCAATTTAAGCCCGTCATCTGGAGAAGCGGCGGTATCGAGGAACTCCCCACCGTCAGCGGCGACCCGGACGGCGTGGCCTACCAGATGAACGACGACGGAGACACGGTCGGCACGTCCGGCACTTGTTCAGCCTACAATTTCAATATCCTGGCCAACCTCTCTCCGGTTCACGCTTTGCTCTGGCACAACGGTTCGGTAAAGGACCTCGGCAGCCTCGGCGGAAAGACGGGCAATACCGCATTTGCCATCAATAACGGCGGCGATGTGGTCGGCGTTTCGGATCTGTCCGGTGACCAGGCTTTTGACGCGTTCCTCTGGAAAAACGGCAAGATGAACGACCTCCACACGCTTCCCGGTGATTTTGCGAGCGTGGCACTCAGCATCAACGACCGCGGCGATGTGGTTGGCGTCTCGATAAGCGCGAGCGGGAACATACGCCCAGCCCTCTGGCACGACCGCAATATTACTGACTTGAGCACCGTCGTTCCTTCCGGCTCCGCCTTGATTCCTTTTATCGCGGAATACATCAATTCGCGTGGCGAGATTGTCGGCGAGGCCATCGACGCGTCGGGTACTCTCCACGCCTACAAACTGACTCCCTGCGACGACCGCATATAGCCAGAGTTGCCTGAGGCCAGCAAATCGAGGGATTTGAGACACGATTAAAAGGGTAGGGCCTTCCCTGCCCTTTTTCCCTCTGGGTCTCTGCGCCGGATTTCGGGCCGTCCAGCAAGGTGCGGCGGGTCAGTGCGACGGGGCAAGCACGGCAACGCCGTAGACCGACAGATCAACCGATGATTTGGAGCCGCCTTCGAGGACATCGCTCATCGGACTCGGCAAGCTGAAGGTTTGCGGCTGCTTCGACAAATTGACGAGGACATAGACCGGCCCGTGAACTCCACGCCGGACGGATACTTCCACGCCGGCTGGGATGTTGGGGAGAGGAGTGTCCACGCCGCT
>JBKQRG010000274.1:0-7641 GCA_052144015.1 Desulfomonilaceae bacterium
AGCCTGATAAGGATATAAATTTTTACATCAATTCTCCGGGTGGAATGGTAACTTCCGGTCTGGCCATTTACGATACGATGCAGTACATTAAACCTGATGTCCAAACGATTTGCATTGGACAGGCCGCCAGCATGGGCGCCCTTCTTCTGGCGGCTGGCACCAAGGGTAAGCGCTATACGTTGCCACATGCTCGGATTTTGATTCACCAACCAATGGGTGGTTTTCAAGGTCAGGCTACAGACATCGAAATCCATGCGAGGGAAATTCTACGAATGAAACAGGAGCTTAATGAAATTCTTGCGAAACATACAGAACAGCCCTTGGACCGTATAGCCGCCGACACAGAAAGGGATTATTTTATGAGCGGTGAGGATGCATCGCAGTACGGTATAGTCGATAGGGTTATCTCTCAAAGAGAGTTGCCTAGGAGGATTTAATGGCGGGAAGAAAAGGTAATTTCTCATCACTTTATTGTTCTTTTTGCGGAAAGAGCCAGGATGAGGTGCGTAAGCTCATAGCGGGTCCGACCGTGTATATCTGTGATGAGTGTATCGAACTTTGTAACGAGATTATTGCCGAAGAATATGAAAAGGAAGAAATGGGGCGGTCACGATCAAAGGTGCCGAACCCCGGAGAACTAAAGAAATCTTTAGATGAATACGTAGTGGGACAGGAGCAAGCAAAGAAGATCCTATCCGTAGCTGTGCACAATCATTACAAGAGAATTGAATCCAAACCTGATCTTGATGGAATCGAACTTCAAAAGAGCAATATCCTGCTTATGGGTCCGACTGGATCAGGCAAGACGCTGCTGGCTCAAACTTTAGCTCGCATCCTCAATGTTCCGTTTGCGATCGCCGACGCTACAACGTTAACCGAAGCCGGATATGTGGGCGAAGACGTCGAGAATATCATTTTGATGCTTCTGCAGAATGCGGATTATGATATCGCCCGGGCTTCTCGGGGAATAGTGTACATCGATGAAATAGATAAGATATCACGTAAAACGGAAAATCCAAGCATTACGAGAGATGTTTCAGGTGAGGGAGTTCAGCAAGCCCTTCTGAAAATCGTCGAAGGAACAATGGCCAACGTTCCTCCCAAGGGGGGCCGTAAACACCCTCAGCAAGAGTTCCTGCAAGTGGATACAACAAACATATTATTCATTTGCGGCGGGGCCTTTGTCGGCTTGGACAAAATTATTCATCAACGAATGAACATGAAATCCATGGGATTTAATGCCCAGATTGGCGGACCTACGAGTAACGCGGCGGATAATATCCTGCAATATGTGCAGCCGGAAGATCTGATTCATTACGGACTCATTCCGGAATTTGTGGGTAGGCTTCCTGTAAACGCTACGCTCCATGAACTGGACGAGGATGCCCTTGTTCGTATATTGCTCGAACCGAAAAACGCCCTGGTCAAGCAATTTAAAAAACTATTCGGTTTCGAGAGGGTGAAATTGAGATTCACAGATGAGGCACTTCGTGCGGTAGCTTTCGAGGCGCTTCAGAGAAAAACCGGAGCCAGAGGGCTAAGATCAATACTAGAAGCGTCCATGCTCGATATCATGTACGAATTGCCCGAATACAAGAATCTCCAGGAAGTCATCGTGAATGAAGAAGTCATTTACGAAAACGCCCCCTGTATCCTCGTCTTTGAAAAAGAGGCCGAATCAGCGTCCTGATCCGGGAAGTTACTCCTCCCGTTATTGGGGAATTAATTCCTCCGGAATCACCAATAACACGAAACTCGCGAATCGGAATACGGTCCTTGGTTACGGCGAAGGACCGGATTCCCTCGCCCAATTGCTTGAGAGGATTTTGAGATGTTCTTCACGAAGAAGGAAGATGCTCCTTCCGATGTAACAGTTTCTCTGCCTTTGCTTCCTTTAAGAGATATTGTGGTATTCCCGCATATGGTTGTGCCTCTATTTGTTGGTCGAGACAGATCTGTTAAGGCGCTCGAGGCCGCCATGAAGCTTGATAAGACAATTTTTCTTGCATCACAGAGAAATGCGCAGCAGACAACCCCGCAGCAAGAGGAGATCTTCACCACAGGAACTGTGGGGCAAATTATTCAGATGCTCAAACTGCCTGACAATACAATCAAAGTGTTCGTGGAAGGACGCGAGCGCGGCCGGATTAACCGATTCCTCGAAAACGATCGGTTTTTCGAGGTTGAGGTGGCCCAACTCAAAGATGAAGTGAAAGAAAGAGAAATAGAAATACAAGCTCTTGTGCGCGGTTTAAAGGCGGTATTCGAGAGCTATCTGAGCCATAATAAGAAAATCCCGCAGGAATTTGTGTCCTCCGTTCGTGGTATGACAGATCCTTCGCGCCTTACGGATACAATAGCCGGCCAACTCAATCTTAAAATGGATGATAAACAGTATTTACTCGAACGGGCATCCCTTAAAGACCGCATCGAGAGATTGCTGGAATTGATGCAAAGCGAAATAGAAATTGCGGAAATTGAAAGAAAGATTCGAGAGCGCGTAAAGAAGCAGATGGAGAAGAGCCAAAAAGAGTACTATTTAAATGAGCAAATGCGCGCTATTCAAAAGGAAATGGGAGAAAAGGACGATTTTAAGAGCGAAATTGCCGAACTTGAAGACCAGGTCTCTAAGAAAAATCTTCCTCCTGAACCAGCAGCCAAGGTTCGCAAGGAGATACGAAAACTCAAAATGATGTCTCCAATGTCGGCCGAGGCAACTGTGGTGCGAAATTATGTCGATTGGTTTCTAGTTTTGCCCTGGACAAACGCTTCCGAAACCGATCTGAATATTGCCGATGCTCAGCGGATATTGGATGAGGACCACTATGGTCTTAAGGAAATTAAGACTCGTATTATAGAATATTTGGCGGTTCAGAAACTTGTCGGCAAGACCAAAGGTCCTATCCTTTGCCTTGTCGGACCCCCTGGGGTCGGTAAGACCTCACTTGCGAAATCCGTTTCCAGGGCCACTGGTAGGGAATTCGTCCGTATTTCTCTTGGCGGGGTGCGAGATGAAGCGGAAATCAGGGGCCATCGGCGAACCTATATAGGCGCTCTTCCGGGTAAAATTATTCAGAGCATGAAAAAAGTGCAAACGATCAACCCGGTGATGCTGTTAGATGAAGTCGATAAAATGAGTATGGATTTCCGGGGTGATCCGTCCGCGGCATTACTGGAGGTCCTAGATCCCGAGCAAAATCATACTTTTAACGACCATTACATGGATATAGACTATGATCTATCTCAGGTGATGTTTATCACCACCGCAAATACATTGCACGGTATTCCCGCGCCGCTTCAGGACCGGATGGAAATAATACGCCTGCCTGGTTACACGGAGCTGGAAAAATTAAAGATAGCCGAACGCTTTCTAATCCCTAAGCAAATGACTGCCAACGGACTTGCCGAAGTGCACATTGAACTTACTAGGAAAGCGATCCTCCATATTATCCGCCGATATACACGGGAAGCTGGGGTTCGTAACCTCGAGAGACAAATCTCAAAAGTTTTTCGAAAGGTAGCCCGTCTGGTTCTGAGCGGCCAAGTTCAGCAGGACATGCAAATCGACAACAAACATATCAGCAAGTACCTAGGCGTTCCCAAATTCCGGCATGGTGTAAAAGAGGAGCAAGAGAAAATTGGAGTAGCCACGGGACTGGCGTGGACCGAAGTGGGCGGTGAGTTACTCATAGTAGAAGTGGCCCTGATGTCCGGTTCCGGAAAACTGACTGTAACCGGAAAGCTTGGTGAGGTAATGCAGGAATCAGCACAAGCCGCCATGAGCTACGTCAGGTCCCGCGCGTGGGGCTTGGGGCTGAAGGGAGATTTTTACAACAAAATTGATACCCATATACATGTGCCCGAAGGCGCCACTCCGAAAGATGGGCCATCAGCCGGTATAACAATAACTGCCGCGATAATTTCCGCTCTCACCAAAAAGCCATTCCCCAATGATGTTGCTATGACGGGCGAAATAACATTACGAGGACGAGTTCTGCCCATCGGGGGACTCAAAGAAAAATTGTTGGCTGCTAAGAGAGGACTAATTTCGAGAGTTTTGATTCCGAAAGAAAACGAAAAGGACCTCAGAGAGGTGCCTGGGAGAATAAGGAAGGGGATGGAAATAATCCCCGTAGAACATATGGACGAGGTTCTACGAATAGTTTTTCCGGAAATGGATCAGGCGGTATTTCCGGAAGAATCACTTCAGATAGAAACATCTTTTCATCTGAAGCAGTAGCGATGACAGGGGGGTGTAGATGAAAGACAAGATTAAGCTGGTCCAGGGTGACATTACCACTATGGATGTGGACGCCATAGTGAATGCCGCGAATAACTCGCTGTTGGGCGGCGGTGGAGTTGACGGAGCCATTCACCGCGCCGCAGGGCCGGAATTGTTGGCCGAATGCAGAGGACTTGGGGGCTGTCCCACAGGCGACGCGAAGATTACAGCCGGCTATAATCTCAAAGCCCGACACGTGATACATACTGTTGGTCCTATTTATCGGGGCGGAAAATCCGACGAGCCCAAGCTTCTTGAAAAATGCTACATTAAATGTTTCGAGCTAGCGCACAAGAACAATCTCAAATCCATAGCGTTTCCTTCCATTAGCACGGGGGCTTACGGTTATCCGATTGAAGAGGCGTCCAAAATCGCACTAAAAACTAGCCTGAGTCAACTCGAGAGGTTCCCGGAAATCGAGGAGGCGAGATTTGTTCTTTTCTCGAAAAAAGACTTGGGCATCTACGAAAAGAATCTTAAAGCACTATGAGCCGGCAGCCAACACCAGGGCCTTTGATACTCGTGCGTTCTCCTTAATTGCCAGCCCGTCAATACCAACAATGAGAAGAACCTGGATCTCATTATGGGGATCTTCAACAGTGACACAGGGATGCGATCCTCCAGCAGCTAACAGCCTTTCATGAGGAAAAATAAGAACAAGTCCTCGATTCTTTAGATTAAACTTCTCATTAAATTTAATTAAATAATGACCTTGTTCAAGTTTCCACCATCCGTAAGGTTCTTCAGCAGATTTCTTGTCCGCTTTCAGCAAAGTTGTAGAGGCTTCTTGAAATTCGCTGCCCCCGAAATCCAATGCGCCTCCGTGATCTATCTTCCTGATTTCACTAACAGTGAGATCCAGTGAGAAGGCGCCCTGCTGCTTCTTGGCTGATATCAATTTCGTGGTCAGAGCAATTATCGCTTCCCCGGTCATCAATTGAAACATACGGCACCCCCTCCCCTAATTCTTGCAGTTGCGTTTTCGAGAATGAACACAGATTGAGGCTCACTGTAGATTTTAATATTGTATGGGCAGAAAAAGGATAAATTTTTCCGATTAGGTTGACCTGGAGAGAAAAAATATCAGAATAAATGGACGAGATGAAGAGGGCGGTGGCTTTAAAGAGCTATCGCCCGAAACATGTACGGGCCATAATGCCTTGAAAGAATGTTTCAATGATGGTCTTTCTCTACGTTTCCATCAAGAAGATTGTCGCGAAGGGTCAAGATTTTCCTTGGCCGAGACCTGCGGGGTGTCCTCGATGTCAGGCTCATCGGGCCTGGTGTCATGGATTTGTTACTGCTTTCTTTGATGGTTTTAATGAGCAGATCCCTCCGCGACGGTATCGCTGCCCGGATCACGTGAGGCTGGCTGCTACCGAAATCTTCTGAGCAACATTCTTTTGTCTTGACAGGCATTTCACCATACGGGATTATCTCGTACACTGTGGCAAGTTAGCGGGGCGTGAAGAGCAGGGGTGTCAGTTATGAGTCAATGGGAGACTGTTCGATACCTCTCAAACAGGCACCAAGTCAGGTTACTCAAAGTTTGTTTCATTCTATGTAGCATATGAATTAAGTGTGCGAGTTACGCATTCCAAGGTTCAATTTTTGGAAGTACGCGAAATTCGATTGGCCTCTTATCTGGTGGGGGTGGAATATAAAACTGAGGCACTATTTTTTCATATCAGTTCTTCTCGTCCTTCTTTCTTTTAGCTTATCGGACGCCGGTAGCAGAGGGCCCAGTGCAAGGGCGCCGGTGGGGCCGCCGCCTGGCAGAGCTGTTAAAAGCACCCAGACTGATCCAAGTATCAGCACGATAAATGTAAATCAGCCGACAGGTGCACAGGGGATTGGTACCAAGCCTGCGCAGCGTACCAATAAACCTTCTGCCCCTCATCACCTGATCGGGGACCCACCGGTGCCGGACTCTATCGCGGAACTGCACCAACTGTTGGACAGGCCGTCCAGTGGCAGCATGCGTCCCGCGGCGCCAGACCGTCCGTCTATCCGAAGACCCGGCGTCCACCGCACCATCTTATAGGCGACCCACCGACTTATCCGGACGACCTGGGAACTTATTTATTTTCCATAATTGATCCCGGGGATGACCGACCTCTAGTGGGTGATGAAATTAATCTGTACACGGGGCCCCTGTACACAGGTGGCAATCCGAGCCAGCCGATTCAATGGCAGACTGTGTTTAATTGGAGCCCGACCACCGGCATCGGTCGCCTTGTCTCTTGGACAGGCCAGATGGTTCCCGACCCTTCAACGGTGTCTTTCTACTTGTGGCAACCTCCCGCGCCCCCCCCACCGGCTCCTCCCAATCCAGCGCCGACCCAAAATAGCAACACGTCTACCCCCTCTAACGCCGGTGACACCCATATCTATCTCACCCCGGGCCTGGTCAACACGTCCCCGGCCTCTTCTTTTCCATCTGTTGGGGACTTGACGAGCAGTCTCTTCAGCGGACAGTCGGGTACTGTCCAGACGCCTGGGCAAAGCTCTTATGTGACGTACTATAACGGCAATACGTATGCCGGTCCTTCCGGAAGCGATGCCTCTTTGCCGGGTGGAGCCCAAATCGCGAACAATGGTACTGCTCGGGGAGGCCAGGTAGTCAACCTTACATCCGATACAATTCCTTCTATCGCGGATCTCGCTGCTGAAATTGACCCAGTGAGTGCTGGGAACAATCAGGACGTTGGGTCTCCACCAACCGGTCCGGCGGTTGTCATTAGCGATATTGCGGCGGTCACTTCCGGAACATTCACCGAAGCATTCCAGGGCCTGGACACCGGAACCTCCTTGTCCAAGGCTCCCGCTGTTGAAGGGACAGCTCCATCCGTGGTGGAACAGGCCCAGAGCGCCCCCATCCCATCCGATACCTCTTCAGAGGGAACTCAACCGATAGTCGAGGCGCGACTGAGTCCAGGACCGGAAGGCGAGTATGTGGCCCCGCCCGACAGCGGTTCCGGCGACCAAGGATCGGGGAGCGCCTGGCCGTGGATGTTGCTGGTAGGGTTGGTGCTCGGCGCAGGTGTGGTGGCAGGAGCCCGCAGGGCGATGTCCTCGAACCAGGATCAGGCAGATGCGCTCGACTCCGGCGAGGTGTTGTTTAGATACGCGAATCCGCCTTCCGCTGAACAACAAGAAAGAGAGCTTAACCTGGTGGCCGCCAAGGCGATATATCAACAAGAGACTCAGATATCTCAACAGCGCATCCAGGAGGACGCCCAACTGGTGCAAGACGACGCTCAGCAGGCACAGGAAGCCACCAACACTCAATCGCAAGAGACTCAGGCGTTGCAAGAGAATACTAAGGAATTGCAACAAGACCAAGAGATGCTCGATCA
>JBKQRG010000275.1:0-11648 GCA_052144015.1 Desulfomonilaceae bacterium
CCAAGGCAGCCCTTTTTACGGTGAACACCGGTTGTAGAGATCAGGAAGTGTGCAATTTGTTATGGGAATGGGAACAGCCAGTACCGCAGCTAGATACAACCGTGTTTATCATTCCTGCTCGTTTCAGGGAAGAGGAGGAAAAGGGGGTTAAGAATAGGACTGATAGACTTGTGATTCTCAATCGATTTGCCAGGATGGTAATTGAGGAGATGCGCGGCGTACATCCCACCCATGTGTTTTCGCGTAAAGGGATGCCACTTTACAGCATCTATGGCACGGTTTGGAAGAATGCCAGAAAGCGGGCTGGGTTGCCTGATGTGAGGGTCCACGACTTGAAACATACCTTTGGCCGTAGACTCCGTGCAGCGGGCGTCGGGTTCGAGGACAGACAGGACCTTTTGGGCCACAAGTCCGACAGGATCACAACCTATTACAGTGCGCCGGAACTAGAGAGTCTGATAGCGGCTGCCGACAAGGTTTGCCCAGACGAAAGACACAAAACTGACACAATGGTCATTTTGAGGCGCAGAAGACACCTTGTAGCCGTTGGCTAACTATCTGACCTTTTTGGATTTTTTATGGTACGCCCGGCAGGGCTCGAACCTGCGACCTACGGATTCGAAGTCCGGCGCTCTATCCAACTGAGCTACGGGCGCAGAAACTTGAAACCGATGTAGTTTTGACTACTTGTCCTACCCTAACACAAGCAGTACGTTTTTTCAAGATTACCAGTGCGGGACTTTTGCGGGACTCCTCACCACAGACCTTGTTAGAACTGGCAATTAGCTGCTCCAATTCCGCTTGAGAGTAGTGAGTGATAATTCGCCCCGATTTGTGTCCTAGGAGGTCTTGGCGATCTTCAAAGGAAACTCCGGCAGATCTGAGGCGACGGCCATAAGTATGTTTAAGGTCATGCACTCTAACTCCTTCCAAGCCAGCCTTTTCGCGAGCCTGTCTCCATGCTCTGTTGTTCATTCCGGTTAAGCGGTTTCCTCTGTAAGTGAAGACGTACACTGGGTGAATGCCACACATTTCTTCAATGACGGCCTGTGCGATTCTATTGAGAACACTAAATGGTTGTCCCGATTTTTCACACGTTCCCGGGGAATGATGAACACACTGGTCTCCAGTTCTTAAATTTGTACCTCCCACTCCCGGCGAAGGCTGCAAACCTCCTAATCCCGGCAGCCGGTGTTCACCTTGAACAGAGCCATCTTAGCCCACATTACAGAAGATATTTCCTATCCAGCCTCAGATTGCCTACCCCCGTCTCTTCGGTGATTCCCGATTCTCCTCTACTCAAGAAATGGAAGGGATTGGATGAGTCTTCGTAGGTCTTCCAGACACTTTTCGGAGATCCCGGTTATCTCAAAACTTGCAATCCATTCTCCGGTGTCTCTACCTTTTTCTGCCAATTGGCATCGAGCCTCAAAGATGATCGGATCAGCCTCGATGAAATCCTCAGCGGGTATGAAGAAGGTCTTGGTGTCACCAATCCCGACTGCCATGCCTGCTACTGCAATCGCCTTTTCACTTACGTTCGTCAGTATCCCGCTGATTTCAGGACGATTAACCTCGTAGATATATATCGCCATAGCCAGATGGTCTCTGGGCAGTTCGCGCATGTTCTCGGGGTGAGCCGACGAAGATCTGCCATAAAGTTCCTCTGCGTCTATGACCTTCGTGTCTGTTAATGTTTGCAATGCGAAACCGAGCTCTTCGGGAGACAAACCGTATTTTTGCATCAGCTCACAATCGGTCATCCCCGAGCGGATGTCTTTGACCAGATCCGTGCCGTTGATTTGTTGGGCGGTGGTTGCGTCGTGATAAGCCGCTCTCCGCTCTTCAATCTCTTCCAGGGTTATCGCCTTGACCTCAAGAAGTTTCAATACTAGGTTTTGAAGCCCCTTGGTAGACAGCCCATATTTTTCCATTAACTGGGAGTCGGTCATACCTGCGCGGGTGTCCCTGACGGCATCTCCGGCTTCGATTCTGATTCTCTGTGCCATTGTTTTCCCATTCGGGTTATGACCCGGGCACTATATGAGTCCTATGTCAGATATGGTTTGCCATTATAGAGACGGAGCAAGCAGCTTGTCCCGTGAGGCGTGTCAACCCAAGTCGACAAGGTAATCCAACTCCGCGTTGAGTTCTACTGGTCCGCCAAATCGTGTCCAAGCGTCCCCTGTTCCTGACTTCATCACCGTTGACAAGACCCGTCAGGGACTCTGGCATGGTTTCTTGAATCCTTTAAGAATATCCCATTTGATCTTCAGTATTTCGGGACGCGTCAGGCTGTAATTAAATCTGTAAAGAGATCCGTCCCACGAGCCGTACACAGGATTCGGCAACAAAAACCATTTCGTCCCCCACTTGTCAGAGTTTTGCTCAGCAATCTCAATTCGCTGCGTGGGGGATTGATTTGCCACAGAAACGAAGTCAGCCAAATCATCTCCGAGCAACAGCAGAATACGATAAGACGATGCCACTACGGTTCGACGCGAAGATTTGTCCGAGTCCCAGCCTTCTTTTTCTTTTTGCGAAAGCACAGTATCAACCGATTCGGGAAACTTAATACCGAGTCGAGCCAGATTCTTGCGCGACGGTTCCTCCACTCAGTGATCCCGATTAGTTATGAAGAAGACTGTCACGTCCTTTGATTGAGCGTATTTTATGAAATCCAAGGCTCCAGGGATAGCCACACATTCCTGCAATTTGACCCATTCCGCCCATAGGGCCTCATCGTAGCCCGTGTCCTTTTTCGCTATCTCACCTTGAAACGGAGAGTTGTCAAGGACCGTTTCATCAATGTCGAGTATTATCGCGGGCGGCAACCGAGAATAGTCCTTGGTCTGCTCCAAACAAGCTGTCCAGTCTTTGTCTTTGAGCGCGGCGTCAAGGGCCTGTCGTGCTTGATTGAACATCATTTTACAGAGTACGCGGTACTCCGCCGATGTCTGCATCCACAATACCGCTTGAAGTCCTTCATGAGTTACGGGAACTATTCCCGATTGAGTTTGGATTTGCGGAACGCTTTGAGCTTGAGACAGTGATCCAAAGCAGATCATGCACGCAATGAAGATCCATAGCCTTGATTTTCTCACGTTTGCCCCCACAAAAATGAAGTGGATTGATCGCGCCGGTACCAGCCACGGTCCCATTCTATCGTAGTCTTGAAGACGATAGTGATTAAATTTGTGTTAGCCGGTTCTGCCGCCCCTACCCTATTCCATGACAAATCGGCCCCACGACACAAAAAATGATCGGTACGATTCTACGAAGTCGTCTTTTCAGAGTTATAATTGTTGTTGACAAAATGGCAGAATCTTCAGTATGCTGAATAAAGGGGCCAACCTGTCAACACTGCAAGGTTGCTGACAAACCTATTCCTCACATGACACCGGCATGACCCTCTTGATCAAGGAGGGAGCAATGGACTCAACAGCCAACACGCTGATTTCCAAGCTGGTTCGTCTCGAAAGCACTCTAGTTTTCGGTTTCATACGATAAACGTTACTTATCCACAGTATTTTAGGGGATTATACGAAGGGAAACGACAAAGCCGTGTTCCTGGAATCGGTAATACCGTGAAGTGAGCGGACTCCAGAATAGATCGACAAACTTTCTGAAACTGGGGGGTACGAACATGAGAGTCCTAATCGCCTTTTTGACTGGGATCTGTTTTCTCGCGGCAACACCGATAGCCTAGGCGTGGAACAAGCCCGCACACATGACCTCGGCTGCCATCGCTTATGCTGACCTCAAAGAGCGAAATCCAGACGTGTTGGTCAAAGTCATTGACTTGTTAAAGCAGCACCCTCAGTTCGAGTCGAAATTGCCTCCAAAGCTGGAACAAGTATCAGCAGGTGATCGTGACCCTTACCTGTTCATGCTCGCTGCGAGATGGCCTGATAACGTGCGCACTGCCTCCGGAGGTAAGGATTAGAGACTGTTGTCAGATCGTTGCAGACAGGGGCAAGCCCCCGATTGCCAAACCATCCTTGTACCTGGTTGGGGTCTGTAGAGGAGTCATAGACACAGCTGTCAGTCTTAGGAATTTTGGTCTTGGGCCAACACGGAAAGACCCCCTCAAAGAGCAGGAGCAGAAATTCACGGAATTGGAGGGTGGGAATGACGGGAATTGGAGTAACGTGTGCATCTAAGTGCAAGAGCATTCCAAGGATTAGGAAGCGACACAAAAGTATCGGGGGCAGCGGAGTTTCACATGGAGTAGCCCTGACAAGTTGCGCCGTGTTTGGCAGTGTCAATCCCATTGGGAGTTTAGGCGGCTGTCTGTCTGCACGGGTTTCTGTGAGGCAACGGAAATCATTCAGTACGTCTAACGTACCCTATAAACCTTGCTACAGGAGGAAAGTATGTTAACCAAGGAAGGTCTTGAATTCTTGCTTAGAATTACTGACTATTTTCACGGCCATTGGGAAGATCCCCACTGGGGTCAAACACCTATCAATCAGGTCTCGCTTATGTTGAGCGCCCCCACTTTGGTCAATGGGGTGGCTGAAACGGAGGTTCGTCGTCAAATTCAGGGTCCATTTGAGAAAGCAATGGCTGATGTTGCTCAAAAGGTTGTGAAAATTTCTGGCTAATTAAAACATGACATTTCTTGTGGATCGTGTTTGGGACTCGGCTCTGATATTTAGGCCAACAAGGAGCATATTCGGGACATAGCGGAGGTCTAGGCTAGCCGATAGGTGACAACTTTATTTTGCCGGTCTGAGATGTGCGTGCGCAAACGCCCATTGATAATCAGCTTGGCTTGCCAATTTGACGTAAGCGGCTAGTTTCATGGTGAAAAGTGAAGATTCTGTCGAGAAGATGAAGTGACAGATTCTCTTATTCACTGTAGCTGAGGGATGTCAGAATTGTTCATTTGCCCTAGGTCCGTATTTTGCGTGGGAGGAAACGCTCATGCCAGACGAGAAGCTGATAAAATCCATTCGGGACATCGATCTCACACCTCTCCCCGGAAGAACCTATTTTAGCATTCTCCGGGAATGGCGGGAGGAATTCATCTATTTTCTCTTGATCGATCGGTTTCACGACGATTCTTTGAGAAAATCCACTCCTCGAACTGAGCGGTCTAGAGGCGTGGCTGCACCAGATGATTTCTATGGTGGCAAGATCAAAGGAATCACACAAAACCTGGACTACATAGCCGGTCTAGGTTGCACCGCGATTTGGCTTTCACCGATTTTCGAGAACAATGCCGGAGCCTATCATGGTTACAACATCAACAACTATTTGAACGTGGACCCCCACTTCGGATCAAAACAGGATTTGATCGATCTAGTTGAGGCCGCTCATCAACGTAATCCGCCTCTCCGAATTATTCTCGACGTAGTAATCAATCACTCTGGAGACAATTGGGCTTATCCCAAAGGGTATCGCTACTACTATTCAAACGACGAGCAGTTTCCTTTCGGTTATTGGAGACGGACTGACCGTCCAATTCCTGAGGAGTTGCGCCGGGAAGATCTCTATCATCGCCGCGGAGAGATTAGTAGCCAGAATGGGTGGGACGCCTACCCTGAGAACCAGCACGGAGACATCGTTACGCTCAAGGATTATGCAAATGATGACGACGAAGCAGGATCAGAACTTATCAACATCCTGATCAAAGCGCATTGTTATTGGATCCGAGAAGCGGATGTTGATGGGTTCAGGGTGGATGCAGTCAAGCACATAGGTGAGCTGGCAAGCGCACGTTTTTGTTCGAATATTCGTGAGTACGCCTATTCACTGGGTAAACGAGGATTCTTCCTCTTTGGCGAAGTCGCCAGTTCGTCAGATGAAATTCTGGACCGTTATATTGGGCAAAATACTTCCCGAAAAGATGGAAACAAGACGGTGTTCTTCGGTCTCGATTCCGTTCTTGATTTCCGTCTCGCAGGGGATCTTCCCTGGGTTACCAAAGGGTTTCATCAACCACAAACCCTTTTCGACCGTCTGGAGGCCCAACGTGATCGAGCACTGAACCGAGGAGAGATCGGTCGTTACCTCATTACATTTGCAGATAACCACGACTCATTCTGGCAACCTAGTGGACGCATCGCGAATGGTGCGCCAGACGACCAAGTCATTGCTACAATCGGCTATCTGTTGTGCGCTTTGGGGACACCATGCATCTATTATGGGACTGAACAGGGTTTTGAAGGTCAAGGTGGGGACGTTCAAATGCGCGAAGCCATGTTTGACAAAGATCGTCCAGGAGAAAATCTCTTGAACAGAGACTGCGGTATTTATAAGGGAATCGCCGAGATTGCCAGTGTCATGCGCTCAAACGAAGCGCTCCGATTCGGTCGCATGTATTTTAGGCAGATTTCCGGGGACGGCATTCATTTTGGTTTTCCCTATGGACAGGATTATACCCTAGCCTTCTCTCGAATACTCTACGGTCGTGAGGTGCTTGTTGCCTACAATTTATCGGATCAAGCTCGGAAAGATTGTGTCATCGTAGATTCATCCATCCATAGAGCAGGACACAAGATGAGATTCCTCTATGGGCGATCAGACACTAGCGAAGTGCGGTCTGCTCCTGACGGTTCGCTTTTTGTGCAACTCGACCTAGGAGGTCGGCAATTTGTCATCCTGGAGTGATTGAATCTAAGAGCGACGAAAGAGACCAGGACGGGCAGGTCGGAATGATGTTAGAATTCCGTGGGCCTCGCCCGCACACATCCTGCGGAATTAAGAGCACTGTGAAATCACTCCAGGCGGCACTCTTGATAAGCTGCTCCAGGGCGCGCGACGGTCGAGTGTGGTGATGCGCTCCGATTTCGCCTCAGGCGCTCTTGCTTAAGAGATTCACCGGCAGCCCGAAGCTAGAAGGCTCCAGCGAATACGGGTATTTGTTGTCCACAGGACACCAAGCAATGTAATTAGCTGCTATTTGCTGGGATCTTCCGAATCAGCACGTGCCTGCGACCGGTTCGTCGATATCTTGGCCACTTCCAGCGGCTGACCCGAGTTGACGACTTCCTTGCCCTCGACCACAATCCTGTCACCCGGATTGAGTCCATCTAATACCACAGCGTAATGCCTGTCGGTTTCGCCTATTCTTATTCGTGTTATTTCAGCCTGTTCGCGCTTATTTACAAGCACGACAGCGTTCATCTCATTGGTGTGGACTTGTTCTAATAAGGATTCTATTGGTATCCTCACAACATCAGGAATGGTTTTGACCACCACCTCCGCTCGGGCGTACATACCTTCGAAAAGCTGCATGTCTTCGTTGTCAATATAAATGCGTGCTTCAAAAAGCCGATTCTGATTTGTGACAGGCTGAATATAACCGATATTGCCTTTGAATGTTTTTTGAGGAAATGAGTCCACCTTAACTTCCGCTTCTACGCCACGTCCTTCCTGGATTACTTTTGTTATATTCAACTTCGCAACGTCCTTGTCGCTGAGAAAAGTCTGCACGTAGATTGTCTTGTAATCACTGATTTGGAAAAGTTTTCCGCCCATTGATATCCAGTCGCCTTTTTCCACGAAACGGTTCGAAAGTACCCCCGTTATGGGCGCAGTCACAATCGTGTGCTTCAGGTCTTCTTTTGCTTTGGCAAGGGCCCCCTTGTCCGCTTCCACTTGACCAATAGAATTCTGATAAGCAGACAACTTCTGATCGTAAGTGGATTGGCTTATTGCTCCACTCTTAAACAGTGGCTCATTCTTTTCCCACTCAGCCTTGTTGTAAACCAGCGTGGCTTGATCCTTCTGCAGATTTCCACTGGCTTGATCGGCCGCGGCCCGAATCATGGAATCGTCGAACGTCAATAGAGTCTGCCCCTGTTTCAACGGTTGACCGTCACGTACATCTATCGACAGGATTTGGGCTGATACCTCTGATGAGACTGTTGTGTTTGCGATGAAACGCAGGTTTCCCGACATCTCGAGGGTTTGTTTCAGCTCTCCTTCATCAGCCGTGACAACTCCGACCTTTATGGGCGGCGGCGGCAGGGCCTCTCGCTTCGAACCGCAACCAACGAGTAAGAACAGCATAGAAATCAGGATTATGAAGCGTCGCATGATCATGGAAGATTCCTCTATTTGGTCAAGCTCATTGGATCAAGACCGGGAACCGCCGATTCCGGCCCATCAACGAGATGTTCTAGTCTGATCCAACTTTCTCTTGAAATCAAGTCGTTTTCTGCTCCATTTCCCCTTCTACCTCATCAAACGTGATTGGCTGAACTTTCCAAAAACGTGCCTTCACGTCTTCAAGGATGGTGTAGACGACGGGGATGAACACCAATGTGAAGAGAGTTGCTACTGAAAGCCCTCCGACCACCGCCATCGCCAGACCATTATAGATCTCAGCTCCTGCACCGTGCCTAAGAGCCAACGGAAGCATCCCTAGTACCATTGCGATGGCTGTCATGAAGATCGGGCGCATTCTGCGTTTACTTGCAAGTACAAGCGCCTCGTCTCTGTCGAGGCCTTCGTCTGTCAGCTGAACGGTATACGTAATCAGTATGATGGCATTTTTTACTACAAGTCCCACCATCATAATGTAGCCTAGCATTGTGAAGGAGTCGAAATGGACACCCGTGACGTTCACAAGAACATTCGCTCCTATAATGGAAAGCGGCACGCTCAGAATAATAGCCAGAGGTCTAATGAATGACTGGAACTGCATAACCAGCAGGAGGTAAACCACTACAACTGCCAGTGGAAAGACAAAACCGATTGCCTGCACAAGTGTCTGCAGATTATTGACAGCTCCGAACGGCACTATGTCATATCCAATGGGCAAAGGAACGCTCGATTTTATGCGGGACATGACATCGCCGTACACGTCCGAGAGCGGCCGGTCCTGTATGGTAAACTGGATATCAGCCGCTCGTTTTGAATTATAGTGATCGATCTGAAGAGGTCCGAACACAGTCTCAACCGAAGCGACGCTAGTCAATGGAACCTGTATGTTCGAATCAAGAGGTGAAGTCAGGACTATGCGCCCAACATCGCTTATGGTCTTTATTTCACTTTCCCGGCCCATTACCATGACGTAAAAATATCGGCCCGCAACGTTGTATTGGTTTGTTGTCTGTTGGCCTCCTCCAGCTGCTTCCACTGCATCGGCGACATCTTTAGCCTGAAATCCGAAACTTGCCGCTCGTTCGGCATCTACCCGAATCTGGATCTCTGGTTTAAGCAAAGCAAGATCCGTATATCGAAAAGCAATTCCTTTAAGATCCTTTCCATTGTCCATGATCTGTTTGACTAGTGGTTCTATCACCTTGTAGCTATCACCCATGACCCGGAGATCGACAATGTTTGATCTGGTATCGATATTTCCGAACAGAGGAAACTGAATAGGCCTTACGGACTTGAACGGCAGATCACGAGAAGTCTCGTATGCTTCACCAGCAATCTTTTCAATCGGAACACCGCTGTCTTCCTCCCGCTCGCAAACGATGAAAATGACGTTTCGAGACACTTGCCGGTTGGGAATAGCGATAATGGTCTGCACTCCCGGAATTTTTTTCCAGCGATCCTCGAGGATCTGCATCAATCTGCTATTCTCGTCCAGACTGGTTCCGTCGGCCGCTTCTATCTGTACTTTTATGAGGTTCGTACCTCCAGTAGGAAGATATCCCATACCAGGCAATGCCCAATATGACAAACCGAACAGGGCAAGCACAGAGATGACCAAGGCTGCTTTTCGCCGCCCCTGACCAAGGAAATAACGCAGTGTTAATATCAACCAATCGGAGACCCTTCCACCGACTTTGTCCAGATAGTCGAGAGGAGACAGCAGCCTTTTCAACACACCCTTTGGCTCGCCAGTCTGTTTCATCCAGCGGGATGCGAGCATAGGGACTACAGTAAACGCGTCAAAGAGAGATAAGAAGATCGCAGCCGAAATGATGAAGGCAACCGGACCGAAGAGAGTACCTACCTCGCCGGTGAGCATCAGAACAGGCATGAAAACCGCGGCAGTAGTCAGAGTACTCATCAGCACCGCCATACCTACTTCACGTGTGCCGTCAACGCATGCCCTGACGATGCTCTTACCTTCTTCGTATCGATGCCGGAAGATGTTTTCCAGAACAACAATGGCATCATCCACGATCATCCCGATGGAGAGTGCAAGTCCGGCCAGAGAAAGCACGTTAATTGAATATCCCACGACATACCCCTACAACGTGACTTATGGCACATCCAAGACTTCAAGCATGCACCTTTTTCTATGCGACAGGTAGGCCCGATGGTTTCGGTTCTGTATCCAGATTACCTGTTCGATCAGCGTTTCGAGTGTGTGCTGCTTCATTGGCAAGATAAGTTTTAGCAATACCCTAAGCTGCGACAGAGTAATGGACGGTGCTTTTTTCCCCCATCCTGATTTTCAGGTGCCAGAGGAAGAAATGAGCCAACATGCAGGTTATGATGTGGTGGTGCCATCCTGGAAACTTACGCACCTCGTAGTGGTCCATGCCCAGTTCTGTCTTGGTTTCCTGAAAACACTGTTCTATTGCCCATCTCAGACCACTGAGCCATACAAGCGTATTTAGCCTTGTACTGCTCATGGCGTTGCTGATGAAATAGCTGTATTGTGGATCGTCGCCTAATGTTCTACGGATCAGCAACCAAAGGGTTTTCTTCGGAAGCCCGGCAGCCGACAGGATGACCCGGCGCCGGGTGAACTCATAGACGATTGGCCCCTTGGTCCCTTCCGACACCTTCCGGCGATACCAGAAGTAGTCGTTCATGTTTTTGGCTACATCCTCCACGGTCAAGGGCTTGGTGTCAGGAGCAGCCAAAACTTTCTTTCTGCGTTCCTTTCCACCCCAGCGGTACTCTTTGGTAATGGTCATCGGTCGCTTCAACCAGCATTGGGTATCTTTGGGAACCGATACGAAGTAGGTTTTGCCGGGCAGTGCCTCAACTGCTGCGATAAACTCCGGGCTGGCCCCGTATAGCGAGTCGGCAAGCACATACTTGAAAGGTAGAACATCTTCTTCACTGAGGGCAGTGAGCATTTCTGCCGCCAGTTCGGGCTTGGAGTGGAAAACAGTTTCAGCAGGCAGCTTGCACTTTTTTCGTCGTTCAAGATAGTCGTCCCCGAACCATTTCTTAGGGATGAACAGTCGCTTGTCGACCAGGGCGTATCCGTCTTCAGACACATATCCGGCAAAGACCCCTACCTGGCAATTGTCGACTTTTCCGATTGTCCCACAGTATTGGCGAGCGACACCGACTGAGTTTTGGCCTTTCTTGACAAAACCGCTTTCGTCGAAGATCAGCGCTCCATCTGGGCTGCCGAGATCATCATTAACCAAACTACGATACTTGGACATCATCTTGTCATCGTCCCACGGCGCATCGCTGACAAAACGCTGCAATGACCTTACATTGCCGTCTTTCAGAGCTAGTGCTATGGGTTCAATGGATTTGCGTTCCAGCTCGCTAAATTGCCCAGCCATGTAGTCGTAGAAATGCTCCCTGGATTCGCTTCGTTGAAAGCATTCGGCGAACTGTTCGTGGAAGCCTCTGAGTTCGTGGACGAAATCTACGATATCGTCTCTGCCCAAATCAAATTTAGGGACTGGGTAGAGGCGTTCGTCACTTCGCGGACACGGCAGCATGTCCTGCCTCCTTCTTTGAGACTATGTTGCGTAGTATGG
>JBKQRG010000276.1:0-6014 GCA_052144015.1 Desulfomonilaceae bacterium
TCCAGAAATAAGCTTCGACATCATCCTTTCTTACGCCTGCACCAGACTGATAAGCCAGTCCAAGGTTGTATTGGGCGTGTGCAGTGCCTTGATCAGCAGCCTTGCGATACCATCGCACAGCTTCGGCGTAATCCTTTGCGACGCCTATACCAGAGTTGTACGCTTGTCCGAGGTCGTACTGAGCCGCTGCGTAGCCCCGGTCGGCAGCCTTGCGATACCATCGCACAGCTTCGGCATAATCCTTTGCGACGCCTATACCAGAGTAATACGCAGATCCAAGCCAAAACTGGCCGCCCGCATTGCCCTGATCGGCGGATTTGCGGAGCCACTTGACGCCCTCGGCCTCGTCCTTGGCGATTCCCCTGCCGTACACGTAAGCCATTCCGAGGCTGAGCTGGGAAGCTGCGTCGCCTTGCTCGGCAGCCCTGGTATACCAGCGCACACTTTCGGCGTCATCTTTCGAAACACCCGTTCCGAAGTGATACGCCGTTCCGAGATTGCCTTGAGCCAATGTAAGGTCTTGCTCCGCGGCCTTCCGCCACCAGCGCACGGCTTCGGCGTCATCCTTTGGGACACCCACACCTATGTGATAAAGCAGCCCAAGGTTGTACTGAGCTCCCGCGTTACCCTGTTCGGCAGCTTTACCATACCAGCGGGCGGCTGCGACATAGTTCTTGGGGACTCCTGTGCCAGAGATATAAGCCAGTCCAAGATTGACTTGAGACAGCACATCGCCTTGTTCGGCGGCCTTCTGCCACCAGCGCACAGCTTCGCTGTCATCCTTTGGCACTCCTTTACCAAAGTGATACGCCTCACCAAGGGCCGCCTGTGCCTTTACGCCACCCTTATCAGCCTGAATCTTGAGTTCGGCTATATTTTGGGAGTAGGCAAACGTCGAAATAAACGCAACTAAGGAAATGACTAACAACGAAAAGTCACTGCCAGTAGTTCCCATGAATGCTCCTATTTTCACGGTCAGTTTACGCCTAAACTCGCTTCGATTCCAGATAGCTGTCGGTAACAAATGCAATGAGAAGGCCGGTTTCCGGCGGGATGGGATACGCTCCCAAGTTATCGACGCGCTTGAAGCGCCAGAGATGCAGGAGAGCGGCGAGTGTTACAGAAGATTTGCGCTCCCGGCCGGATTGTGTCTAAATTTCAGACACTGTAACACAATCCGTCACGAAGTATGAGTGCAGCTCAAAAATCAATAGCACCAGCCCGAGTCAATGCTTGTGTCTAAATTTCAGACACTGTAAAACAATTTGTCACGAAGTATGAGGGTATCGCAGAAATTAATAGCGGCCAGCCCGCAACAATGTTATCGTAAGTAAAAGTAGGGGCTTAGTTATAAGTAACTCGGTATTTTGTGATGTTATATGCAGTTGCCTCTGCCCGAAAACGAAGCTAGCAGGCTGGGAGCACTCTGGAGTCATCAGATCCTAGATACCCCTCCCGAAGAGCGTTTTGACGACCTTGCCCGTTTTGCAACCTATGTCTGTGGTACTCCCACCGGGCTGGTTGGCCTCATCGACGCCAAACGAGAATGGTTCAAGTCAAGAATCGGGTGGGATGTGAGCGAGATCCCACGAGAAGTTTCCTTCGACACCCACGCCATCGTGCAAGACGATGTGCTCATCGTTTCCGATGCCCTGACAGACAAACGTTTCGCCAGGAGTCAGCTGGCCACAAGGGCGGGAATCCGTTTTTATGCCGGAGCGCCCCTGGTGACACCCGAGGGGTACGCGTTGGGAGCACTGAGTGTGATGGATTATGCCCCACGCGCTTTGGCGGAAAGACAGAGGCAAATGCTGCGGATGTTGGCGCGGCAGGTGATGGCCCATCTGGAAGACCAGTGCGGCTTGGCATCGAACCACGCGACGGATGGGCATGAGCGTTACCGGCGGTTCTTCGAGTCTAGCGTGGCGGGATTTTACCGTGCTACCGTGGACGGCCAAGTGCTCGACTGCAATCCGGCGTTTATGCGGATCATGGGCTATGCGTCGAGGGAGGAGGTGTTAGCCTGCCATGCCTCGGAGTTCTACTTATCCCCCAGCGAACGGCAAGATTTCCTGGAACAATGCCGGAGTGTCGGCTCTGTGACCAATTGCCCTTCGCGGCTGCGTCGCAAGGACGGCACTTCGGTATGGGTGCTGGAGAACGCCGAGTCAGTGCTGGGGCAGGACGGGGCGCCGGTCATGATCGAAGGCACACTGATAGACATCTCGCAGCAGAAGTTCGCCGAGGCGGCGCACAATCAAATGCGACAGGAGCTGGAAGACTCCGAAACTCGCTACCGGCGTCTCTTTGAAACCTCCAGAGATGGAATATTGATTCTCGATTTCAAGACTGCGGAGATCGTCGACGTAAACCCATTGTTGATTGAAATGTTGGGCTATACGCACAGTGAGTTCGTGGGGAAGAGACTTTGGGAAATCGGCCCGTTTAAGGATTCTCCCGCCTCTCAGGTCACCTTTGCCGAGCTCCGAACGAAGGGATTTATCCACTACGACGATCTGCCACTTGAAACCAAAGACAAGCGGCGAATTAGCGTAGAGTTTGTCAGCAATGTCTACGCGGTGAATGGAATCCAGCTGGTTCAGCGCAATATCCGTGACATCACCGAGCGCGTAGCGGCCCAAGCGGCCCTGAAGATATCCGAAACTCACCATCGGTCGGTCTTCGAAGGCGCGGTCCACGGCATCTACCGGAGCACTGCGGAGGGTTGCTTCCTGGACGTGAACCCTGCTTTTGTGAAGATGCTGGGCTACAGTTCGGCGGAAGAGGTTTTGAGACTGAACCTGTTTCAGGATGTTTTCACCAAACCGGAAGAAGGGCTGCGTCTAACACGCAAGTGGAAGGTGACAGGGGAGATTGAAGAAGAAGTGGAGTGGAGGCGGCGGAATCAGCAGCTGATTACTGTACGGCTGAGTGGCCGGTTCCTGGGCTCAGAGCACCAGAGGGCGGAAGGGTTCGAGGTGATCGCCGAAGACGTTACTGAACGGCGGGCGCTTGAAGAGCAGTTGCGTCAGGTGCTGAAGATCGAAGCAATCGGGCAGTTGGCTGGCGGGATGGCCCACGAGTTCAACAACTATCTTGCGATCATCCTGGGATACAGCGATTTGTTGCTGGAAGAAACCAGTGCAACGGAAGGTCTGCGCCGGAACGTGGCTGAGATCAACGCAGCTACGCAGAAAGCTGCCTCACTGACGCGCCAATTGTTGGCCCTCAGCCGGCGGCAGGTACTTGAGCCAAGAGTTCTGGACATCAATTCTGTGGTGAGGGAGACACACAAGCTCTTGCGCCGCGTCATCCCCGAGAATGTCGACATAGTTCCGGTGCTGGATCCGACGCTGCAACCGGTCAAAGTTGACCCCGCACAGATTCAGCAAATCCTCATCAACCTGGTGGTGAATGCTCGCGACGCCATGCCGCAGGGTGGCAAGGTGGTGATTGAAACGGCCAACGTGGAACTGGATGAGGAATACGCCGATCACCATCTCGAGGTTCGGCCCGGACGCTACGTGATGCTGGCGGTGAGCGACAACGGCTCTGGCATAGATAAACAAACCCAGGCCCGGATCTTCGAGCCCTTCTTTACCACTAAACAGGAGGGCAGAGGGACGGGACTGGGGCTGTCGACGGTTTACGGCATCGTGCGGCAGAGCGGGGGGAACATCACCGTAGAGAGCGCCTTGGGAGAGGGCACCAAGTTCCGCATTTACCTGCCTCCGACGGCAATAGCCGAACCGGAGGTAAACGTGGAAGTTGAGGCGCCACCGATGCAACCGGAGACCCTCTCTGGCACCGAAACAGTTCTGGTTGCCGAGGACGAAACAGCTCTGCGCATATTGATGTCCAAGTCTCTGGAGAAACATGGCTACACCGTACTTGTGGCGGAGGACGGCACCGAGGCGATCCGGATTTTGGAGAGCAATCCCGGCGAGATTGACCTCGTGGTCAGCGATATCATGATGCCTAAGCTGAGCGGACTGGAGTTGAGGGAAAAGGCGATCTTGCTGTGGCCAGAAATGCCGTTCTTGTTCATCTCGGGCTACGCGGAAGACACAATCGGCCAGACAGCGCACCTCCCGGAAGCCGCTGGCTACCTAGAAAAGCCATTTCTTCCAATTGAATTGGCGCACAAGGTCCGCGCATTGTTGAACGAGAATGAGGCGGGAATAGGTAGTGCCGGCAAGACCGCATGAGATAACTCGGCCCTCGAGTTCACCATGGGATTTCACTTGCGAAATCCGAATGTCACAAATGGTGCGCTGGATACCGACGGGATAGGTGGATCGCGGTCCAGTCAGCATTGGAATTCGTCCATAAACTGGCTGGGGTAAGGGAGAGGTGTTGCAAAAGTAGGCCACAAATGGGGCAGCTTTGGGCTGTGCTGCTGCGGATGAAGACCGTAGGGAGTGCTCCCGATAAAAAATCGTTTTACGGTGTCGCGAACTAACGAGACAGGTGTACTATGGTGTCGTTTTCGAGGTCAAAAAGGAAATTCCGGAGTAATCGGAGGTAGCTGTGAAGCTAGACCGTTCTTGTCGCACCGTCGCATTGTGGTGCGTGGTGTTCTTCGCTCTCGCGACGATCATATGCGCTCAGGACGCGCCTGCTCCCAAGCACATCGGAGTTCCGCAAGACTGGTCCCAGCGCCACATCGTGTTCAGCCGCGATGCGCTCGCGCAGCACCCGGATCTGATTTCCCGGGAACCGCGCGTTTTGTATCAGGCGATGCAACGCTGGCAGGCTCCGAAGCGGGATGCCTTGCGCATTAAAACGTCTCCCCCGCTTCCTATAAAGGAGCCGGGCCTTGCGCGCGATTGGAACCCTCGGATGCCGGGCCGCCTTGCCCCGAACATGTATCCGGCCAAATTCTCCTTCGATGCCAGCGCTCCGCCCGATTGCACCAACGACTACGTCGTGTTTGGGCTGGTAAGACCAGGCGTCGTTGGCGGCGCTGCCAATCTTGTCGCCTTCAACAATCTCTATGTCAACAGCACGGGCACAGGTTATTGCAGTGGCATGACCCCGAACGTGCTGTTTGCCTATGACATCACCACCGTCACCGGCGGCAGGATCAGCACTTCTCCGATTCTTTCCTTGGACGGAACCCAGATCGCCTTCGTGGAAAGCGTTCCTGCAACCCCCGCCCACGCTATTTTCCATGTATTGACTTGGTCCCCTGGCCAGGGTACGCCCACCGCCGCCGCCGCCCCCTCCATGACTAGCTTGACCTTGTCTGCGAGCGTCAACGACACCACGTCGTCGCCGTGGATCGATTACTTCCGGGATATCGTCTACGTGGGTCTGGACGACGGTACGGTCCACCAACTTACCGGTGTATTCAACGGAACGCTTGGGGAATCAGGTCCACCCTGGCCGGTTACTGTCAGCAGCGGCTTCCGTCTCACCGCTCCGGTGCTCGACTCGATCCTTGGCCAACTCTTGGTCGGAAGCGGGAACGGACAGCTCTACAAGATCGACACCTCATCGGGAACGGCTTCCTCGCTCGTGGTCGGTCCGCCCGGCTTCACGGGGCAAGGGGTCTTTGGGGCTCCGATCGTCGATATCACCAACGGCACGACTTTCGCTGTCAGCTCCAATGACGGCGTTCGCGGGGGCGTTCTTTTAGAGACCGACACCGCAACCTTGACGCCGTTGTCCACGGCCAAAATCGGACTCGGCTCCTTTGGCGGCACCGTGGTCAGGCTCTACGAACCCCAATTCGACAACAATTACTACAACAATCCTTCGACGGGCACGATCCAGATTTGTGGGACAAGCGCCATCGATACCAGTCCCTGGCAGTACGCCTTCGGGTTCACCGGCCGCACCATGAACACGTCAGCCGTATCTTCACAGCAACTCTCCGCTTCCACCACCGACCGTTGCACGGGATGGACGGAGTTCTTCAATCCCAATGGCGGTGCAGGCGACACCGACACCATTACGGCTACAGCGGTCGCGTCCGACGTTCTGACGGTCACGGCGAAAAATAGCGACCT
>JBKQRG010000277.1:0-8946 GCA_052144015.1 Desulfomonilaceae bacterium
CCTCCGTATTGCGGGTGAACGAATTGCCTGGCCAAACCCGAACTTGACGTACACCCCTGTCCATTGGAACGTCATGACACGTTCACCGATTGTTCCCGAGTCTTACCCGGACTTTTTGAGAAGTTACTTTTAAATCTCATAACATATTGATCTTTCGTCAGATCTTATTTGTAACAACGGGTTGTATTACAGGCCGCCACATCGCCACGCTTAGACCATTAAGCGCATAAGGAACCAGATAAGTCTGGCATGGATATACAACGCCCGAAATAACTTAACAGCAAACTGCCGGAGCGGTGTAGTGTCATTGATTACCATGTATGAAACGAATAGGTTCACGTAATACGGACTCTGATAAATTGACCTGACTCCCAAAAACTGGTCAAAATTTCGGCGAGCAGGTGAGCCAAAGAGGGGGAAAATCGATCAACTTCATAAGGTTCTTCAGCCTAGATCGAATCGCATATTCCTACATCTCACACCGTGCCATGAAATTCATTGACAGGCGAGGTTTGCTTTTCTATTGTGCTGCTGGGTAGGCTTATCACACAATTGCAGCATTAAATAAATACAATATATGCAATCAACCAGAGTCAACTATGTTAGCTATGGAGACTCAATAGAAGCATTCTACAAAATGGAGCCTTGGGGCAATGGCTTTCGTTTAAAGAGCGAATTGATTGTGAATCTGCAAATGGGTAGAAAGCCCAGTCGCTTTTTGTTCGATGTCATAAAATCCTATGCGGGGGGAAGAGCGAAACGAATTAACATGCAGGAGCTCCGCCAAGATTTTCAAGAAAGCGTGCAGTTCAGGCAAGATTTCTCAGCGCTTGGGTGTCGTGGGTTCTCATATTCCGTACACAAGTCCATCAAACTAGCTGGCTATCGCCTTCGTAAAGATGTGAATTTAAGAATAGCGATGATGCCAGAGGAGACCCTATTCTACCCGTTCCGCATAAAGCGTTATCTGCGGCAATGTAAGACTAACCACTACGTCTCGGGTGGGTTTCCATCTATAGCCTTTGCCTTAGGAGAGATTAGGGATGGCGCATGCTACATATTTGTTATGCAGTCGGACTTAGCGTACCGGGCTCCTTCCTACATCCGAGACCACTTCAGGGGATGGAGAAAGGTACTGTTCGAGAATGTCGCTGACATTGCAAAACGAGAATGCAGTAAGATCTGCTTGCCTATGGCACGGGACATCCTGAAATGTTGTCATCCTTCCTTCCCCATCCCTGCCACCATTCCAGATAGTTGGAGCACGATCTATGATCGTACAGCAGCGGACTTCCAGCTTACTGCAACCCGGTTGCAGGTGCCTGTTAACATTCAGATCTATCAAAAACTTGGGCCAGTTCTGGTAAGAGACTTCTTCCAAATGTGTCTGACTGAATATTAGGAGAAGGTAAATGAAAGGATTCAACGTTGCAGAGATTTTCTGTGAGCTTCTTAGCGGTTTCGCAGCGATTTTTCTCGTGATTGTTTTGCTGGATGTATTCGGGACAAGCTGTCTTCGCCAAAGTTTAACACTCATTGTTAGCAAAGGCAGCGCCACCGCGATCGCCGGCGCAGTATTGGTGGCCTACCTCGTGGGCTTGGTAGTGGATGCAGTTGGCTTGGCCGTGGGTGGATGGTTTCTTGACTCTTGGTTATGCCAAGAGCCCTCCTCCGACGAGAAGGAAAAGGACGGATTCTTGGTATGCAAAGAGTCCGAGCCCAGCCCGGAGGAAGTGGCCAGATTCTGGACTAAAGTACCGCGTCATGTGCTGGCGTATCGAGATCACCAATGGGCTTATGTCAGCGCGTATCGGAATCTGTTAATACTCGCGGTGTTCATTGGTTTTTTTCTATGTTGGCCTCTATGCCGTTCGTTGGGATGTGTGGGAGTATTGTACTCGGTTCTGGGCACTTTGGTTCTGGAGTTGGTGCTATGCAAATCCGTAAGCCTACTCCTAAAGCTTTACTACAAAATAACCAAGACAGAATGGCAATAAACTGTTCAGCCGAACCGGAGATGGAGGTCAGGCCTGCTAGTTGGAGGCTTTTGCAAATGAGATATCGGTTTGGCTGGCAGACGAGGCGCCAAAGATCCGCACAGCTCATTGAGCTATCGTCCTACCAACTCCTTAAGCAACAGGATCGTTCATGGCCCTCCAGGACAACCTATCCCTCTTCAAGGAGGAAAACGTACTATGCCTCTAACTTAACAAGTGGTACATGGTCTGGGGGCAGGGCAAGTCGGCTGGAAAAACGTCAGAAAATCCAACTGTGTTGAGTAGCCACAGCAGGAGTCTCAGATGGCGAAGAACAAAGGCAAGACCATAGCGATCAAGGCGGCGGGAGAGCCACCACGAAAGCTGACAAAGGTCAAGTCATACCCCGGAAAGGGGAAGGGCTTCCAGGTCCTGATGCCATATCACTGTGCTCGCAGTGGTGTGGTCATGAGAGTACCCGTCGACTACAATATGCCGGGTGGCATTATGTGTTCTGTTTCGCACTCTGAATGCATAAGCTTCACGGCAGAAGATCGTGTGAAGCTCTCTTATCACGGCGACGGGTTCGCCCAATTCTCAGGCGAGGTTGGAGGCAAAATTATCTCGGGCCGTGACCCCATCACCAAAGAGCCCAAGGGAGTAGGGCTTATGACTCATCCCCTCAGTACTCCAATTAGGTCCGGCCCAAGCTGGAGTGTGCAAGCGTGGGGTTTGGAGGATTTCGATCAACTGAGCGAATCAGATGACGCTGTCGTTTTCGAGGCCGACGACGCCTATTTCCGACTCTGCACACCAAGCACGGCGAATAGCTGGGCACTCTATGCCTTTGTATTTCCTGAACACTATTGGGCTGTAGTGCGAAAACGTGGAACAGATTACGTTTTGAACATGTCACTTTTCAACTTTGAAGCCGGAGGAGGCATCATTGAGTTGAAGGTTCTTGAAACGGCTCACTACGAACTGCCGAATAAAGAAGTGAAAGAGGTTATACTAGCTGGATTTGTGTCCCGTATGGCGACTAAGATTTCCAGCACTTCAGGCTGGTGTCTGAATGGCCCAGGACGTGAAGACGAATCCGGGAAAGGCTATGCACTAATGGCAATATATCCAGCGCCAAAAGTGCCCGGAACGGAGCAGTTTAGGACAGGTACTCTGGATTTTAGGAAAGATACTCTCAGTCCGACTGACACTGACCACATGACGAGAGAAGGCTCGATCAAGAATATAGAGAAATACCTAAGTGACCACGAGGACCTCGTCATTAAGAGTTGAGGTCTGTCAACCGTCCAGCTACCCCACGGTGTTCCTTCCTGGTGCGAGGCGGAACGCAGGATCGATTCATGACATATTCAAGTCAAATGCTTCAACAAAGGTTTTGTGAAATTAATTCTTCTGACGACAAGGAAATCGTTGGGAATAAGGCGGTTTGCCTGACACGAGTTCCGCCATGAAGGGCTCTTCTTCCATAATTCATATCACAAAAGTTCAAATTAGCGCAGTCCCCGAAGTCAAATCACCCCCTGCCTTTCATCCTGAAATCTTGTTGACAATTTGTTCACACTTTTGAGACCTGAAATGTCCTGAAATGAACTGAACGGTACTGAGTGGGATTGAAATCATTGGGGTTTTTTGCCAAGACGTCGATATTATTTAGCTTGAGTTTGCCTTCACACGGCAGGGGGCGGAGGTTCAAATCCTCTCCCGCCTACCACATAATTCCCATTAATACCCTTGTGAACAACCACACGAAGAATTGCTAGCATCCCGGGCAGACTGGTGATCACTTACAGCCATTTCTTCAGGTAACACCGAGGTAACATTTTTCCGGACTGAAATGAATCGAAACGGACTGAAACGGATTGAGTTGGATTGAAATCACAGGGGTTTTTCGAGCCAAGCTTTCCATGTGACCATTTTGGCACATTTTTCGCTAAATGAAAAATACTGCTGATAATCGGGGGCACTGATACCGCACAGCAATTTGCACCAGATTTGCACCGGGATTTTTTGCCACATCTGGGGACCACTGTTTTGGGCGTGACTTGGGCGTGACGTCATTTTAAATCTCATAACATATTGATCTTTCGGCAGATCTTATTTGTAACAACGGGTTGAAAACCCGTTCGTGTAATCCGCGCAAGTCAGAATCTTTGTGGGTACAACCGGCGAGTCGCCCCTGCCTGTATATTGGTAACCGGCCCGGAAAGTAACAGTTGTGGCACGGTCAAAGACAGAATTCGTCGTTTCCGCATGGTTCGAGCGAATCCGTCAACTGCTGAATTTTATTCACGAAGGTTTTCGGATTTTCCAAAAGTGCTCTGGAACCATTCTCAACCAGGGCTACCTGATCGGCGAGGACCTGAATTTCAGGGAAAATGTGGGTTACATACAGAATCGGCACCCCGAATTCTTTTGGCAAGCGCGCAATGAAAGGGAGCACTTCACTCTTGCGCTTATCATCCAGAGAAGCCAAAGGTTCATCCATCAGCAGGAGCTCCGGGCTGATCGATAGAGAGCTGCCGATTGCGAGCCGCTGTCCTCTTCACCGGGGGGGCCCTCGGAACTTGTTTCATTCCTCACCGGATTCTTCTCACTACTCGACATAGTCCTCAATGTTGGCCAACAACTTCGGGCTACCCGGTATCCCGGGCTGTTTCAATGCCTTCCATTCCTCAAAATCGTCCGCCCTGCTTCCCAACCTGCAACCGGCCGTCTTACGCGAACCCCCGCTACCGCAGACATCCTTGGGCGCGGAGCAGATGTTCAGATGCCGCCCCCTGTATATGGGACACTCCCTGCACAACTGCTTTGAAAAAGGACACAACATCTTAGGTCGCGACATATAACTGTTCTCCAAAGAAATTACGAATTCACCTATGGGAGCTACTGCCGGCAAGCCGGCAGTGCCACTTCATTGCGACGGAACTTTTGAGAATCACCATAGGACGCTGATTTTGTCTCCGACCGTGATCCCTGTATCCTTGAGCATCCATAGTCACGACACAAGAGTGAGACAATTCTCGGCTGCGCCAGACCTATTAATGATTTTCTACCCCTTCTAAACCATGACACTGATTCTGAACATGCTCACCACGGGACTCTCCCGCATTGCACCGTCAAGTATCGCCGCAAAAGGGCAAAGGCCGCACGGACCCGGCGGCCTTTGCCAGCCCACGCCCCCCCTCTGCGGGACTCAAAACCAACGTGGCACCCGTCAAAACCAAAGAGCCAAAAAGCAAATCCTCATCCGAAGACATTGCGGACCGATGAACTCACCCATGCGGAGAAGAGTTTTCTGCACTCCGTGGTCCGAGCTAATCCGGGCGAAAGGACGCCTAGCACGAGAGACCCCACAAGGTTTGCTTCTTCTTGGTGACCACCGCTACTAGAACCATGATTATTCATGATGTGAATAATAGCTAGCATTCGGCCATCGTTTGTGTCAAGTTAAAAGAGTCTTGTCTTAGAACCCATTAGCCCTCACAATTCGGGAACATCAAGACAGGACTCCAAATATTTCAAAACCCGAAATAACAGTCGAATCGAGGTCAGCCGGGTATGAAAATGGAGGCGATCCCCGTCAAAGAATGTATAAGAATATTGAACCAGAGTCCTTTCATTTGTTATTGGACCGAGGCGAAATGAAGAAGAATCGTCTCAACCATCTAGTGGTTCTGATCAAGGGAGCCGGAGAGATGGGCACGGGAGTGGCATCGCGGCTCTTTCGCGCCAACTTTAGGAACATTGTGATGCTTGAAACCGCCTCCCCTCTGGCGGTCAGGAGGCGAGTTTCGTTCTGCGAAGCTATCCATGATGATACGATGGCGGTGGAAGGGATCGAAGCGGTCAAGGTTTCCGAAGAGTACGAAGTCATCGAGGCATGGGAGGCTGGAAAGATTGCAGTCCGAGTGGACCCGAAGTGGGAGAGCATCCGTGAGTTCAAACCGGATGTTCTCGTAGACGCCATATTGGCCAAGCGAAACCTCGGCACCTCCATCGCGGACGCTTCCCTAGTCATTGCCCTGGGCCCTGGTTTCGTTGCCGGAAAGGACTGTCACGCAATAGTGGAAACCAATCGCGGGCATAACCTTGGCCGTCTGATTAGCAAGGGAACGGCAGAGGTCAACACTGGAATCCCGGGCAACATTGGTGGGTACACCAAGGCGCGGGTCCTGCGCTCCCCTTGCGACGGCTGTTTCATAGCTGAAAAACACATTGGGAGCGCGGTACGCAAGGGAGACGTGATCGGCCGGGTTGGCAATGCCGAGGTTAAAGCGCAGATCGACGGAATCGTGCGCGGTCTTATCAGGCCAAACTCTCCGGTCGCCGTCGGTCTAAAGATCGGAGACATTGACCCCCGCGGGGCTGGAGACTATTGTGACACGATTTCCGACAAGGCTCGTGCGCTGGGCGGGGCCGTTCTCGAAGCCATTCTCGCCACTTATAACCGATGATATGGTCAATTGAGACTACGGTAGAGCCTGCGCCACCTTCGTGGTAACGAACTCACTCTTTCGCAGCTAGGCCGTTTGCATTTCCACGAGAAATTGCCACGCTCTTCACAAGAGCGAACACTTGTTGGCCTGAACTGAGTTTGAGATCAGCCTTCGCGGCAGGAGTAATCCTCGACAGGAGGGGACAGCCGATGTTCAATCGGACATCCACAAGCGATTCGGGAGTTCCTACTATCTATTTCGGGTGCTGAGCTTCATGAGTCTTTCCTCCCTCATAGCAATTCGTGTCCGCCGGCCCATGCCTGCGAGTTCAAAGTAGTGTCGACTGGGCGCCTATTCACGCCAAGGTACTCAAGCCTGCATATTCCAGCGTGCTTTTCGGAGGGTGACAATCAAGAAGAATCTACCCCGTTCACGCTCCTACCCAATCTTGGCAGTAGTCGTTCGCTCAGTCGTCGGGCCGCGAATGCCCGTTTACGATGCCCCAGGTGTCCGGACAGGTGGGGCGCGTTTGGCATATTCTTGCTGCAGCTCCCTATAGCACATTTTGGCCCTTCCTTTGCCCAGCAAGCCGAATGCAGGGCTGCCGGCAGTTTGTTCGCGTGGCAGTCTTTCAGAGGGTCGCATCCAGGAATTCTACTCTTGTCAGCGAACGTTGCCGATACACACGTACTTTATCTCCAAGTAATCTTGTATGCCGTACTTTGAGCCTTCCCGTCCGATGCCGGATTGCTTGAATCCTCCGAAAGGAGCAGTTTCAGTGGAAATGAGCCCAGTGTTGACACCGATTATCCCATACTCCAATGCTTCGGTTACCCGAATCACTCGGGCCAGGTCACGGCTGCATAGGTAACCGGCGAGGCCATAGTCCGTGTCGTTAGCGATTGAAATGGCTTGCTCCTCGGAGCTGAAGCGCATGATCGGCGCGACGGGGCCGAACGTTTCTTCTCTCGCGCAGAGCATGTCCGTGGTCACCTCAGTTAGTACGGTCGGCTCAAAAAATGTCTGTCCAAGTTTGTGGCGCTTTCCTCCCAACCTGACTATCGCTCCCTTTCCGACTCCGTCACGGATCTGCTCTTCCAGTTTCTCCACAGCAGCGTGATCAATGAGCGGCCCTATATTGACGTTCGGATCCAGCCCGTTGCCGACATTGAGGGCATTTGTGGCGGCAACGAATTTGTCAACAAATGCGTCATAGACACTGTCCTGAACCAGAATTCGGTTGGCGGCTATGCATGTTTGCCCCGACATACGATACTTTGCGACCATAGCCCCCTCGACCGCTGCATCTATGTCCGAGTCTTCGAACACGATGAACGGCGCATGACCTCCCAACTCAAGGGATATCTTTTTCACGGTTCCCGCACACTGTCGCATAAGCAGCTTTCCGACTTCGGTGGACCCGGTAAAAGCGACCTTCCGCACGAGCGGATTCTCGGTGAGTTCTCGGCCGATAGTCGACGAATTCCCCGTGACGATGTTGAGCACTCCTTTGGGAAGCCCTGCCCTGTGGGCCAACTCTACAACAGCCAGGGCCGAATACGGCGTCTGTCCCGCAGGTTTCAATACCACTGTACAGCCCGCCGCCAGTGCCGGCGCGACCTTTCGGGTGGGCATCGCGCTTGGAAAATTCCATGGGGTGATCGCTGCGCAAACCCCGACAGGTTGCTTGATTACGACAATTCGGTTGTCCGGCCGGTGCGTCGGAATAACATCGCCATAGGCGCGTTTCCCCTCTTCTGCAAACCATTCAAGAAATGACGCAGCGAAAGCGATTTCGCCTCTTGACTCACTGAGAGGCTTGCCCATCTCTGAAGTGAGGATCACCGCTAAATCTTCCTGGTTCGCCATCATCAACTCATACCAACGCCGAAGCATTACGGCTCTTTCTTTCGCTGTCCGATCACGCCACGCTGGCCATGCGTCGTATGCTGCCTGGACGGCGCGGCGCACTTCAGCGGATCCCATGTTTGGTACTTGTCCTAACGTGGTACCATCCGCCGGGTTGGTTACGGGGAAGCCGGTTCCATCATCTGCGTAGCCCCAGATCCCATCGATGCAGGATTGCTGCTTGAAGAGAGTTTTGTCAGCGAGTTTAATAGAGATAGGCATCCAAATGTCCTTTCCTTAGATCATTAATTTTTTTGTAATCCGTTCGGTACGTCCTGCCAAATTGGCCTGCTCCCAGTTGATGTACCACTTGTTAAGTTAGAGGTATGGTATGTTTTCCTCCTTGAAGAGTGAGAGGTCCTCCTGGAGGGTCGTGAACGATCCAGGTTGCGAGCTGGCGGCTCCAACCAAGCGGCTAGGTGGCTTTTTCAACCAGAAAACATCTGAACCACTACCCTCATAACCCTCAGCAATCGCTCGTAAAGATCCACGTGCAGAGCACGTGGCTTTGCTTTAGCCCCCCATAGGGGGGCTGCAGGCTACTCTATGAACTGAAACGGTGTTCCCCTTCCATAGGCATGATACAAGGTAAACGAAGAGGATAT
>JBKQRG010000278.1:0-3613 GCA_052144015.1 Desulfomonilaceae bacterium
GCCCAAAGCAGGTTTGAGAGCGTCTGTTCGGGAAGTTTGTCACCGCTGTATTCCCGACTGGTTTTCCTATCTTTGAGTGCCTGCGCCAGGGATTTACTTGAGTCCAGTTTGGGATCGGGTAGTTGAATAGGCTTCAGCTCCTGGCAGAAAGCGGACAGAACAAAGACCATGGCAAAAGCCATGGATGCCGCAGCTGCAATCAGTATTCGATATTTCATTGAATCCTCCTCCGAAAAGTTTTCTTTAGATCAAGTGCGCGCTTTGTAGCGCTGGTTGCATAACCCCATAGTGTAAACTGTCCCCGAACTATGTTCCACTTGTTAAGTTAAGGTATAGCACGTTCTCCTCCTTGAATTGGGAGATGGCTTTCTGGTGTAGTTTGGATGACCCAGGTTGTGAGTACAGCAAGATAAGTTTTGGCTCCGGAGCCCTCCCCGTAGACTCCTGACACACGCACGACCCGGCGAGACCCCTTCGACTAGTCGGTGATCGCCTGGTACACGAGCTGCTTGAAAAGCTTGCGGTAGTAGGCACGAATGGGGCTCGGCGCTTGCGTCATGTAGATGCCGACAAGCTCTTCTTTCGGATCGACCCAAAAAAAGGTGCCCGCGGCCCCTGCCCACATGAACTCTCCAGCGGACCCCGGCACACCTGCTATCCCTGGTCCCTGCCGGACCAGGAAGCCCAAACCGAACGTGTAGCCGAGCGTTCCGAGCAGTAGCTCGCCAGGCTGTAGTGGTTGGTTGATGCGTGTACTCAATTGATCCGCTGTCATGAGCGCGATCGTAGTGCGGCTCATGACACGCACATTGTCCAACTTGCCACCATTCAGAAGCATTTGGCCAAAGCGTAAGTAATCAGAAGCCGTAGAGACGCCGCCCGCGCCACCGGAATCGTTTTTCGGTTGTTCGCTCACATCAATCAAAAGGTTCGGTGCGCCGGTAGTGCGATCCTTCGGCAAGGCTTGCGCGAGCCGCTTCAAGTTTGGCTTTGACACCCAAAAGCCCGTGTCCACCATTTTGAGTGGCTTGAACAAGCGCTCATTAAGAAAGTCCCCCAAGCGCTTGCCAGAAGCCGTTTCGACGACGCGGCCCAGTATGTCGGTGGACAAACCGTATTCCCATACCGTGCCCGGCTGGTTCGCAAGAGGCGCCTCAGCTATGCCCAAGACTTCTTCACTGGGCGTGACGCCTCTCGCATCATAATCACGCACGCCGGGAAGGTACACCCCTGCCTTGGCATAAGCCTCCTTTACCGGCTGGTTTTTCGTGATCTCGCCATAGGTCAGTCCCGAAGTGTGGCGCAGCAGGTCCTGTACCGTCATCTGCCGCCCCTGCGGCACCACCGTGGACGAGCTGCCACCCGCCGATGGTACGCTGACTTGCAGTTTGTCAAAGCCTGGCAAGAACTTTGAAACCGGATCAGTCAATTGAATCTTGCCGTCCTCGACCAGCATCATTGCCGCCACTGAAACCAGGGGCTTGGTCATAGAATAGATGCGAAAGATCGCGTCTTTTGACATTGGCACGTTCGCGTTCTTGTCCAGGAACCCGATCGCATCCGAGTACACAAGCTTACCTTTTCTCGCCACCAACACTACAGCGCCGGGAAAACTGTCTTGAGTGACCTCCTCTTTTAAGACCTCAGTGATGCGACCGAGCCGCTGCGTTGACATTCCGACCGATTCCGGCCGAGCCCTCGGGAGGTCTTGCGCCCAAACAATAGCGGTCGCCAAGAGGGCAACAATGAAAACAGCAATGCCCGCGTATCTCTTTATCCTCATGATGGCTTCACCTTTCACGGCCAGTAAACTGCAATTATGCGTCGGTCCTGCTTTTTCGGGTGTCTTGGGGCCATTGAGCGATTCAAGGAGGTACTCTTGGTCCTGCAAAGGCCCCCGTATCTCCTCCCACAAGACCTGATAGATACAAAACCGTCGTCACGTTGATGAAAAAGACTGTTTTGTTCTGTTTTCGAGCGTACCTCACCGCTTTCTCTCCGGTCAAGCACAATCTTTCCGGCTGTGCCCTGGAATGCGTCGTTATCGGAAGGATCGACTTTGGTAACAGGTGTTGCAGGTAACAAAACTCTGTTCTGAAGCGGATAGGTGAGCATTGGCAGGATTTCGGGAAGGAACGGGGACATTCTTCTTTTTGTTACTGTTTGCTGGCTTCCCGACCGGCTTTTATGGTAACATGATGGTATGCCGAGAACCGCACGAGCTTCCATCGGAGGGATTTGCTACCACGTTTTGAACCGCGGCAATGCGCGGCAGGATGTGTTTCACGAGGATGACGACCACCAGCGGTTCATCGAACTTATCCAAGAGCCCTGTGCACGACTGGCAGAAGAAAACCGCGCGCCGCATGGGCCTGGAATTCACGCTGCGACCCCGCCCTCGAACCGAGGCAAAAAAGTAGAATGTCCCCTCCTTCCGCTTCTTCCTCCCCTGTTCCCTTTCCTCTACCGTTTTCTGCCAAAATGGAGAGATCTCCTGCGGGGACTAGTCACTGTGGATTCGTATTCGGTCTTCCTCCACGATCCACAGGTTGCCCTCGAGGGACTCCTTTTCGATAAACGGAATTAGTCTGCGGAGACAGGACAGGAGATGTCGTTTGTCCTGGGATCGGACCCGGAAGACGACGATTCCGGGTGTATCTTCAGGCGGATATGCTCGGATATCGGCAAAATCAACATCCAACGTCAGTATGACCCTATCTTCGGAATGACAAACGGACATGACTTCGGGATCTGGGACACCACTCAACCCTTCTTGCACTACGGTAACGGCGTCATGCCCCACGGACTGTAGCGCCTGTGCGAACTCCAAGGGAAGATTTTCGTCGATCTTGAATTTCATCCAGCGCTTCCTGCGGACAGAGACACAACTCTTTCACGGGCCAATTCCGCAGCATATGCGATTGCAGCCTGAATATCTTCCGCGGTGATAGACGGATAACTCTTGAAAATCTCTTCATGGGTTATCCCCGCGGCGAGATTATCCAAGATCACGGACGCCATGATCCGAGTGCCTTTGATACACGCCTTTCCATGACAGATCGACGGGTTTACAGTTATACGATCTCGCCAATTCATAGTACAACCCCTGATCGACACCTTTCCGTTTATTCTATTACCAAGCTACCAACTCGGCAACCTTTCCCTGAAGGTCTTCCACCGTGAAAAAGTGACATTCTTCTTTTTTATTGTGGTTTTGAGCCGTCCAGGGATTTAGCACGGTTTTTGATTAGCGTTGCTTGTGATATCAGTCCAGTTATCTTTGGCAGTCCCAAGGGGTTTCGAACCCCTGTCTCCGCCGTGAGAGGGCGTCTATCTATGCTATTCTTATTAATCATAAATGTGGCTCAAGCGCTTGCTCCCTGGATTTCTGGTCATTCAGAGTGGTCGCGTTTGGGACACAAATTTGAACAAGAATACCCGATTTCGCAAAACAAAAGTGCCCAAAGGAGTGCCCAGAATGTGATAGTATCCGGCAATATGCTACATTCTTGCCATCTTGGATGTCGCTGAGCGTCATAGGTTCAACCGGAAAGTCTTCAGGCTCAGGTGACGTATCTTCCGCAAAGACTCTGGCTCAGCCGGTTATAGGCAT
>JBKQRG010000279.1:0-3443 GCA_052144015.1 Desulfomonilaceae bacterium
AAAGCCGGTTGCCGCAATCTGCCACGGTGTTCTGCTCGCTGCGCGCACAATCGATCCGGCCACTGGCCGCTCCGTTCTCTACGGTCGCCGGACCACTGCACTTACCTGGGCATTTGAGCGTTCCGCAATGATTGCCGGTCGCATTGGCCGGTTCTGGGATTCAAACTACTATCGCACCTACCTCGAAAAACCGGGGCAACCGGCTGGCTACATGTCCGTTCAACAGGAGGTGACTCGGTCCCTCGCAAAGGAATCTGACTTCCTCGATGTCCCCGCTGGCAGTTCGCACTTCCGTGCTCAGACCAGCGGTACACGTCGTGACTCTCCCAGTGACTCTGCCCCGGCTTTCGTGGTTCGCGATGGCAATTATCTATCGGCCCGTTGGCCGGGGGACGTTTACACTTTCGCCGGGACCTTCGCTGCGATGCTCGATGAGAAACGAGTCTGATAAGGCGCAGCATTACCTGGAACATTTCAAATCGATCTGTGAGGCTCTTGAAGAAGATCAGGGAGCTGTTTAATGAGTGAGCGGATGATAGAGGGGTTGATAATCAGACACATGTTGTTAAGGGATTTCGGAGTTGATCTCCCCATCTCGGGCGGCCGGGGCAACTCGCTGGACAATCCTGTGGTGCTCGAGTATCAAGTGCCGAATGATTATGTGTCCATTGAACATGCCTACCTGAAATATTTGGGGCTTGGGAGAAGAATCGAGTGGAGGGTCATTAAACAGGAGCTGATCGAGAGGGGCGAAAGGTATTATGACAAAATCAAGATAGAAACAGTGCAGGCAGAGGGTGATCGCATTATAAGGCAGATCGAAAACTTCTATTGAACTAAGCCTTCGGCAGTCCTTTCCTTGCCCATCAGACCTTTGTCATTGAATTAACTGCAAAATCGTTCATGGTAACTCTCAATTAGGATGGAGTGTTCTTTTTAGATTCTCTTTCCCTGAAAGGAGATATACCATGACTCACCTTAGAAAACGAATGATCGAAGACCTTCAATTGCGAGGATTAAGCCCTGGAACGCAGGTCATGTATGTTCGCGCCGTGCGGCTACTGGCCGAGCATTACGAAAAATCCCCCGACAAGATTACTGAAGAGGAACTACGTGATTACTTCCTCTACCTCATGAACGTCAAGAAGTGGTCACGAAGCACCAGCACTGTCGCTCTATGCGGCATCAAATTCTTCTATGAGAAGACGCTCAAACGGGACTTGGCCATTCTCAAGTTCGTTAGGGCCAAGCGAGAGAAGAAACTGCCGGTGATCCTAAGTCCCGACGAGGTGCACCGCATCCTCGCCAATGTGCGTTCACTTCGATATCGAGTGTTTTTCATCGTGATCTATTCCTGCGGCCTGAGACTGCAGGAAGGAACACATCTTCAGGTTTGTGACATCGATAGCCTCAGAGGTCTCATACACGTACGTGGAGGTAAAGGGAACAAGGATCGGTATGTTCCCCTGCCAGACAGAACCCTTCTGTTACTGCGCGAACACTGGAAAACTCATCGCAATCCGACATGGATCTTTCCCGCGCGCCAAAGAAGAGACAAAAAGCTTACGGCAACTGCCGTAGGACCTGCATCAAGGTCCGGTGTATTGTTAGTTTTCAAAAATGCATTAAAGAAGAGCAAACTCAATAAGAATGCCTGTGTTCATACGCTGAGGCACTCCTACGCCACTCATCTCCTGGAGGCCGGGGTCAACCTCAGGCTTATCCAGGAGTACCTCGGCCACAGGTCCCCCGTCACCACCTCCATCTATGCTCATCTCACGGCCAAGACCAGGGAAACGGCCTTCAAGTCCATCAACGAACTCATGAATGATCTCTGATCGATAGGGAAGGTTCCATGCCGGAACTGGCGGACATCTTTCGCCGCCATGGCCCGCAGTACCGAAGCAAATTTGCAGATCGCATGCTCCCTTCGCATCTAAAGGCCATGGAGGATATCGAGAACTGTCGCACAGAGTCCATGGGCGGACATGTATATCTTTGTGATCAGTGCGGGGAGATCCGCTACAGCTACCATTCCTGCAAAAACCGGCACTGTCCGAAATGCGGCAACGAGAGCACCGATCTCTGGCTCGAAAAGCAGCTTGACCTGCTGCTTCCTGAAACCTACTTCCTTATAACCTTCACTCTTCCCGAGGGGCTTCGAACGCTAGCCCGGGCCAATCAGAACGCCGTCTATGATTTGCTCTTCAGAGCTTCAGCCGAAGCACTGAAAAAACTGGCTTTGGACCAAAGGTTTGTGGGGGGGCGCATCGCCGTGGTCGGTGTTCTCCATACATGGGGACGCGATCTTTCCTATCACCCCCATGTCCATTACATAATCCCTGGTGGAGGTCTCTCCTCGGACAACCGTTGGCTCCCTTCGGGGAAAAAGTTCTTCGTCCCCGTGAAGGCGCTTTCCACTATTTTTAAAGCCAAATTCCGGGATGGGCTTATAGAGCTCGGTCTTTTTGACTCAGTCGATGAAAAAGTTTGGGCAAAAGCATGGGTTGTCCATTCCAAGCCGGTCGGCACGGGAGAGGCGGCGCTAAGATATCTCGCTCCCTATGTCTACCGGGTAGCCCTTTCCAACAATCGTATTGAAGATGTGGGGGAATCGTCGGTCACGTTTCACTACAGGGTGTCCGATACCGGAATCTCCCGCCGCATGACGCTCGATGCCATGGAGTTCATCCGAAGATTCCTCCAGCATGTCCTGCCGGATAGCTTTCATAAAGTACGGTATTACGGTCTCCTCAGTCCCTCAAACCGAAAAACATTCAGGCTCCTTCAGAAAGTTTTGACGACAAACTCCAGCTTGGAATCCATCTTGAGGCCGTCTGAATCGAAAAAAACCTCTGGCGATCAACACCCTGACGCCATCCTTTGCACACAATGCGGAACTCAGCTAAGGCTGATCAAAACCATTAGGCGCGCCTTCACGAGAGGACCCCCGTGAAAAGAAGAGTGACCCCAGCACACTGGTTCCCCACTTCAGCGGAAAACACTCCCTTACCGTCAACGGCATCCTGCGCCCACGGCCAACCGGTCATCGGAGCAACAGATCAAACAACCGCTTTCAGCATCATAAAAAAGAGCACCTCACAATTTTCTCGGCACCTCACGACCCTTGCCACCAATCAAAGAAAGCCCGATTGACCCCGGCGCCGAGCTCTTGCACGTTATAATTCCAACCCCTACCAAGGCTGAGTTCAAACCGAATTTGTGTAGCGGCTACGCAAGGCTTCGCGCCACACAAATTCTTAAATCTTTTCAGAAGTGAGTCAGCCTATGATGAGAAAAACTTTTCCAGGTTGGAATAGCCGCTGTCTACGGCACTCTTTAAACCTTCACAAGCTTTCTTGTTTATGTCAAGCCATTGCCTGAACGCCTTCCTTCCCTCTTCCGGCAACCAGGTGGCCCCATCGAAAAAGATGGCCGTTTGG
>JBKQRG010000280.1:0-31548 GCA_052144015.1 Desulfomonilaceae bacterium
ATGCTGCTGTCAGTGGTGGCAAACCGTTGGCCGACCGGCCCGCCGGCGGCAAGGTGGTCGCTGCGTTGATGACCGGACAGGCGGATTCAATCATAGTCTGCAAACTGGACAGGGGCTTTAGAAGCGCAAGCGATTGTCTCATCAATGTGGAAGCCTGGGAAAAGAAAAGCATAAGCCTGCACATCTTGAACCTGGGCGGCCAGACCATCGACACATCGACCCCGACCGGCAAGTTTTTCATAACTGTCATGGCAGGCGCGGCGGAGCTTGAGCGGAATTTAATCAAGGAAAGGTGCTCTGAAGGCCGCAAGGTGCGTCGGGCCGAAGGGAAAAGGATCGGTGAAATACCTTACGGCTGGAAGCTGGCCGATGACGGCAAGAGCCTTATAGAATGCTCTGAAGAGCAACAGGCCCTTGACCTTATTCACCGTATGAAGATGGATAATTACAGTCTCAGGGAGATAGCAGCGGAATTGAACCTGAGAGGATACCAGGCCAAGAAGGGCGGGACATGGACACATGGACAAGTGCAGTCCATTTTGCGGAGGGCCGCGTAATGCCGAACAAAACGAGAAAGAAAAGATCGCGAGTCCCCTTGTCAGAGGATCCGCGCATGGATCGCTTGGAGGAAATTTTACGATCGCAATCGCCGGAACGCCGCGAAGCACTCGTGGATATGTTGAACAAGGAAGCAGCCAAAGAGGAGCCCGACACTGGGAACGAAGGAGACAACGATGGATTGGAACACACCCGAGACTATCGAAAACATTCGCCGGGTTGCCGAAGAAAAGGGGTTAAAAGGCAATTATCGGGAGTTGTCCGAGGAGCTTAACAGGCGACGAATCACGAATCTACGGGGGGGGGAGTGGACGCGCAAGAACCTAGGAACTTTTTGCAACAGACACAGCGTGTTCAAGGAACCCCGGCCAGTTGCCATTGCAACACAAGATACCTCAGATATACCACGACCTGAAGTGCCTGATAAAGTCTCACAAATTCCACAACTTGATGCTGAGACCGTAGCCGTCTTGAGGGAGATTGTCTCGTGGTGGAAAGCGAGAGGAGCTGAAGCAATGACACGGAAGGAGACCACAGAACCGGCATATCGGCCAAACTTTCCAGGCACACGCCGAAATACCGGAATCAGAATTAACGCGCGGCTACTTCAAGACGCTCTTGCAAAAGCTCAGACTCCGGCCGAGTCAACCAAGATGGGCGGCGGCCTGAGCCCATTGATTGAACGCTTGCTTTGGGAATACATGGAATTCAACCCGAAGTATTTGACCAGGGATGACGGTTGAGAATGCTTATACACTGTCAAAACATGCCATGAAGCCGGGCCGCCAGAAAAAAGGAGTCCCACTGGGTCGGGGCAGGCAATCGGAATCGGGGCGGCGCTATCACTCACGGTTTTACACAACATTTTCCCGAAAATATCAGCCAGCCCAATTTGCAAAATAGTCCACGGAGCCATTTGTGTCGAATCCCTTTTTTTAGGATACGATGATGTGTCCCCCTTAACTCATTCAAACACCTGACCCTATTCGCCCATGACCGTCTCGTCTTGACTTAAAAACGACCCCGCTTGATAATCTACACCTACCTGATTTTAATAATCGCAAGATTGTCTTCGAGGCCAATCATGAAGGATGCTCGCTGCGAGACATGTGTACAGCTATTCATCAAACAGCGAGAATTTCAAAGAGAATATGAACATGAATACGCGCAAAATGAACCTCAAAGACAAGATGGACACGAACCAAATGAAGAGAGGGAGCGTTCCTTCGCGGCTTCGTTACACACAGGAGAGAAAGATCTTTACAATCATCTCAAGGATTGTCGTGGAGATGAATGGGAAAATGGTAAAGACTTAATGGAGCGCCTGAATTGTTCGGAGAGTTCCAGGTGCGAGACGGTACTTCCGGGATTGCCCATGTACGTTTTCACTGAGGGAGGCGACTTCAAACTACTTTCTGAGGCGCGCAAGGAATGGCCATTATACACATCCCTCCGTTGGGGCAGGTTAGCGGCAGGATTTATTAAACCAAAGTCAATTGAGAGCGTACTCATAGAAAAAAAGATCAATTGGTGGTTCAGACGAAAAGAAGTGGCATTTTTTGAGAGACTTCGGCCCGATATCTGCGGTGTGACACTGGAAGACATATCATTGTGGATTACCCGTGAGCAGTTGGCGCACATCTGGGAAATCACGTCCGACAGACCTCTGATACTGGTCCGCGACAAGGGCCTTCCTGCGTGGAGCTTGGATAAGAACACGGGGTTGTCGCTCGTGTCCTCGGAGTATATCCAGGCTCACGGCCTAAAGGATGCTTTATTTGATAAACTAGAAGTCGATAACTTTCGCAACCAGTATCGGAAATTTTACAATGATTTACTGTCGACAAGGAATTGGCTTTCCCCGCAGGGACTTCTAGAACGATGGGAAAACAAAAAGAACCTGGCGTGGCTGGAATCGGAAGTTAAAAAAATGATGTTGCCCATCTATTCACTCTCTCAGGACGAGCAGCCGCAGCCCCTTTCTGAGAAGGTTCTTGCCCGAAAAGGTGGCGGATTTTTGGCCGGGGAAGTGCTCGATGAGTACTTATTCAAGTTATCAGACGTTCAGGAGTTCGAGGAAAAATTGCTAGAGGCTTATGAGAAAGGGAAACTGTGCCCAGTGAAAGAGACACTTGGCATGACGCGGATGCAACTTGCATCTCGCCTATGGCACGACTTAGCGTATACGTGGACCGACGATGAGGGGAAACTACCAGAGCACGAAGTTCTTAAACGCATACGTGAGCACAAATGGGGGCAATACAGCACCCGAGACCAGACTGTACGTGATGCTCTGCACGACATTCCCGACACTCTGATCATAAGAAAGGCTGGGCGCCCCGCGAAAACTGCCCAATGAACCCCTTGAAACTTCGCACCTGCTTTTCGAGAATACTCGCCAGAATCGTCTATTTTCCTGGCGAAAGAATTTCACACCAAAAAGTCCCATCTTTGTAATTTATCTCATTAATTCAATTGACTAGAGTGGTCTCAACTTAATTCGACTCCAAAGGAGATCACTCAGATGACCATCCAGACTCATTTTAGTCGAACAGGTTTAGCAAAACGCTGGGGCGTCACGACCCGGACCATAGACCGCTTGCGGCAAGCTGGAAAGCTCCCTTGGATTGACATTGCTGGGTGCCGAGGCACTCGACCCATTGTGAGATTCACAGTTGAAGACGTGGAAACTTATGAGCGTGCCATGCGCCAAACTGCGCTGACGGAGCCGAATCGCTCCGAGCCGATCCCTCCTTAACAAAAAAGAAAACCCGCTGAGCCAAGCAAACAGCGGGTTAACACTTGAAGGGACAAGAAAATGTCAGCAACAAGGTTAAATGAAATTATTAAGAACGTCAAGCAAATAGCGGACTGCCGGGAACTGTTCCGGGTCGAATTTCCCGATCATTTCCGGCCTAGCGGAAATAGCTTATGTCCGTGGCACGACGACGAGAAAACCCTTTCTCTGAGCATTCGCAAAGAAGCCGCCTACTGTCACGGGGGCTGTGCAGCGAAAGGTAAGCCCAAGGCATACGACGCCATAAACATCGTCCAGAAGGCCGCAGGAATCGGTTTTCAGGATGCAGTCAGGCAGCTTGCCGCTCGATACAGCATTTACGTTGACAAACCGTCAAGCTCTGAGCGGAAGATCACAGAGACCTATAGTTACCCCGACGAAAACGGCGACCTTCTGTATCAGGTAGTCCGCTACGAACCCAAGGATTTCAAGCAACGCCGTCCGGATGGCCAAGGTGGATGGATTTACAACCTGGGCAATACCCGCCGCGTTCTGTATCGCCTTCCGGAAGTGCTCCAGTCTAATGAAATGTGGATCTGTGAAGGCGAAAAGGATGCTGATAGCGTCTCCGCTCTGGGCTTATGCGGTGCAACCGCGCCAAATGGGGCCGGGAAATGGCCGGGCCTGGTCGAGAAATTCTGCATCCACGAGCCTCTAAGGGCAAAAAAAGTTTACATTCTTCCCGACAATGATCCTGTTGACCCTAAGACCAAACGCAGACCGGGAATCGAACATGCAGCGGACATAGCACGTACCCTTTACGGATTCGCCGCCTCAGTAAAAATCATCGAATTGCCGGGCCTACCAGCGAAAGGCGACGTGTCAGACTTTATCGCCATGCACGGTCCCGAGAAGGCTAAAGACATGCTTCTGGAGCTTGCAGAGAAGACGGAGGATTATCAGCCCACAACTGAAGACGCCGAAAGCGATGAACAGAAAGAACATGAGAAAAAGTCTCGCTTCGTTTTTACCCGGCTGTTCGATCTTTGGCAGGACACTGGAGCCAAATCTTTCCTCGATCAACACTCTGTTGGATGGGTTTGTATGGAAACAGACGACGGTTCAAAGAACATCCGCATCAACTCACCGGAATTCATCCGTTACTGGCGCTGGTGTTATGTCACCTCTTATGGAGAACCAGTCAAGAAGGAAGCCATTACAGATTTCGGAGACTACCTTGAAGCTCTAGCGACCGAGACCAGACAGCTGTACGTGAGACTGGCATGGATCAACGGAAGACTCTATATCGACCTGGGAACCCCCAGTTGGGAAGCTATTGAGGTGAATCACGAAGGATGGAACATCATCCGTCCTGATGCGCCACCATTCAAACGGTTTTCTCACCAACAAGCGCTTCCGATCCCGGATCCGACAGGCGATATCGCGGAGCTGCATGAATTCGTTCCACTCAAGTCAGAGCGCGACAGAATCTTGGTCCTGGTCTGGCTTGTCCTATTGTTTATTGAAAACATTCCCCGTGTCATCCTAATTCTGCATGGCCTGCAAGGCTCAGCCAAGTCCACGGTGTCGGAGTTTCTAAGGAGTCTGGTAGATCCGTCATCGGTGCCGTTGCACTCTCTCAGCAAAGACCTAGCCGAATTTGTCCAAATGCTTTCTCACCATGCGGTCCTGATATTGGACAACATTCATACACTTCCACAACCCTTCAGTGATGCTCTATGCCGAGCCTGCACTGGGAGCGGCTTCCAGAAACGCATGCTCTACACCGATGACCAGGACGTGATTTATCAGTTCAGTCGAGGGCTGATTCTGAACGGCATAAGCGTGCCTGGAAATAGTCCCGACCTGATGGACCGTTCGGTAATGTTGGAATTGCAGCGTATAGATGATGAAGATAGGCGAGAGAAGGGAATGCTGTTCGCAGCCTTCGAGCAGGCACGGCCACGGATCTTGGGAGGAATACTTAATGCTCTGTCTGCCGCAATGCGGATTAAAGACACAATCAAACTGAGCAAGCTTCCCAGGATGGCGGATTGGACGGTCTGGGGTTGCGCTGTGGCCGAAGCCCTGGGAATAGGTCAAGGCCGATTTCTCGAAGCGTACTGCTCCGTCATCAATTTTCAGCACGAGGAGATTGTCAACAGTGAACCAGTGTGCATGGCCGTGGTGCAATTCATGGAAGACAAGGAGCGCTGGGAAGGCCAGCCTACCGAGTTGTATGTCAAACTGGCTGAGTGCGCCGAGTCTATGGGGCTTCTGAAGTCACCACGTTGGCCGAAAGCCGCTAATAGCCTGAGTGCCAAACTAAAGGGATTTGCTCACAACCTTAAACAAATCGGTATTGTTATCCGCTCAGAACGGAAACCGACGCTTCGCACAATCGTTATTGAGAAGACCGACACAGGGCCCCCCCCAAATGAACCGTCACCATCGTCATACCGTCATCAACCTAATAATTCTAAGCAATTAGACATGACAGCGTCAATGACGATCCCCTTGGTCCCTGGCCAGGACCGTCATCAGACCGTCATTCGCAACCCATTGGAATCACTGTCCTATGACGATCATGACAGCAATGACGATATTTCCGGGGACTTTGCGGATAGCGACGTTCGTGAAATGGAGAATCATCACATCAAAAACTCCCGGCGCGGGCCGACGGGTCAGGTGCCATATATCACCGCGCCGATTCGAGAAACCGACAAAACGAGGTTCTTCAAGGGAAATGAGCACAGTAACTCCGCCACAAACTAACTTCACATTGATTCAAGATTCGAGAGAGCAAAACGGCTGGGGAAGCTTGTTTCAAACGCCTCACGTCGTGGGGACGCTGCAATACGGCGATTACAGCATTTGCGGCCTGGAGCACCTTATCGCCATTGAGAGAAAGTCTTTGCCGGACTTGCTTTCCAGCCTAACCGCGGGCCGTGACCGCTTTGAAACCGAGCTGAAGAGGGCGCGTAGTCTGCACAGATTTTATGTAATCATTGAATGCAGTCCGTCAGATTTGCTCGTGGACAGTTTCGGGAAACTCAGCCGGGTTCACCCAAAGTCAATCTGGGGCACGGTTATGAGCTGGCATTCTCGCTATTGTCCGTTCCTGTTCGGCCAGGACCGAAAGACGGCTGCCAGACTGGCCGAGGCTATTCTGGTGGCTTACGCGAAAGGCGTTGTCAAGTCGTTTAAAGCGCTCAATTCGAGTGCCTTATGTCTTTGAAATTCTTCTGTGAAGCTGTTAAATGTTGACTACCCTCCACAACCAGGCGCATTATCCCACCCTGAATCTGATCAGCAATTCGACAATGGGGTGGAGGGCCATGTCATCGAAGTTCATCGAACAGTGTTCGGAGAGTCGATGGAGAATTCGCTTGCCCAAGGGCTTGCATGGACTGTCAAAGCGGACGGAAATCTATGTCGATAAACTAGGCCGGCCGTTTTATCACCCGGATGAGGCAGAGGAATGCCTTATTGAGATCATCGGCGAAATGAAGATGCAGGGGGGCAGGTTTGATCCCGGTCAATACTCAATCAAACATAAAAGCGTGCGATCATTCGGGGCCTATCTTGAGGATTGGCTTGCGAATCAACAGCGACGCATGGAACGGGGACAGATCCGGCCTACATATTTGAGAGACATCCGTCAATTCTGTAACAGGTATTTTAAGCCTGCGCTCGGAAACCTGGACTTCAATCAGATCCGAGGCAAGGAACTGACCGAACTTTACCTTGACCTGGAAGTAGGCCCCAAGACGACTCGAAACATAATGGGTGTGCTCAAGAAGATCTTCAACGATGCGGAACGGGAAGAGGTGATTACCCGCGTGCCCCGATTCCCATTGACGGCCCGACCTCCCAAGGTATCGCGAGACTGGCTCACAGAAGAGGAACAGCAAAAAATATTTGATCTCCTTGAGCCAGAGGACTTCTACTTTATCTTTTTCTTGGCGAAACACGCCGCGCGTGTAGGTGAGGGGCGGGCGCTCCAGCACAGAGACATTAATCTCAAAGAAGAGAGCGTCACAATTTCGCGGGCATTCTCAGGAAAAGATTCTCTCTATCCTCCAAAGACCGGGGCCTCTCGTGAGATCCCACTAGATCCCGAGTGGGCCAAACTTTATCGAGGAAGACCACGACACATTGACCCCGAGGGATTTGTGTTTCTCCGGCATGGCAAACCCTTGTCAGTCACCTGGACATCAACACAGTGGAAAAAAGCGGCCGTTGCTGCCGGATTCCCGAACATCACCCTTTATCATGGCACTCGCCGCAGTTGGGCCAGTCAAGCAGCCTCGCGAGGGGAATCAGTTTCGCTTGTGGCCGCATGGCTCGGAGACTCAGTGGTGACGACAGAGAATCATTACGCGTTCGTGCGGGGCGTGGATAGTCTGAGAACGATAGGATCTCACGCCCAAACCACGCCCACAAAAACAGGGGGGTCCACCGAGTAATATCAGTATGTTACGGTTCACACAAACGGGTTTTCAACCTTTTCTCTGCCTATGGTCGATGTGGGGGTCGGTCCGTAATGATGGCCTGGAAGAACAATTGTGTCATCAGGTAAAATGAACAGCCTGTTGCGAATAGAAGCTTGCAGCACTTGGTAAGATCCGCCCGGCAAATCGGTCCGTCCCACGCCTCCGACGAATAATGTGTCGCCCGTGATCACATAACCCGGAAAGTACAGGCAAATTCCGCCCGCGCTATGACCTGGCGTATGAATCACGGTAACCGATTGATCACCAAATGTGATTTTGTCCCCATCTTTAAGCAACATTGTCGCGGCGGGAGACGCCTCGGCATTAAACATGGCCAACATCCCCTTATTGGGGTGCATTAGCCCTTCCGCGTCGGCCTCATGGATCGCAATCGGCGCTCCTGTTGCATCGTGCATGGCCTTATTACCGGCGGTATGGTCCACGTGAACGTGCGTGTTGACGATCACTTCTATCCGGTTTACGCCACGCTCTTTGGCACGTTTCAGTATTTCTTGGGCCGGGCCGCCAGGGTCGACCACTATTCCTTCACCGGTCTGTTCATCTCCCAGCACGTAGCAGAAAATATCAAATCCGCCGATCAATATCTGATCAATAATCATTTGTTCCTCCCAAAAATAGTCCCTCTTAAATCGCTTGCAGCGCAGGCGGTTGATAGGCGCAATACGGTTCTTCAGCCGTATAACGACCCGTCAGTTCGAATGCCCTGGCCCTGCAACCGCCACAAAAACGCAAATAATTACATTTACTGCACTTGCCTTCCAACAGACTGAAATTACGAAGATCCTTAAAGAGAGCGGAGTTTTTCCATATCTCGCCGAATCTGGCTTCACGAAGGCTCCCTGCTCGCACATCGAAATAGCCACAGGGCTGCAAGTCGCCTTTATGAGAGACGAATACAAATGAAATCCCGCCAAGGCAACCACGCGTGCGTGCGTTGAGACCGAAGGTGTTTTCTGTGACTTCAATTCCTTCAGTGTTCGCCTGCTGTCTCAGGATTCTATAGTACTGGGGGGCGCAAGTGGCCTTGGTTTCCAAGCGGGACGTCCGCGCAAGGTGATAGAATTCGGTCAAGGTCTCTTCGTACTCGTCTCGGTCCATCTCTTCGCCTGCCATGTCTCTCGCACGACCTGTCGGGACGAGAAGGAACACGTGAAACGCGTCTGCTCCGATTTCTTCGGCTAGTTCCATTAGTTTCGCGAGGCGATTCCGGTTGCGACGTGTCAGAGTAGTATTGATTTGAACGGAAACTCCTGCGCTGCGCAAATTGTCAATACCCGCAAGGGATCCCATGAAGGCGCCTGGAACTTTACGGAAAGCGTCGTGCTCTTCCGGTTTCGGTCCATCGAGACTTACACTGACTCGAGCAATTCCTGTTCTTTCGATTTCTTTGGCTATTTCGTGCGTGACCAGCACTCCGTTAGTGGCGAGCACCGCACGTAGACCGGAATTGATGGCATAACCGGCAAGATCGAAAAAGTCTTTTCGCAGGAGCGGTTCACCGCCGGTCATGATCAATATAGGTTTGCCTATGGCAGCTATCCCATCAATAAGGGCACGCCCCTCTTGAGAAGAAAGTTCGTCCGGATCCGCGTCAGGACACGCCCCAGCCCGGCAGTGCACGCATGCCAGGTTGCATGCGCGCGTCATCTCCCAGGCCACCAATCTCAATTCAGAGGGATTCAAATTTTCCTCGAATTTCGGGATGCTCCCTGGAGGATGCGGACTGCTTCCAAAGCATGGTAGGAGATTATAAGGTCTGCCCCGGCTCGTTTTATTGAAGTCAAAGCCTCCATCATACAGCGATCACCATCTATCCATCCATTTTGGGCTGCTGCTTTTATCATGGCAAATTCGCCGCTGACGTTATATGCGACGAGCGGGAGATCGAATGTATTTCGAACTCGCCATATCACGTCCAGATACGGTAAAGCCGGTTTTACCATTATTAAATCAGCGCCTTCTTCAACATCCATAGCGGTCTCGCGAATTGCTTCATCGGAATTCGCCGGGTCCATCTGGTAGGAACGCCGATCTCCAAATTTGGGTGGCGATTCCGCGGCTTCGCGGAACGGCCCGTAAAATGCGGATGCGTATTTCGCGGAGTAAGACATTATAGGCACAAGTTCAAAGCCGCTTTCGTCCAACGCTTCCCTAATGGCGCCGACTCGACCGTCCATCATGTCACTCGGACCGACTATGTCCGCACCCGCTGAGGCATGAGACAGTGCCGTTTGGGCCAAGAGATCCAAAGTTTGATCGTTATCAACGTCGCCATCGTGTATGACTCCACAATGGCCGTGATCGGTATATTCACACAAACATATGTCGGTTATGACCACGAGATCGGGAAATGATTTCTTGACTGCCCTGACAGTCTGCTGAACGATTCCATTTTTCGCGTACGCTTCCGATCCGACTGCATCCTTTTTGTCGGGTATTCCGAAAAGCAATATCGCGGGTATGCCTCTTTCCACAGGCTCTTTCAAATCTCTAAGGAGCATGTCCGTCGACAATTGAAAATGACCGGGCATGCTGGCGATGGGCTTTTTTATTCCTTTACCGGGACGGACAAAATACGGAAGGATAAAATCCTGTTCGTCCAGCCGCACTTCCCGGACCATACTGCGAAGAGTTTCTGTCCGTCGAAGCCGCCTTGCCCTGTATTCTGGGAAGCGCATACCCACCTCCGATTATTTTACTGGCACATAGACAATGTATTTTTTATAATCTTGGTAAGAGGCGCTGTCAATGTCATGAGCAGAGTTCGATGTCATAGGTGCGGCTGTGTACTAGCTGAAGGTTCACTAAAGTACGAAGTGGCCATAAGTGTCAGGTCCGCATTTGACGGGGTAATCCCTGACGAAGCAGATGAAATGGGGGTAGGGGGGATGGCCCGGATCATGAAACGAGCCGCGACACGGACCGAGGAAGAACTCAATCATGAAATATATGAAGATGACGCGTTTATAATGTGCCTGGCATGTAAAGAAGCTTTCCTGCAAGAGATCTATTCCCATTTGCATCCTCAGGCCACACCTGAAAATGGCCGCGCTCACTTGGTCCATTAATATTCCTCGATAACAACTCGGCGAGCTAGGGGAGAAGCAATGCTGGATAAGAGTGCCAAATATTTGTTCATGTTCGCTCACCCGGACGATGAAGTGCTGATTACAGGCACGATGAAACAGTTGCTTAATCAAGGAGCTGAGGTAGAGGCCGCGTGGGTTACTTGCGGTGAGTATTTCGGCAACACAGAAACTCGAAAAAGAGAGTGGGCCAAGGTAACTGCTCTCTTAGGGCTCAAAGAAGAATCAATACACCTGTTAAGGCTCCCGGATCTCGGTTTGGTTTCGATGTTGAACCAGGCCGCGGACAAAGTCGCTGACATGCTGAAATCAGTTAGACCGGATGCGGTCTTCTCCAATGCTTATGAAGGCGGCCATCCGGATCATGACGCAGTCAATTTCCTCGCTTATGAAGCTTCTTATAGAGCGGGCTTGAACCCGATCTTATATGAGTTCCCCCTCTACAATGCGAGCGGCAGTTATCTTTATTGTCACTGGCGTATAAATGCTTTTCCGGATAATGGTATTCCGGCCCTGCACAATCCACTCAATGAATCCGAAATCAAGTGCAAATTGCGAACCATAAGATCATATCCCAGTCAATGGATGTATATGGTTCCGGCACGTCTGGCCGTTTCCCGTTCGGGGCTGGCGAGGATAGGTGAACCGTATCGGATCTGCCCTCCTGATCGGGATCATACCGAACCGCCGCATGAAGGAATGCTCAGCTACGAGCGATGGATCAATTCTTTTATGAAGACCAAGTTCCCGGATTTTCGGAAAGCGGTGGAGCAGGCGCGACAAAGGATGTGTTAGGCCGTTTTGGACGCGCTGAAAACCTCACCATGAAGGTCTTTGACCTCGCATTAGGCGGCACTATACGAAGACGGGGCCGGTGTCAGATTGGTCACGATCTGTGCATATAGTGTTTGCCAAAAGTGATGGCATGTTGCCACTCATCACCCCGGCGAAAGCCGGGGTCCATGCATTGTCCTAAGTAAATCCTGGAACCGGTCCTTCCTGGATTCCCTAAATTCACAAACGAAGTGCAACACCTTATATATGAGGCGTTACAGTGGAATGTCGCTAAGATAACCCACTGAGGCTTGCTGTGCATCCCTGTGAGTTTCTTGACTTTTTTGTCATGAAGTGTTAGTTTTAACGCTCCAATTTTTTATTGTCATTTTGGCTGGTTGCATATTGAGGGTTGCCTTGAATATTGTAGGTAGGGTCGCTTTTCTTCTGACCGCATTATTGCTTATGGTCACAGGAGGCTTTGCCTTCAGTTATCGTGCGGAGATTCCTCTGCCCGGAGGCGGGTGTTTGCCCGGGTACTGTTTTGTCCCGCGGCACGGTATCAAAGCGCCTGTACCCGGAGTTATAGTCGGTGTGGGAGTGGGCTCCACAAAGATTCTGCAATACCACGATTACTGCCAGTGTTTAGCTGATCGAAACTTTTTTGTCGTGCTGATCGATCCCTCGAATTTCCCTGAAGCACTCGTACCCGGCCCGTTTTCGTGGGAAAAGGGACCCGGTCGCATGGTGGGAGATATAAATCAAGCCGTCGTGGCTGGGAAATTAGCTATTACCAGCAAATGGTATCTCAATTCCATAAGAGGCACTGTTGATTATTTATGCATGTTGCCGATGGTCGATCGCACTAGGCTAGTGCTGACCGGACACTCCCAGCCTGCCAATGCAGCCTTGACTTACGCGTCTCAGGATCGTCGGATAAAGGCGATAGTTTGGAATTACGGCGGCTCGCCTTGGGTCATGCCTTATGAGCCTCTGCGCTTACCGCCGGTGTTAATCTTTCATGGCGACGCGGATGAAGTGTATGATGTCAAGTATGCCCGGAAATTGATATTTGAACTGCATACTCATGGCAGGTTTTATGAGGCCTACATTTACCCCCATCAGAAGCATATGTTCAACGTCCTTTACGACCTCCAAACCGAAAATCGCTTTATGAAGCCAGTAATTGTTGATGCGTTCGAACGCCTGATCAGTTTCCTCTGCCGAGTTTTACAAAATCCTAGTCCCTAATATTCTCGCCCGGGTCTCATTGATTCGAAAATCTGTTGACAAGTAATGAGCATATGCCCATATTGTTTCGGAATGGGGTCACCAAATGGCCAGACCGAAATGCTGTCGAAGAATCAGTGGTAAACCGGCGCGCAAGGTTTTTAAACCAGTTGGCGTACCGCTTGCTGCTCTTCAAGAGATAGTACTTTCTATGGATGAGTTTGAAGCCATCAGACTGGCCGACCTTGAGGGACTGTACCAGGAAGAAGCGGCAGAGCGTATGAATGTGTCGCGTCAAACTTTTGGAAGAATCATCGAAACGGCGAGACGCAAGGTAGCTCAGGTTTTGACAGATGGAGTTGCTCTTCGAATAGAAGGCGGCGAAATCGAAATGCCGGAGCAGAGGATGTTTAAGTGCAATCAGTGTCAACACGTGTGGGGCCTGGCGTACGGAACCGGCAGACCTGAAGAATGTCCGAAATGCCAAACTCGATCCATTTGCCGTGTTTCGGATCAGGAAGATTCTTGTGGATGAGATGAAAAAGGTCGCGGGAGACAATGTCGTCGCCGCGGCGCGTGACTGTGAGCTAAATAGATTCCGAACCCAAGTTAGTCTTAGATTCGCAACAATCAAAAGGAGATAAGAATGAAGATTTGTTTTCCAATCGGAAACTCGAAAGGCATTGATAGTATAGTTTTTGGTCATTTCGGGTCGGCTCCCGGCTTTGTAATTGTCGATACTGAGAACATGCATGCTGAAGAGATTCGGAACGGGGACCTACATCATCTTCATGGTATGTGCCAACCCTTGAAGGCATTAGGAGGACGGGAAGTTGACGCAGTTGTGGTGGCAGGCATAGGAATGGGCGCATTAATGAAATTGAACGCGCAGGGTATTAAAACCTACCGTGCCGTTCAGGGGACCGTGCGCCAGAATCTCGCTTTAATCCAGGAGGAGAAGCTCCCACAGTTTGATTCAAGACATACCTGTGCGGGACATGCTGAAGGAGGCTGCGCTCACTCATAGTGTCGATGTTCATCTGATAACCAGGTAGGGCGGGCCGCGCGCCCGCCAATTCTTTGATTCGGCGGCCACGGGGCCGCACTACGGATGTAAGGCGATCGGAATGCGCAGCACTAGATGGTTTTGACGCATATTTGTATTCAGTAGAGGAGGTCTTATGGCGAACTTTCTATTCGTGCTGGGTTCCGGCTTAGGGAACAGCAACAGCCCGACAAGATGCGTTCAGTTCGCTCAGGTGGCCCATCAAGAGGGTCACAATGTATCGATTTTCCTGATTGACGAAGGCGTGATCTTCGCCCGAAAAGGAATAACCGAGAATGTCGTCGCTCCCACGGGAGAAGAGATGGACCTGGCAATGGAGTATATTATTCGTGAGAAGATCCCCATTCACGTTTGCACGCCATGTGCCAAGGCGCGAGGCATAACGGAAGACCTGCTCGTGGAGGGCGCTCAATATTCGGTTGCGAAAAAACTTATCGAACTGGCTGCTGATGCGAAGGTGTTCAATTTTTGAGCGAAACTGAGAATCTCGCGATGGGATTCCGCGAAACCTTATTCACATATCATAGAGTTCTTCGCCGTACATTTTTATCCATTCACTGGAGAGAGTTTCGTACGCCGCGGCAAGGTCATTGACTCCAAGCAAAATAATAGAGCTGTCTCCTGCACCGTAAGCGCCTATGCAGGGGTAAAGATAATCGATATTGATGCCTGTGCGTTTCAACGGTCTTAATATGGCATTGAACCCCCCGGGATGATTGGGGGTTTCTGCTGCTATTATGTCCTTAACTATCGGAGAATGTCCTGCGCTATCCAGGATACTTATCGCACGAGAGGGGTCGCTTGCAACAAAGCTCACCGTCCCCTCGGAACCTGTTGTCCTCGCTGTTATGGCCAAAATATTTATGCCGCCGGTACTGATAAGTTCACTGATTTCTGATAGTGTTCCAGGCTTATTTTCCAAAGCGATGGAGATTTCTTTAACGCTTTTCATCCATTGCCTCCACTCAATGCTAAAAGCAGCAACGAGGTATTAGAGCGAATAGATCATTTTTTGCCGGATATATAATGCGCCCCTGTACCCAGCGCATTCTGATTCGTCTCTATTAGGGCTTTTCTTTTGCCCTTTAAGACGGTCTCGACAGCGCCGGCAAGAGCTTTGTCGGAAACAATCCGCCCAATCTCAGTGACTGCTCCGAGCATCACCATATTCAGGACCCTATCATCGCCCATTTCGTGAGCCAGAGAATTGGCTGGAACCTGAACGATCTTGATATCGGTCCGCGATGGCTGTTCGGTTATCAGATCACTATTCAGGAAAAGGGTTCCTCCGGATGCTATCATGTTTTGATACTTGAGCATTGAAGGATAATTCATGGCCACGACAAGATCAGGAGAGGACGCAATGGGGGATGCTATTTCCTGGTCCGAAACGACCACTGTGCAGTTTGCTGTTCCGCCCCGCATTTCCGCCCCGTAAGACGGCAGAAATGTCACATGTTTATCCTCATTCATTCCCGCGGCGGCAAGAACGTAGCCCATCATAAGGACTCCTTGGCCGCCGAAACCCGAAAAGACGATTTTAAGCAACATCCTTGATAACCTTGAGAGGGAAAAATTTGGTCATGGTCTCGTCCACCCACTTGTTGGCTTCTAATGGAGTCATTTTCCAGTTGGTGGGGCAAGGTGAAAGTATTTCAACCATAGAAAAGCCTTTGTCCGCAAGCTGAGTGTCGAAAGCCTTTCTTATGGCCTTTTTTGTTTTCAAAATATTCTTGGGACTCGATACACTGGTTCTTTCTATGTAAACACTGCCGGCGGCCACCTCAAGCATCTGGCTGAGATCGAGAGGATAGCCGTCTCTAAGAGGAACCCGACCTCCCGGCGAAGTAGTAGTGACCTGGCCCAGCACAGTTGTGGGCGCCATCTGTCCGCCGGTCATCCCGTAAACCGCGTTATTTACGAAGATACAGGTGATCCTCTCACCTCTGTTGGCCGCGTGCACCGTTTCCGCTGTACCTATGGCCGCAATATCTCCATCACCTTGATAAGTGAAGACCACCCTGTCGGGCAGCATTCGCTTGATTCCGGTGGCTACGGCAGCGGCTCGACCGTGAGGCGCTTCAGCCATATCGACATCGAAATAGTTGTATGCCAAAACCGCGCATCCAGCGGGCGGAACTCCAATGGTGCGTTCCCTGATTCCAAGCTCGTCTATCACTTCGGCAACGAGCCTATGGATCAGACTATGACCGCAACCCGGGCAATAATGAAACAGATTATCCGTAAGAGACTCCGGTTTGGAGAAGATCTTCTTCAATTTTTCACTCCCTTTACAATGACGATAATCGGCCCGTCTGCTGCCGAAAATCTCGCCTAAATCCTTGAATTTCAGGTGGAGCCCATTGCTTTTAATGTATCTGATGAATGGGCACCGGACCCTGGACCTCGCGCGGATTTCATTTTGTGATAAGTGCTTGCGAGTACTCTGGCAATCTCCTCAGGGTTGGACACCACTCCACCGGGTCGGCCGTAAAAAGAAACCTCACAACGGCCCTCCACAGCCAACCGAACATCTTCAACCATTTGGCCCGTGCTCATCTCGAAAACCACTATATGGCCTACTCTGCGGCTGAGCTTCACCAAAGCTTCCGATGGAAAAGGCCATAGTGTCTTAGGTCTGAAAAGGCCGACTTTGAGGCCCGTTTCCCTCACCCGCTGAACACCGCCTTTGGCAATACGAGCTGCCGTTCCATAAGCGGCAATAATGAGCTCCGCGTCGTCAGTGAGATATAGTTCCTGGTCGGCAATAGTATTCGTGATAGTTTCATATTTGCGTACAAGCCGCCAGTTTAGCTCTTCTAGGAGATCGGGATCCAGCCACAACGAACGAACTATGCGACTTTTGCGGTTGCGCGCACCATCAAGTATCCATTCTTTAGCGGGCAATGAGGCAGGATCGATAGGTTCCGGCAGTAATACCGGCTCCATCATTTGCCCCATCATTCCATCGCCAAGGATCATTACCGGCATCCGGTAATAATCGGCCAGGTCAAAGGCAGCTCTTGTCATGTCGGCAATTTCTTGACCGTAGGCGGGGGCCAGGACGATGACTCGGTAATCCCCATGGCCGCCTCCTTTGGTAGCCTGGAAATAGTCTCCCTGAGACGGAGCGATGTTGCCCAGACCCGGTCCACCGCGCATCATGTTGACTATGACTGCCGGCAGCTCCATTCCGGCGAGATATGAGATGCCTTCCTGCTTGAGGCTGATCCCGGGGCTGGAGGACGAGGTCATCACCCGGGCGCCTGTAGCGCTCGCGCCGATAACCATATTTATTGAAGCCAACTCGCTTTCCGCTTGGACGAAGACAGATCCTTCCATTTTGGAAAAAGCTGTGGCCATGAATTCAGGTAATTCGTTCTGTGGGGTAATGGGATATCCGAAGTAAGCTCGGCAACCTGCCCGGACCGCGGCTTCTCCCAATACATGTGTCCCTCGCATAAGGACTTTGCCGGCCATTAACTATTCTTCCTTTGATTTTTCTTTCTGCTCGCTTGATTCGTCCTTGGTTTGACGATAGACGTCTATGGCGACATCAGGGCAAGTAACTGCGCAGAGAGCGCATCCTGTGCACTCAATTCGGTCTAGGTCCTCGACTTTTTCGTCTTTAAATCGGGCTGGATAATAGCCTTTGGTATTCAGAGTTTCAGAGACGATGATTCTCTTTTTAGGACAGACGTTAATGCATAGTCCACAGCCTTTACATCGTTCTTTCTTGATTTCTATGCGGCCTTTCAAAATGTGTTCTCCCTATTCTGGAGTGGGACCGGCATCTCGCCGTTGATAATAACAGAATTAATCAAGGAGAATAATGGTTCGCCTGCCCCGTGTCAAATCAAAATCCATTGGTTTTTAACGGTTCATCCGTACGCGAGAAAGAGTTAGTCTAATACACGTCAATCGCGGGTAGCCAAAATCTCCGTTACTCTGCGCCAGCTTAGCAGTTTCATCTTCAGAATGACAGATCCATATCCTTGCATGGGTAACTAGTTGTTTCTTCACTATTCCCCTGACGAAGACTCCAGAGTTTCGGCCCAGTATTCGAAATGATTCTTTATAAGCGGATCTTTTGTAAGATCAATGGAGTTGCGGAAAAGTTGCAATGCCTGTTCTTTATATCCCAGATCCAGAAGGGTGCTGGCCATCATACACACTGAGGGGACGTGGTCGGGATACAACTCGAGTGAAGCGGCAAAATTTAAAATATCTTTGTTCCTGGGCGCTTCGGTAATGTAATCGCTAAAATACACACCATAAGCGAACATCGGCGACAAGGACCGCGCACGATTCCAGTCCAAGATGCCTCTGAAGACATATCCGCTTTGCATATACGCAGTGCCGCGATTGACATACGCGGCGTAGCATTTCGGCCTTTGTTTGATAACATCGCTCCAGGTCTTAATAGCCGCATCTAATTTCCCCGACCTGGCCTCTGCAATACCTTTTTGAACCTCCTCCGGCGGAGCCGCGGCCGAATGCTCGGTTTTAATTATGAGCATTATTGACAGGGTAAGAACAATCAGTATGATACTACGAATCGGCATAACTTCATTCACAGTTTGACCGTGCTGTACGACAAATTCAGTCATTCGGCACAGTAGGTCGGGGGAGTAAAGTGGACCATCGAGCACGCGTTCGACATCGCACCCAAGATTATTTAGTATATCAAACTTTTGCATTCATTTCCATCGGGCCAAGATCATGGGGCCTCATATTCAGTGGCTCAAAGCCAGGGCTTGCCCAGTAAGCTTATTTCATTGACAATAAAGGCGCTGCCGTGTTACCATTGACCACCCTGAAAAAAACAGGGCTGATGCAAGGTCGAGAGCCCGGCAGTTCACTAGAATACACATTAGAAAGGCCGGGCTTTCGTTTGTACCGGACAAGATCTTCAGGAGGTCCACATCATGCCTGTGTCGGCCAAAGTTGCTGATTTTATAGGTAGATCTTCCTGGATAAGGAAGATGTTTGAGGAAGGTGCTCGTCTTAAAAAAGAGCATGGCGCGGAAAACGTATTCGACTTCAGTCTGGGGAACCCGAACCTGGACCCCGTGAAATCGGTGGCTGAGGCCATTGTGAAAGCGGCCATGGACGAAACTCCAGGGATCCACGGATACATGGCGAATGCGGGGTTCGCTGACGTACGTGCTGCCGTGGCGGCAAAGATAAGGCAGGATGAGGGTGTGGACCTTGATGAGAATTATATCGTAATGACCGTCGGCGCAGGCGGCGCCATAAACGTGGCCTTCAAAGCCATTCTGAATCCGGAAGATGAGGTGATAGTACCGAAACCCTTCTTCGTAGAATATGTCTTTTATGTAGACAATCATGGCGGCAATGCAGTAACGGTCCCCACCAGGGACGATTTTTCTCTTGATCTCCAAGCCATAGAGTCGGCAATCAGCCCCAGGACCGCGGCGGTACTGATCAATTCACCTAACAACCCGACCGGCAGAGTGTACAGTGAGGCCGAAATTCGGAGTTTGGCCGAGTTGTTGGAGCGCAAGAGTAAAGAGATAGCTCGGCCCATTGTCTTGATTTCCGACGAGCCTTATAGGGGTATCACTTATGATAATGTGTTAGTGCCGAGTGTACTAAAGGCCTATAGCAACAGCCTTGTGGTTACATCATTTTCCAAGGACCTGTCGCTGCCGGGCGAACGTTTGGGATATGTTGCAATTAATCCGGCTATGGACAATGCGACCACGACTATGGACGGGCTTGTACTCGCGAATCGAATCTTGGGTTTTGTAAGTGCCCCGAGTTTGATGCAAAGAGCGGTAAAGAACGTTCTGAGGGAAGTTGTGGATGTATCCGTTTATAAGCGGCGAAGAGACCGACTTTATGACGCATTAACCGGATTCGGCTATCAATGCGTAAAACCGGAAGGGGCATTCTACCTATTCCCCAAATCTCCTTTGCAGGATGACATTAGTTTTGTGGCGGCTCTTCAGAAGAAGCTCATATTGACTGTTCCCGGAACAGGATTTGGCGGACCCGGGTATTTCCGTATAGCCTACTGCGTGTCAGACCAGACGATCGAGGGCTCTTTGAAAGGCTTCGAAGAAACCATACGTGAAATTCGCTCCTAAAACGGAGAAACTCGGTTCGTCTGGTTCCCAGGCCCCACCCGGGAAACCATAGTCTCGGGGGCTCTGCCCGAAATTGGTTATTCTGAACTGATGAGGCAGAGGCTCCAGGTCAGTCATTCCCAGGCGGAGCTTGGGAACCAGAGAATAAAAATGTGGCGCTCCGCGAAGCCCCATAACCTGTAATTTATACTTGCTTTGTGGCATCAAACACAAAGGGCGACTGCCAGTCGCCCCTATTTAATCATTTGTGGCCACTGCTCGATCGATTTACTGCCTCGAAAACTTAGGTTGGGTGTGGTCCGTTGTTCCGGACAATCTCTCAAGTTGCAGTTCCAATTCGTGTATTTTTGAACCCATTTCCAACATATAGGATTTTTGTGAGCCGATAACGTCCTCCAACTCCTTAATTCTTTTGTTCAATTCCCTGACTTCTTTTCCCGACTCCGCTGGCGCGTGTTGCTGGAGGGCCGCCAAATTCTTTCGCTCGGCTTCGATGCCGGTTCTGAGAACAGTCATTCCCTCTTCCAAGGGGGTCAATCGATCTTTCACCTCTGCTACCGCGGCATCCTTGATCTTGGGAATTATTTTCTTCACTGCTGCCAAAAGTTTATTGTTATTATCCGCCGACTCCTTATGAACTTCCTCAAAACCTTTAGTAAGGTCCTCCACGTTCTTTGACAGCGTTGCTACCGTTTTCCTAATGGCCGCATTCTCTTTATTCGATCGAGCAAATTCTTTGCTTTCCGTGTCTACACGTTTATTCACCTCTGCGACAGTCTGTTCCAAGCCTTTGAGTTTTTTGCCTACGGTTTCTCGTTCCTTTTGAGCATCCTGCGCCCACTCACGAAATTCTTCAAGTTTGCTATTGATCGGGTCCACTTTAGTTTTAATGACTTGTGATATTCTATCCTGCTGATCTTCGATTCTTTGGATATCTGCGCTAAAATCCTTTGGAGGCGCGAATTTCCCGGCGAATTCTCGGATATCCTTCTCCTGTTTTTGGATCTTTTTCTCTACTTCGGCAATCTTCTGTTTGAGGTCCGCGGTTTCTTCCGCGCAGCCTGCCAGGAGTATAAAAGCCAGCATTGCAACTCCAAAGAAAGCAATTCGCTGGGGGATCATCGGAAACCTCCTCGACTGGATCAACTTAAGATAATCATATCAAATCTCAAACTAAACGCAAGGATAAATAAATAATAATCAGTGAGTATCAGTATGATTGTAATTAAAAACTTTAATATCGTTAAGTATACCATTATAATTAATGGCCTATATATGCAACAAAACTTTCTGTTCGCACTGTTTTGTCGAATATTGCAGCAGATCCTTGTAACTCCAGGTTCACGAGGCGGTCGTCATTTAATAGCGTGAACGACTATTTCCTTGTGAAATTCTAATATTATCTAGTTACTCCAAATTACAGAGGCGCAGTTAGCGCTTTCAGCAGACTGAATCAGTGTTGTAATTTGCCCTTTACCGCAGGGATGATTTCAGGTATTTTCAAAGGTTCGGAATGAGTTGAGGACAAATTTATCCGCCAAAACAAGAAGAGGGTAAATCAGTAGAAAATTTTAAGCGCTCCTATCGATATCAGCGAGTGCATAAACAGTTATTGAAATGAGGTGGACTATGACAGCGGAAGAAGTTCAGCAAGTTTTGGAACGCCATCGACTATGGTTAGAAGATAATACGCAAGGACAGCAAGCTGACCTGAGCGGATTGAATCTGAGAAGAGTCAAGCTTAGGCAGGTTGATTTAAGCCAAGCAATACTTAAAGAGACCGACCTGAGGGGAGCGGATCTGCTGGGAAGCAAATTTGCCTCCGCGGACCTTACGTCCGCGAAACTCAGGGGAACTAATCTTAGGCGAGCCGACATGGTCAGAGCAAAACTGGTGGGTGCTGACCTCACTGGCGCGAAAATGGGTACTGCCGATTTCAGTGAAGCCGATCTTACAGAAGCTGACTTGAGTTGGGCTACCCTGAGGGGAGCGACACTTAAGGGTGCAAAACTCATCTCGGCTGATCTGAGTCTGGCTGATCTTAGCACGGCCGAGCTGACCGGAGCAGATCTCAGCGCTGCGGATCTCGGGGCCACCAAACTTGCTGAGGCCGATCTTCGCAACGTCAAATTCGAAGGGGCTAACCTGCGACGGGCAGATATGCATGGAGCAAAACTCCAGGGCAGCGACTTCACCGGGGCAAGCTTGAGTTCAGCTGACCTCAGCAGCGCAGATCTTCGAGAAGCGAAATTCATTAACACGAAAATCCGAGCGGCAGATCTCCGAGAGGCGGATCTAAGCGGAGCGGACCTCTCCACAGCAGATTTAAGCGGGTCAAACCTTCAAGGCGCGAAACTTGTGGGGGCAAATCTGGTGAGAGCTAAAATCAGGCGGGCTTTTTTATATCGAGCTGATTTGAGTCAAGTATCCGCGCAGGGTGCAGATTTCAGCGCCGCGAATATTAGTGGAGCAAAATGTAACGGTGCAAATTTTAATGGGGCTAAATTTTACAGGGCTGATTTGACTAGAGCGGATCTCAGAAGAGCTGATCTGAGCCAGGCGGATATAAGTCGTACCGATCTTACAGGAGCCAATCTCAGTGGAGCATTTCTTTACCGGGCGGATTTGAGTAGGGCAAAGCTGTACACTGCCAATTTGATAGGAGCAAATCTCAGTGAGGCCAATCTGAATCTGGCGGGGCTCTTCGCAACAAATTTGAGCGGAGCAAATCTTAATGGAGCAGATTTGACCGAAGCGGAATTCAACGGGGCGAACTTGCAAGGTGCCGACCTTACCGGAGCAAAAGGTATGGACGCGGCAAAATTGACCCGCGGTTGAGATTCCAGGAAGAAAAATGAACCGTTCAGAATTCAAAGGGCCCAAATAGAGGGATAACCCGGTGTCGCTCCGAGTTTCAAAATCGCCCTTGGCGAGTTTTTCAGAATGGGGCAGGTCTCAAACTTCGGCTACACACTGATTAGATGCGGTCTTGTCAGACAAGAAATCAATATTGACGTTTCCAATACAAATTTTTACAAGGATGGTTGTGCCGGTTATTTTTTTTATTGCAGGCACGACAATTGTAGCTACTGCCGTTATTATCATAAGCCGTTTTACATCCGGCAATGCTGCTCAAAGATTGACAGTCAAATGGGCTCAGCTTGTATTAAAATCGATGCGGATTTCGTGCTCTATTGAAAATGCTACTAATACAGATCCGGGTACTTCTTACATCATAACCCCTAATCATCAATCCATCATGGATTTTTTACCGTTGCCGTTGCCTCTGCGTTTTCGATGGGTCTTGGAAAAAGAATTGTTGAGCATTCCGTTGTTCGGATGGGGTCTGATTTCTATCGGAGCCGTTTCCATCGACCGGTCCCGCCGCGGTAAGGCCCTTGACGAGATGCTGAGTGCCTCGGAAAAACTAAATGATGGCTGGAGCTTATTGGTCTATCCCGAAGGGACCACAACTCACGACGGACTGATGCTCCCATTCAAAAAAGGGCCATTCATATTGGCAGTCAAGACCGGTGTTCCGATTCTCCCGGTAACTTGCAATGGGCCATTCAAGATTATGCGCAAGGGTTCAAGGCTCTTCAAGCCCGGACATGTGGAAGTGATCATCGGTCGCCCGATCATAACGACAGGTCTCGACGAAAAAGATGTTCCGGTTTTAATGGAAAAGACGCGAGCCGAAATCAAAAAATATCTTGATCCGGAGTATGACCCTTTTGAGAAACGCTTCGCTCCTCAAACCGATGCTGATTCCACAGCACAACAAATGGAGAAATCATGACAAACAAAGATCTGCTTGCTCCTTGCGGCTTGTACTGCGGTGTATGCGGAATCCTGATCGCCCATAAGGGGAATGATCAAAAATTCAAGGAGAAGTTGAGCACCGTTTACGGCTGTTCACCGGATGATATCGCTTGCAACGGCTGTCTTTCCGACGAGACTTTCATATATTGTCAGACATGCCCCATAAAATCGTGTACACGAGATAAGAATTATGAAGCCTGTCATCAGTGCAGTGATTTCCCTTGTAAGCTCATCGAAGATTTTCCAATACCTGTCGGCAAGAAGGTCATTTTGAGGGCTATTCCTGCCTGGGGGGAGCTAGGAACAGAGAGGTGGGTTGAAGAGGAGGAGAAGCGCTATAATTGTCCAAGCTGCGGGTACCAACTGTTTCGCGGTGCTAAACGCTGCCGCAGCTGCAAAGAGCCGGTCGACCAGGATTAACTTTCAATACCAAAATTAATTCCGGTGATTGCACAAATCGAGAATGTCATGATTTCATATCAAAAAATTGACTAATTATTATTCCTGAAAAGCGCTGAGCTGGTTCCAAAGTAATTTTTGATCTTCGCCTTGGGCGATCCACTCCTTGAAGATGGCCAGTGGTCCCTGTCAGATTAGCTGGAGATCTATCTCCGGAAAGCCAATGATAAGATTTTCTTTGGATATGGGATAGAAGACCTGAAATCATGAGCATTGGCATTGCTGAAAATCAGTGAGATCTGCTCAACCGTGACCCTAAGGTAATGTCCATAAATTCAACTTGGGTGACGAAAGAAAGCGACTCAAAACAGACGTAAAGCATGCCTGGCATCTTCCCGGAGAGTCTCGGACTGGAAAAAACCAAAGGATAAGTGTAATAATTAAGACACGACTCGACTCAATTCGGCCCTACACTATTAGGAGGGTTCCATATGATCACTGCAGGAATCGACTGTGGTGCAAAGAACACAAAGACCGTCATTCTGAAAGACGATAAGATAATCGGAAGAGGCTCCGTGCTCACTGGATTTGACCAGGCGCTGGCTGTGAAGGAATCTCTGGAAATAGCTCTGAAAAATACCGGAGTTAACCAGGATCAGATCGAGCACATAGGTGGAACAGGGTCAGGCGCAAAATCCATCCGGCAGGCTGATGTTACGGTAAATGACTTAAAAGCGATTGCAGCCGCGGCCAAGTTTTTCTTTCCAAATTGTAGAACGGTTGCAGATATCGGCGCGGAGGAAGTGCGAGCAGCCAAAGTTAATGAAAAAGGTAACGTGGTCGATTTCGCCATCAATGAAAAATGCGCCGCAGGCTCGGGAGCTTTCATCGAGGCCATGTCCAGAGCGCTTGAGACTCCTCTCGAGCAGATGGGACCATTGGCTTTATCGTCTAACAATTCTATCCAGATGAATGCCCAGTGCACTATTTTTGCCGAATCCGAAGTGGTCGGCCTCATTCATGCTAAAACAGCGAAAAAGGACATAAGCAAAGCCATTCATGATGCTATCGCCGGTCGAATAGTTTCTATGATTCGCCGTATTGGTGTGAACCCCGACGTTGTTATAATGGGTGGAGTTGCATATAACTCTGGATTCCTCGGCGCACTCCAAAGGGAATTGTGCTTGGAAAACGTGTACATTCCTGAATTCCCCGAATATGCGGCAGCTACAGGAGCGGCAGCCGTCGCAGCCCGGGATGGCAGATAAGGGATATTCAAATTGATTGGAGGATATATAAATGACTGAAGCTCAACTACCCGAATACTGGCGGTGGTTGGAAACCAACTGGGTAAACCCAGACGTAAACTGGAAGGAGGCTGAGTTCATTACCGCCGGAATCGATGTGGGATCTGTCAGTTCGCAAGCTGTGATAATGGCCGACGGCAAAATGTTTGCTTACGGAAATATGAGGACCGGATCCGATAGCCCTGATAGCGCTAGAAATGCTCTCAAGTTCGCGTTGGAGAAAGCGGGCATGCCCGAAGGCGCTATCCATTACTGTATAGGAACAGGTTACGGCCGTGTGAATGTGCCTATGGCGGACAGATCGGTGACTGAGATCGCGTGTCACGCCAGAGGCGCTAATTATATGTACGGAAACAAGGTGCGCACTGTTCTGGACGTAGGCGGACAGGATATCAAAGCCATCCGATGTGATGAGAACGGTAAGGTCACGAACTTCCTTATGAATGACAAGTGTGCGGCCGGAACGGGACGTGGTATGGAAGTTTTTGCTGACCTCTTATCAGTTCCCATCGGTGAAGTCGGCGATCGGTCGTTCCAGATTGATGCGGAGCCGATGCCAGTGTCGAGTACCTGCGTGGTCTATGCAAAATCCGAGGCAACCGGACTTCTCAGAAAAGGCCTGAGCACCAATGAAGTTCTCGCAGCCTACTGCGCGGCAATGGCCAATCGCATTTTTTCGCTTCTGGAAAGAGTTGGAGTAGAACCCGAATTTGCCATAACCGGTGGAATGGCTAAAAACAAAGGAGTAATCGGCAGGCTGAAACAGAAAATCGGCTCCGAACCGATGAAGACCGAATGGGATACTCAGCTCGCTGGCGGCATAGGTGGAGCGCTCTTCGGACTCGCTTTATGCCAAAATGGGAAAGGAAGACGCAACTAATCTAGTAAATCGTGGCTCGTGCCTGTCTGGTTTGGCCCAAGATTACTTTCCGTTCAGGCCGCCACAATTTGGAAATACCATGCTTGCCAACTATGGTTATAGTGACGGTTCAGGAAATTATTTCATAACCGTTGATACAGAGAAATGTAATGGATGCGGAGATTGCGTTTCCGCATGTCCTGCTGGGGTTTTTCAAGTCCTTTATGAGGATCCTAATGATCCCATTAACGATCAGCCTCTCGCAATGATCAAACCGGATAAGAAAAATAAGATTAAGTATGAGTGCGGCCCGTGCAAACCGTCGACGGCTCGGCCGCCTCTGCCCTGTGTGGCGGCTTGTAAGACCGGGGCCATTTCACATTCGTGGTAGAAAGGCCGGAGTGCAAACCGCCCCTTTGCACGGGAATGGAGACACAGATTCTCTCTCGTGATTGAAGGCAGGTATTGCTTTTTCCTTCCATTCTTCTACCACTTAGGCTATCTCTCATCAAATGTCATCGGTACTCGATAGTATCCTTCCCATCTTCACCGTCATCGCTCTGGGAAATTTTCTGAAACGGTTCGCCTTTATCGACGAACACTTCATCAGAGTCTCCGACAGGCTCATCTACTTTATTTTCTTCCCCCTTCTGCTTTTTTGGGAAATCGGAAAACCCACTGAGACAGTTCTGTTCGACTGGTTATTTGTTGCAGGAGTGCTCTTCTCCGTTTTCAGCGTGTTCGGATTCAGCCTTATCGTTGCGAAGCTACTGAGAATGCCGCATGGCGAGGTCGGATCATTTTCGCAGGGTTGCTATAGATTCAATTCGTACATCGGCATAGCAGTTATATTAACATATTAGGCGAAAATGGGGTGAAAGAATTCGGTGTGCTAATCGGCTTTGTCATTCCTTTCATTAATGTCTTCGCTGTTTCATCTCTGATAGCCTACTCAGAAAAAAATGATTCACAAGAGCAGCAGTGGTCGATCATCTTAAAATCGGTGGTCACTAATCCATTGATTATTTCATGTGTTTTAGGCATTCTGTATTCCAATTTGGGGATGCCATTTCCAATCTTTGCTGAAAAGATATTAAGCATCTTCTCTATGTTGACGTTGCCATTAGCCCTTATATGCATAGGCGGGTCGCTGACGTTTTCCAAATTCAGAGAGCATTTTACCTATTCATCGATTGCTGCATTCTGTAAATTGCTGGTCTTGCCCGCAATAGGCTATTTGGTTCTGAAGCAACTGCACTTGACAGATACCGCATTCCGGGTGGGCATGATATATTTTGCTCTTCCTACATCTCCCCAGAACTATATTCTTTCTTCGCAATTAGATAGCGATGTGGAATTGGCTACTTCAACGATCGTCCTTTCCACGATGATGTCGATCTTCTCGCTTTCCGCAATTCTCCTAATTTTCGCGAATTATCATTGAGACGATGAAATCACCGATATTCAAATCCATAACGCGTTTGGTCGGGAAAGCTATTGGTGATTTTGGTTTGATCCAAGACGATGATCGAATTCTTGTGGCTTTATCAGGTGGGAAAGATTCCTGGACATTACTCTTTGCCTTGAGAGAACTTCAACGAAGGGCCCCGATCAATTATGAAATTGGAGCAGTAACCGTTCAACCCCGTCACGACGTATTTGATTGTGGAGAAATCGGAAAGCGTTTGGCTGATGAAGATATTCCATATCGGATTGTACCTGCGGAAATCGTAGAAGTAGTCAAAGAAAATCTCACGCCGGGAACTAACCCCTGCTCATTCTGTGCTAGATTACGGCGGGGGATTCTCTATACTTTTGCAGCGGAGGAGCATTGGAATAAAATTGCTCTGGGTCATCATCTAGATGATTTCATTGAAACTCTGATGCTTAATTTATTCTTCAGCGGTTCAATAAAAGGTATGAGCCCGAATTTGTTGGCAGATGACGGCAAGAATAGAATCATCAGACCCCTCGTTTATGTCAAGGAAGAAATGACACGGCAATATGCCCGAATTGTTGGTGTTCCGATCGCGGGCTGCTCCTGTCCGTTTCAGGGAATGGTCAGTTCGCGGCGTCACTGGGTTAAGGACATGATTTCGCAGATAGAACACGAAATCCCTAATGTGAAGACTAACATTTTGGCAGCCATGGGAAGAGTCCAGCACAGACACCTGTTGAAGATCATTTGATCTAGTGGATCTTGAAAATAGAACGTGGGCGAACCATATAAAACAAAGGGATACTGGAGCCAAGAAAAAAATGTTTACCGGCATAATTGAAGCTCGTGGCGAAATAAGAAGTATTGAAACTGTGGGCGAATTCATAAGGATCCGGATAATGTCTGACCTTGAGTTAACAGATCTAAAAGAAGGTGATTCTGTTTCGGTAGACGGGGCATGCCTGACGGCCACCAATGTGGACATTCAAAAGAAAGAGCTGACCGCGGACGTCTCTTCCGAAACTCTGGCCGTGACGACACTTGCTGATTCAAAAGTAGGTTCAAAGGTCAATCTAGAAAAGGCCATGCGTTTGGATTCCAGGGTTGGAGGTCACCTTGTTGCAGGGCACGTGGACTGCGTAGGCCGAATCATTGAAAAAAGGCAGGCTGGGCCGGGATGGATCATGGGGTTCCAGGCGGATTCCGGACGTTACCTTATCGATAAAGGAAGCGTGGCAATAGATGGAATAAGTTTGACGGTGAACTGGGTAGAAGGGAGTAAATTCCGTGTAATGATCATTCCTCAAACGGTGGCTGTGACCGGGTTGACCGAAAAAAAGATCAATGATAAGGTGAACCTGGAGTTTGATCTCATCGGAAAATACATTGAAAAGTTCGTTTCTGGTAAGGAACAATCAGGGATAACAGAAGAGAAACTGAAAGAATACGGATTCGTATGAAGGAGGGGCGCCTGAAAATGGGTGTATTAGTCGGTACTGAGGAAGCAATTGAAGAAATAGAACAAGGTCGAATGGTAATTCTCGTGGATGATGAAGACCGGGAGAATGAAGGCGATCTCACAATGGCCGCGGAAAAAGTTACTCCCGAGGCTATAAATTTCATGACCAAGTACGGGCGCGGGCTGCTGTGTTTATCCATGATCGAGCAAAAAATCCAGTCTCTGGATCTTCCGATAATGGTGAGCGACAATAAATCTCCTTACGGAACGGCCTTCACTGTTTCCATTGAAGCCGCGCGAGGGGTTACAACCGGCATTTCAGTGTATGATCGTGCAATTACTATCCTGACGGCTGTCGACGAAGATGCAACATCTCAGGACCTGGTTTCACCAGGTCATGTTTTCCCACTGAGAGCTCGGGGCGGGGGCGTACTAGTGCGCGCCGGCCAAACAGAAGGTAGCGTTGATCTGGCGCGGTTTGCCGGTTTCACGCCTGCCGGGGTTATCTGTGAGGTCATGAATGAAGACGGTACCATGGCCCGCATGCCTGATCTGATGAAGATGGCGGAATTACACAATCTTAAAATATGTACCATCAGAGACTTGATCAAATACCGTATGCGCCACGAGCGACTTGTGCGGCGGGGAGCTGAGACGGTTTTGCCCACAGCAGTTGCCGGTGAATTCAGGTTTATCGTGTACGAAAACGATGTTGACCACCACAATCACGTTGCCTTGGTCAAGGGAGAAATTAATCCGGATGAACCGATCCTGGTGCGTGTCCATTCAGAGTGCCTGACCGGCGATGTTTTCGGTTCACAGCGGTGTGACTGCGGCTCGCAGCTTGAAAAAGCAATGGGCATGGTTGCTGAAGAGGGCAAAGGCGTAATTCTTTACATGCATCAGGAAGGCCGTGGAATAGGCCTCCTCAACAAAATAAAAGCATACGCGCTTCAGGATCAGGGTTGTGATACTGTAGAAGCCAACCTAAGGCTTGGGTTCAAGGCCGATTTGAGAGATTATGGCATAGGCGCTCAGATGCTTTATGATCTGGGTGTTCGCAAGATGCGCTTAATGACCAACAATCCTAAGAAGATAGTAGGCCTGGAAGGATATGGCATTCAGGTTATGGAACAGGTTCCTATTGTAATCGACCCGTGCGCGACCAACCTGCGATATCTGAAAACCAAGAAAGAAAAAATGGGTCACACATATGAGCTCAAGTGCCTTTCCTAAATTGCGGCACGGAAATATAACCACGAACATGTTGGAGCATGCCTAACCCCGGAGGAGCCATGACAAAGATTGTCGAAGGTGTTCTCGACGCAAGCGGACTCAAAGTAGGATTGGTTGCGAGCCGTTTCAATGATTTTGTCGTATCGCGGCTGGTTGCCGGCGCAGTGGACACGTTAGTGCGCCACGGGGCTTCCGAAAACGACATGACTATTGTGAAGGTGCCGGGCGCTTTTGAGATTCCGCAAATGGTATCAGCAATGGTGCGATCCGGGAAACATGATATGGTGGTGGCGCTCGGAGCGGTAATCCGCGGTTCAACCCCTCATTTCGATTACATAGCCGCGGAAGTCACCAAAGGACTTGCTCAAATTGCTATGGAGTCGACTATTCCAGTGAGCTATGGAGTTTTGACTACTGATACTCTTGAGCAGGCCATCGAAAGGGCTGGATCCAAAGCGGGAAATAAAGGGGCAGAAGCAGCAATGGCAGCTATTGAGATGGCGAATATTTTTAAGCAGATTTCTCCGAAAACGACTCGGCGTTAGTCCCGAATTCGCGGCGACGGCGCTAAAGGCAAATAATAGTTTCCAGTGCCTTCCAGACGAAAGACACGTGAATTTGTTCTTCAGGTCCTGTTTGCAGCCGATGCGCGCAAACAGGATCCTGTCGATACATTGGAATTCCTCCAGAGCCATTTCGCCTCTGATCAAGACCAGGAACTAAAGATCCATCGGGTGGTAGAGGATTTTGCAAGAGTTTTGGTGACTGCAGTGTCCAAAGAAGGGACAGTTATCGATGATCTGATCAGCCGGATTTCCCAAAACTGGAAACTTTCGCGAATAAATCGTGTGGACAGAAATATTTTAAGAATGGCGATAGCTGAAATGATTCGGTTTCCTGAAACCCCGGGGGCGGTAATACTTAACGAAGCTATCGAAATAGGTAAA
>JBKQRG010000281.1:0-3116 GCA_052144015.1 Desulfomonilaceae bacterium
ATTGCAGCCCGACCGTTTCCCCGGGCGGCCAGATGATAAATCGCTCCCGGAAACTCGATTCTAAGTGGTCTGGTCATGAGCTCTCCTTACCATCAATCACATCAAAAAGCAAGACCTGACCCCACATTCCGTACATTGCGTTTAAAGAAGGTTTTCAGCAGTTATGGCGTGTGCTACCATCCCAGCAGCTGGGGAATGAATTCGGTCGTTAGATCTTTAATCAAGATCACAGAGGTCTAATCATGCCAGAAGCAAGAATCAATGAATCGTGCATCATCGGGCTTCCCGCTTGTGGTTACGCATTTAACAGTTGTCGTGCGGTGCACCGGGAACACAGGTACCATAATAATTACGGCACCGGGTGTCCAGACGCTTACCATAACCATTGTAGCACCGTAAACTGCGGCAGCAGACAGAGCTTTAATTCGAGTTTGTAGGACTGTGAAGTCCTGTCAAAATTCCTGAGACGTTTGTTTCTGTCAACCCACTTTGAGAAGGAGGGAATAGCGACGTAAGTATCCAAATCGTTACGAAGCAGGTCTGTTAATACCATATTGGTTCAAAATTAGTGATATCAGAGGGATATAAGGATCTGGACAAGGTGGAAAAAATCGCTCTTGAATGTGAGGATTAATCGATGAGCTCTTTACTGGAAGGCAAAGTGATAGCGGTGACGGGAGGGGCCAGCGGAATCGGCCTGGCAATCTGCCGACTTTTCGGCCGCAAAGGAGCCCGGGTGGCCCTCATTGACATGAACGGGGAGGAGGCGTCCCGCCAGGTTAAGGCCTTGCAGGAATCTGGTATTGAAGCCAGAGCCTTCACCTGTGATGTGAGCCGGGAAGAGGAGTGTTCAAAGACCATTCAGGCTGTTATTGACGTTTACAAAGGAATTGACATCCTTGTCAATAATGCCGGCCTGGCTCAGCGCAGCGCCTTTGTCGATACAGAAACCGCTGTTTACAGGAAGGTCATGGCGGTGAATTTTTTTGGCGCTCTTTACTGTACCAAGGCGGCGATAAAGAGCCTGATTGAACGGCAGGGTGTCATTGTCGTGACCTCCAGCCATGCCGGATATGCGCCGCTGCTGGGACGGACTGGTTATAGCGCCAGTAAGCACGCCCTCCACGGCCTTTTCGAAAGTTTGCGAACGGAAGTGAAGGACATGGGCGTCCACGTCATGATGCTCTGCCCAGGGTTTACTCGAACTAACATGCAGGACAGGGCTCTGGATGGCGACGGCAGCATTACCCATCACCCGGCATCCAAAGTCGGGGCCGAGGATACTCCGGAAAACGTAGCCCAGGCAGTGTTACACGGTGTCATTAAAAGGAAGCGTATGCTGATTTTGACACCGACGGGGAAAATGACGTACTGGCTTAGCCGCCTGGCTCCGGGAGTATATGAGAAGATCATGGCCAACAAGTTGAAGCAGGAATTGATACGCCAGTGACCTGCCCCCAAAAACTGGTCCAGGTTCTAGGTTCGGATAGAGTGCGACGTGTGCCAAAAAAAACTTACCCACTCCAAAAAACTCGCTCAGAATTGATTACACGAAGCCTAAGCGGGTTTGTTTGCACTATCATTGGTGTGGGTTGCACACTCAGATGGACATCCTTTAGACACCTAAATTCGCTTAACTGATCTCCAATTTTCTCGAAAACTGGAAGGCCTGTCCACTCTCCTGCCTAAATACAATCTCATCGGCAGGCGGTCTGATGCTGGACGATAGCATAAGAGCAATTATAGACAAGACACGTGTCAGATCACTCGTTAGCGTTGCAGAAATCTACAAACTCCCGAATCAAGGGGGAGTTGGCACTGGCATCCCAATACAGATAATATGGCCTCATGAGAGGGTACGAACTTTCGCCTGAAGCTGGCCTCACGGGGACGAGCGGTGGCGAACTTGCGTCCCGTTTCAAGGAGAGCGCTTTGACAGGCTCACTCTTACCTTGCATTTGCAGTATCTCAAGGTCGCGGGTATGACAGAACCCCACGGAGCCCTCTGTCTGTGCAACGAGTTTGGTCAAAGTAAGAAATGTTTCTGCTTTCTTGCAAGCAGTGGGAAAAGGCTTCCCACTCAAAACGTCTTCTTTGAAATGAAATACCGTTCCTGACTTAGGGTCGTCAACTACTATGAGTTGAATCGCTTGATCTGATCCGCCAACCTCTGACCAATTCTTATATTCCCCTTGGAAAACCTTCCGAAGTTGATCGATTGTCAAGTCTTTCAAAGAGTTAGAGGGATGGACAACTATCACGAGTATTCCGTATCCCACGATTTTCTCCATTATTTTCATACCTTTTTTTTCAGCCTCTCTCTTCTCGTTCTCATTGATTTGGCGAGAAGCCATAGCTATTTCCGCTGTCCTGTCGAAGAGTCTCGCGAAGCCGTCACCAGTATGCCCGCCGGTAACCATAACACTTTTTTCAGGATTCTTCTGGTTGAACTCCTTCGCACACTCGGCCATTCTATGCGTCATGCTGCCTGATCCCGCAAGCCGTAAACGAGTCGTACCAAAATCGTTTGCGGATACATTCGTCCAGGCAAATACGACAAGAGCCACCCCCAAGACTGCCAACAGATTATTCTCTAGTTTCATGAGATCCTCCCCCCGTGCGTGGTTTGAGCCCCTAAACATCGTACGACAATCGTCATTTTTCGTGCACGAATTTTGCCGAAGGCGGCACTGATGAAGATGTGCCAAGCAACTAGCGTACCAGATTCAGTCTTGATGCTATGACGGGCTGAAAGACAAACGACCAACTCATTATGGACAGTTCTGAGAATAGTTTTGGATTGACATTCTAAAGGGTTATCGGAGCGGGAGGTCTATTTGACCGACTCATCATCTTCGTACGAATAAACAGCGCCTTGATAATAATGCAATTACCTTTGAGCCACTTCGACTCACAAAAAACAGAACGAGTCTTTTTGACCCAGGGAGATTTATGGGACATGATGTCAGATAATGAATCGATATACACAAAGGGGTCAGGTCTTGCTTCTTGCTTTCTCCCTTTCTCGCTGGACAATCCTGCTCACCGTAGAATAGTGGAGTCCGATATGCGCTGCAATTTCCGCTTGGGAATAACCATGCTCCAGATGAGCCTTG
>JBKQRG010000282.1:0-25938 GCA_052144015.1 Desulfomonilaceae bacterium
GAGCTTGATCGGGAGCGTTTGACTCAAGAGGTGGCGCTTTTAGCCGAACGCTCGGATGTTACTGAAGAACTGACCCGGTTAAAAAGCCATGTGGATCAGTTCCTCTCATTAGGAGTCTCAGCTGAGCCTGTCGGCAGAAAAATGGATTTTCTGTTGCAAGAGTTACATAGGGAAATCAACACTGTAGGGTCAAAATCTGCCTCCACGGACATTGCATACCGAGTAGTTCAAATGAAAGCCGAACTGGAGAAAGTCCGAGAGCAAATTCAAAATATTGAATAATGGAAAAAACAAATGGCACGCGTGACAGTTGAAGATTGCTTGGAGAGAGTTGAAAATCGTTTCGCCTTAGTAGTCCTGGCCGCTAAAAGAACAAAAGAACTCAAAAGAGGCGCTCCCCTCACAGTAAGAGACAGGGACAACCGGGAAGTAGTTATGTCCCTCCGCGAAATAGCTGCCGGAAAAGTATCTGGACGACTGCCTCCGGCTGTAGACACCGTAGACGAGCCGGAAATTATAATCACAAATAAGTCAGATTGAAGAAGAAGGCCCCTTCCAAATCCTCGCTCATCTACGGGATCCACCCTGTGCTGGAGACCGTTAGGGCCGGCAAACGGAGGGTGGAAGCCATTTTTCTTGCGCGAAGCACCCCGTCTACGATCGATTTCGTTGCTAAAATAGAGAATTTGGGGATTCCAATTACGCGCGCGTCAACCAGTGAAATTTTTTCCCTTGCTGGATCATCACATCATCAGGGCATAGTTGCCCGCGTGGGGCCGTTTCCATACGTAGGGTTGGATGAATTTTTGTCCGGCAGTGAAGCCATTCATGGACCACTGCTTATTTTGGATCAGGTTCAAGATCCGGCTAATTTCGGAAACATCATTCGAAGCGCGGAATGCCTTGGGGTGCCGGCGGTGATCGTCGCAAGAGACCGAAGCGTCGGAATTACCGCAGCAGTAGAGAAAGCCGCGGCGGGAGCATCCGCTCACATTTCAATAATCCGAGTGATTAATCTGGTCAGAGTAATTGACGAATTAAAAGCTGCGAATTTTTGGATCTATGGGACACACCAGGAGAGTAGGCGCTCGCTATACTCATTTGTGTTCTCAGGCAAAATTGCGGTTGTCCTTGGCTCGGAAGGAAAGGGGATGCGTCGTTTGGTGAGGGAAAAATGTGATGACATTATCTCCATACCGGTTATCGGGCAGACTGAGTCGCTCAATGTCTCGCAGACGGCTAGCATAATTCTCGCAGAGATACTCCGGCAGAGAATGGAACGAAAAGAGACATTTCAATTTGATTAGACCGTATTGAAAAAATAGCTCCTTCACATAAATCGATCCACTTTATGATGAAATTGCATGTAGACCCCCCACCTGCGCTCGATTTGTTCGGTCAAGATCTTGACCTGGTAATTTGTGTCACCGAAACAACTCTGCCTGTTGTTTACACTGCTGAGAATTCCCCGAATCCTGATAGACACTTCTTATTGGGTGTTGTTCAGACGGCCTTAATAGCTATAGAGGAGCTGGATCCCGACACTGTTGCCTTCATCAATAGTAGCCTCCTGACTTTGGAAAAGAACGATGAGCTGATACGCCTGAATTGTCAGTTAATTATAATCAGAAGCAAGACCGGTGGTTTTGCCGTCTTGACGCGCACTGATCAAGCTTTGGCCCGGCGTCTGATAAGGGAGGCTGCGCGGAGGTTTACAGGGCTGATCCGTCTTGATATTCCATAATTTGAGATGTGGGTTGTGGAAAAGATGGAACTCTCGCTGTTTAGTTGGGACAAATTCTTCTTATTGCAGATAGTTTTTGCAGGTGCAATACAGTTGAATGTCACGAGGAGATTCATTCATGGGGCGATATTTTATAACGGCAGCCTTCCTGATTTTAGTTTTTTGTTTTCCCGCTGGCTCGCAACAGAATGTCTCAGGTAAATGGGAGACATGGATTATGGGACACAAGCTACAGGCTAATATTAGTCAGGATGGCGGTGTAATCGGTGGTGTCGCATACGTTTTCGGTCCAGACGGCAAGAAGGTCACTTACCATTTCAACGGCCATGTGCAAAACGGAAAGCTTGAGGCAGTCCATAGCGATGGCCACTCCTTCTCCGGTAAACTGATAAATTCGAGAGAAATAGCCGGAACCATTACGGCCGCATCGGGCCGGCGACTTAATCTGACTTTGACGAGAAGATGAGGGATTAGGTGAAAAGAAATAGCAATTGGTTGGCCGTTGCGGCCTCGATCAGGACTATTTGGTTCATGACGGCAATGATACTGCCATTAATTTTGGTGTGGCTTCTCGGAATCCTGTCTTTAGTAATTACGTCACCTCTCATGCTATACGCCAAGATTGTGGGTAAGCATCTTAAAGATCCCAGGATCAGTGACGAAAATCCAGGTTTCTGAATTTTATCACTCTAATATTATTTCGTGATATTAAGTGATTAAAGATTAGGGCCTGATTTATAAAATGAAATCAGAGGCATGCCCGGGGCGGATATGCTGGCCTTCTCCTCATTCCGTTCCGGTCGCAGCCGGGTCAGACGCGAAGTTTGGGAAAGGTTTTCTAATCTGTTATTAAGATCCAAAATAGCTGGATCATCTTGGCTCAAGAGCGCCCACGAACGAAAATGTGTTTCGTCACGGTTACCATCTTTGAGCAGCAGGCTGACTTTTTCTATTTCCCCGATATCGGAAATAGAAATTTCCGCCTTTTCTATTCTCTCGAAGTTCACCTGACCGTTCGGTTGCGCGTCCAAGACTACCGAACCATCATTGTTCAGCTTCTTAGACAGGGAAAATCTCCTCATTCCTCCGTCCCCGATGCTTTGAATAACCATCATCAATGGATCGGCAAACCTTGAAACGTCGCGCTCGCCTTGCAAATGGTAGGCTTCAATGTCTTTTTGGTCGTGAATCAAATTTAAATTTTCGCCATCTGATAGAATTTCAACGTTGGCATCACCTGACATTGTTAGGACGAATTTGCTTGGTCGTTGAAAAACAAGACGTCCCTTAACGGTCAGATCACGTTTGAAGACTGGAGACCGTCGCACTTTGACGAATTCCGCTCGAAATTGCTTAACCAGATATGATCTCTTCTCCAAAGTATTGATGAGGTTATCTAAGCTCACGTTCTCCATGGAATTTCTTCCTGTGCATCCACCTAGCCCCATGAATATGACGCAAACCGCGGAGAAGATCTTTATAGCGCTCCACCATCTATCTAGTACCCGATAGGGATCAGACGGTACAACTCGTTCAAAAGATTCCGGAAATCGCTCATGACGATCAAACATAACCGGAGCGGGTGTCACTCCGTTACAGATTATCGAATCGATCTGTAGCAATTTGGCCATTCCCTCAAGGAGACAAAAAACCAACAATCATATTCACCAACGGCTATCGAACAATTTTGCATAAGTACCACAAAAACCACCGGTGATCAATTAGGATGTTGCTAATTAATGTCCCCTTTGCCCCCACTGCCCAATCTGGCTAGAAGTGATTCAACCTAATCGGAATTGCGAATCTCAATGTACATTCATGTCCGCGACCAACAATTAAAGTTCCCCAAACAAATTATTTTTGGGCCGGAGCAGTGTTCAAGGTCGATGATGCTCGGAAAACAATGACGAACCAAAGGCCCCGGTAAAGCATCTAAAGGTACGTGTAGTCGCGAATTGAATTCCTTGAAGTAGATGGTGGTGTCTGATAATTTCGTGTCTACGGCTGAATTCATCCAAAACTGAGGTGCATTATGTGGGAGTACACTGAAAAGGTAAAAGATCATTTCTTTCATCCGAGGAATATCGGCCAGTTGGAAAATGCCGACGCGGTGGGAGAAGTAGGATCTATTGCGTGCGGCGATGCTTTGAAATTGTATCTGAAAATCGATCCGGATTCACGTCGCATTTTAGATGCACGATTTCAGACGTTTGGATGTGGCAGCGCAATTGCATCGAGTAGCGCACTTACTGAGATGGTAAAAGGCAAAACCGTGGAAGAAGCTCTGCAAATAACCAACCAGGACATAGCTGACTTTCTCGGCGGACTTCCGCAGCAGAAGATGCATTGCTCAGTAATGGGCAGAGATGCCCTACATGCAGCCATTGCTTGTTACCAAGGAGTTAAGGCTCCAGCAGAAGATGCTGAAGGCGAACTGGTTTGTCAGTGTTTTGGTGTCACTGACGAGCAAATCAAGCGGGTTGTGAGGGAAAACAACCTGGCCACGGTCGGGCAAGTCACCGATTTTACTAAGGCCGGAGGCGGATGCGGATTATGCCATGAAAAAATAGAAGAACTCATAAGCCAAGTGAGAGGCGAACTCAGGAAAGAAGAAAAGGCCGACACCGATGTTCGACGACCGATGACGAACATACAAAAAATAGCTAAAATTCAAGAAGTTATTCAAAATGAAATAAGGCCGATGTTGCAACAGGATAGCGGCGATGTGGAGCTTGTTGACGTCGATGGAAACCGCGTGCTGGTCGCCCTACGAGGTATGTGCACGTCATGCCCAAGTTCCGCTCTGACCAGGACCGGCATCGAGACCAAACTTAAAGAGCTTGTAGATCCTCATTTATATGTCGAGGAGGTGGCTGCATGAAAGTCGTTTATCTTGATAATAATGCCACTTCTATGGTTTCTCCGGAGGTAATGGAGGCTATTCGGCCGTTCTTTACTGAACGGTATGGCAATCCCTCCAGTATGCATACATTCGGAGGAGGAGTAGCCCGCGAAGTCGCTGAAGCGAGAGCGCAGCTAGCAGAGTTGCTGGAAGCTGAATCTCCTCAAGAAATTGTTTTTACTTCCGGCGGAACAGAGTCGGATTCCACTGCCATTTGGAGCGCTCTGGAGACTATGCCGGAGAGACGTGAGATCGTTACAACGAGGGTTGAACATCCGGCGGTCCTGAATCTGTGCAAGTATTTGGCTCGATCTAAAGGGTACACGATCAGATGGTTATCCGTTGACAAAGAAGGCATGCTCGACATGGAGGAGGTCCGTCAGAAGATAACGAATCAGTCAGCGATTGTATCGATAATGTGGGCAAATAATGAAACGGGCGTGATTTTTCCTATTCATGAAATCGCCGAGATTGCCTATGAACACGGAGCCTTGATGCACACCGACGCGGTGCAGGCGGTCGGCAAATTATCCCTGAAGCTGCGGCATTCAAAAATAAATTTTCTGTCTTTATCAGGGCATAAGCTTCATGCCCCAAAAGGTATCGGAGCTTTGTACATTAAGAAAGGGACTAGATTTTCTCCGTTCGTAATAGGCGGTCATCAGGAATCGGACCGCCGTGGGGGCACTGAAAACGTCCCAGGCATAGTCGGTTTGGGCGAGGCATCCCGTTTGGCATCGGAAAATATGGAAGACAAAATTCGACATGTTAGAAAACTGCGAGACAAACTTGAACAGGGGCTTATGGAAAAGATTCCTTTTGCCCATCGCAACGGACATAAGGAGCTACGGCTTCCAAATACCTTAAACATTGGATTCGAGTTCGTGGAAGGCGAGGCGATCCTGATGAGGATGGACGATAAAGGTATATGTGCATCCTCCGGATCTGCATGTACCTCCGGTTCATTGGAGCCGTCGCACGTTCTTCGGGCTATGGGAGTTCCTTTCACTTCGGTCCATGGATCGATCCGATTCTCCCTCTCCCGATACACTACTGAAGAAGAAATTGATTACGTTGTCCGAGAATTGCCGGAGATAATCACATTCTTGAGATCCGTGTCACCATTCGGAAGAGAGGCCCTGAACGCGATTTGCACTGTGCAGTAGTTATGATCAACTTTACCGAACAAAAACCGGAAATCGAGCGGATCTGCAGGACGATGCCAGTGAAACGGCTCGGCATTTTCGGTTCCGCATTGACCGAGAAGTTTCGACCCGGCAGTGACGTGGACGTCCTGGTAATTTTCGATACGGACGGGAATGTCGACCTATTTGATGCGTACTTCGAACTGAAAGAACGGCTGGAGGACTTATTCGGCCGCGGAGTCGATTTAACGGTTGACAAACCGTTCAAGAACCCGATTTTCAGGGATGCAGTCGAAAAAACAAGGACTGTTATCTATGAACGATGAGAACGCAAGAACCTTGTTGACGTCTTGCAGGCAGCGGAGGAGATACAGAGTTTCATGGAGGGTATGGGTCTTCGAGCGTATCTGGCCAGCCCCGTGACCCGCAGGGCGGTTGAGAGGGATTTTGAAATTATCGGAGAAGCGCTAAACAGAATCAGGAGCGTGGATGAGCAGTTTCTGGAAGATATCTCCGAACATCATCGTATCATAGGCTTCAGAAACATCCTTATACATGGCTATGACACTGTCGATGACATGATTGTCTGGAACGCCGTTGTGAACCATCTGCCGATCTTGTTAAGAGAGATTAAAGAACTACTGAGCCGGATATGACCGGAGAAAAGAAATATTCATCCTCTACGTTGCTTCCGGGAGTGGGGCGCCGGAAGGTTAATCACGAGATCCTGCTCGACCGAGCGCGGCGCCTCCGCCGAAAAACCAAGGACCACCCCATTACGGACAATGAATTGCGCACTGCGAAGCAGATGGGCCGCGCATGATCGTCGTCGACATGAATCGGTTGGATTGCCGCTCAGGAATAAAACTACTGTTCTCCTATAATTTTTTGTAGATCCTGTCGAATGCGGGTAACAAAATCGCTATCAACCGTGAACACGGCCCCCTGTTCTTCCGATGGCTGAGCCAGTGCCAATATAGTCGGAGGCAATGCAGGCTGCGAATCTGTCGCAGGCTTTGCCTGATCTTTGGCCGCACTTTGCGCCTTACCCTTTTCGGGTGCTTGCTTTTCAACCGTGACCGATTTCTGTCCTTCGGGTTTCTCAGTAGGTGCTGATGTTGTCTCGCTTTTCCATCCCGCCTTCAAAAGCAGCGGCTCCTGGTCCCCTTTCTTATAGAGGGAAACAACGAGCTTGGGCTGATCGAGTTCCGCGGGCGCAGGCTCGTCGGGCTTGCGAACGGTCTTTGATTTCCATTGCAAGTCCTTGATATCCCAGAGTATGCCTGATACTAGCCAGTTATCCATCTTCTCTTTCTTCTCAGGTTTTTCCAGGGTCCACTTGTTATCCTTATCTTTGGTAACGCTCCATTGTTTTCCGTCCAGATCTATTTGCATTCTTTCAACATCGGGTGGATTAAATGTAAGCAGCGAACGATCTCGAAGCTCTTCGGGGTCTGTCTTGATGCTATCAAGAGAGCGCCCATCGAGCAGGTACACAGGATCGTGACCTTTGATTCGGGCGTACTTGTCAGGTACCGCCCCGGGAGCGGGCGATTTGTTCTCCTTAGACTTCCCTATAAGCAGAGTAAGCTCCCGTTTAGGTCCTGAAAGCAGTATTGACTCCTCGGGGTTTTGCAGGCCGTATTCATCGGAATCTTTGGCCGGCGAATCAATAATTTCCTTGGCTTTCAGATTGGTTATGCTTCTGAGGTCAGCGCTCACTAGGGAATTCTTCGCACGGAAGCGCTCGGGCGCAGTCAGAAGCCACTTTTCGGGCCCCTCACGTTGCAGTTCGATCTGTTTTCCCTTACGAGATATGACAACTTTTTCCAGATCCTCCGGCGCAACACCCACAACTGATTTGTCACGCACATCAAAAAGCGACTTATTAAGACTTACTTTCAAGGTGTCGGCAACCAACAAGAGTCGCTGATCATCATCCACTCTGAGATAATAGCTCGTCTTTGACGGATTGGATCCGCCGAACAAAAGTTCAGTCTTCTTATCGGGCGTGGAAACCCGAAAAACAAACTCTGGTTTATCCAGTCCATAATCCTCCCACTTGACATCTTTTTCCAGAATGACTTTTTCGGGTGAGGCTTCCGCTATTGTAGCCAGCAGGTTGTCAACCGCTAATTTATCGGCATTGGTTCTTATAGGCTCTGTAACTACCCATGTATCGCCCGGTTTCTGAAGTTCCACTTTGCCTTTATCGTGCGTCTCGATTCCAATCTGGACTACTTTGTCCTTGTCCAATTGCACGATCTTCTTTCCCGTCTCTTCCTGTTTCTTCTGATCCGGTCGATACCTTATCTCCACTATATAGAGCCATCCGACAACGGCTACAAGAATGGCTAAATATATTATTAACTTGCTCAATTTCATTGCTTACGCCTCCAAGACAAAAGCGTGTCCTCAAGATTCGGATGTCACAAATTTAATGCTGTGGTTATGCGCTTACGCTGCGCCTGCGATACACAAAAACAACCAGTCCGGCCACAATCCAAGCCAACGGGATAAGCACAACGGGTATTATGAAAACTAACAGCTGGTCACGAGCCTGTAGAACCATAGGCTGGGAACGAACGGATTTGGGGCGTATGGCTATCAGATTTTCGTCCTCGGCCAGCCAAGACACAGTATTCATGAACAGGTCACCATTTCCCTGCAATCTGAAGAACTTATTCGAGGCGACTTGGCTGCTGCCGATAACGACTATACGGGCCTTCTTAGGTTTTTTATCGGATTTCTCATCCGCAGAACTTTTATCTGCAGCTTCCGGTTTGTTGCCGGCCTGACTTGTGTCTTTGGATACCTGTGACCCGGTTTCGGGGGGCGTGTAGGTGGATACCGCCATCACGGAAATCGGTCCCTTGGCACCGGTTTTCTCATCAAAATTGGCATTATTCGATTTAAGTTGTTCTTCGTTTATAGTCCACGACACTTGGCTGGTCATCGCCAAATCCTGAACCACTACGTTCGGTCCGGCCTCCTTAGACGCTTGTACTGATCGCACCTCCGGGAAAAACGAAGCCACTGTGAAATTCTTGGTAATGGGAAATTGCATATAAGTAGTGATGACCGGCATAAGATAGTCACCACCGAGAACTCGACTCATTCTATCCACTACAATATCGTCAGCGGTAATAAATCCGTAATCTTTCAGAAAACTACACAGTTTAGGCGACTGAAAAGGATTCAGTAATACAAACAGGCTGCCCCCACGTTTGAGATAATTCCGAATTTGCTCCAGTTCAGAGTCCATCAGATCGGTTTTGGGGCCTGCTATAATCAGGATTGTGGCGTCTTGCGGCACCTCGGGTGTCTGCATGAGTACTACGTCTTCAGTTTTGTAATTCTGCTTCTCAATATTCTCTTTAGCAATGCTGAAACCCAGTGGGTCGGTAGAAGCGGGGGAAAGTTCTCCGTGTCCTTTTAGGAAATAAGCCTTCTTCACTTCTGTTCTAAGCAGTCTGGAAATAGCGTTGGTCAGGCTCTCTTCGTCTGCTGTGGAAATTCTTTCATCTTTCTGTCCGACTTTGACCACCAGCGTGGGATAGGACTCTATTTTGTTCGCCAGCGCAACCGCCCTGTCTCGGTCCGGGTCGATGAATGAGTATTTCAGGTCAGGATCGACATCTCTGTATTGATCCAGCAGATCGCGAACGGACTCGCGGGAACCTACATCTTTAGTCTCATAGAACGCCAACACTTCTACGGGAATCTTTTTTTGCCTGACATCTTCCAACAGTTTCTTGCTCTGCGGAGCCAGTGTATATTGGCCGGTTTTGGTGAGGTCCCACCGCTTTGGGTACTGCATGGCGATATATTGTAGAGCGACAACAATGGCCAGAAAGATGATTGCTCCGGCGATTGTACCTCCGCCTAGTAGGAGATTTCTTTGTGACTCATACAAGTTCATTCTTTACCCCCTCCATCTGTGGGTTTCTAAGGAACGCAGAGTTAGAAATAAGAAAAACGCGATGAATAGAATAAAGAACGATAGATCAGGTGCAGTCAGGACTCCTTTGTTGAACGATTCCAAATGCTCCAATATAGACAATTGTTTCAGCACGATTCCGGTGGATTCACCGGTAAATGAGGATGTCCAACTTAATACCCAAAACAAAATGGCCGTCCCAAACGAAATTGCGGCTGCCACGATTTGGTTTTCGGTCAAGGACGAAATGAAAGTTCCTAGTGCCATAAAGGCCGCACCCATCAGAAAAAGACCTAAATAACCCGATAGAACTACACCAAAATCCGGTTGAGCCAGTGAAACTAACAGAATCGGAAAAGTGAAAGTGCCCAACAATATTATTACTAATAGTGCAAGAGCCGCGAGAAATTTGCCGAATACGAAGGCGGAATCATCTATAGGATAGGTGAGAAGGAGCTCTATGGTTCCTGACTTTTTCTCTTCGGAAAAAAGACGCATTGTCAAAAGTGGCATCACAAATAAAAGAATGATGGCCATATTCTGAACCAAAGGCCGGATAACGATGTCAGTCAAGTTAATGCGCTCGGCAATCATGGGATTACCGGCAGCCTGCAAACTGATCATGCTCATAAAAGACACGTTCGCCCAGAAGAAAAATCCCGAAACCAGTAAGAAAATCGCTATAATCGAATAGGCTATAGGGGAAACAAAAAAGTTCGACATTTCTTTTCTGAATACTGCCCAGAATCCTTGCATCAGGCCACCTCCTTTCCGTCGGTTTCCTGTGCGGAAACTTCTTCAGTCTCCTCAGTCACCAGATCGATGAAAACGTCTTCAAGAGTGGCATGCAAAGGCCGCATTTCGAACAGGTCCCATCCTTTTTCTGTAACAGCACGGGCCAGGGCGGGACATAAATCCGGCTGCGAGGCTGCTTCTATAAAAGCGGATACTCGTCCGTTTTCCGGTACAGGCGTCAAGCGCACGGAGTTTATCGCCTGAAAACCCGATAGCATCTGTCGAACCTCATCTTCTGGCGCACCAACCACCAGCTCACAACGGGACAATTTACCGTGGCTCTGTATAAGATTCGTCGGTGTATCCTCTGCGATAATTGTCCCTTTGTTAATAATGATGACTCGGTCGCATATCTGACTGACTTCAGGCAGTATATGGGTGGACAAAATCACAGTTCGATTTCGAGAGAAACCTTTTATCAAATTCCGAATCTCACGTATCTGTTTTGGATCTAATCCAATCGTCGGCTCGTCCAGAATCATAATTGGAGGGTTTCCGATTAAAGCTTGAGCAAGACCAACTCGTTGACGATATCCTTTTGACAGATTTCTGATAAGCATGCCGCTAACCTCGCTGATGCCCACAGCTTCCGCCACATGTTCCACTTCTTCCTGTCTTGCCGACGATGCGACCACCTTAGCTCGGGCTACAAAATCCAGATATGCCCCAACGCGCATCCATTCATATAATGGCACATGTTCCGGCAGGTATCCGAGCTGGCGCCGGATCTTCATGGAGTCTTCACGAGCATCCACGCCCATTATCGTGGCTTTGCCGGAGGAGGCCGGGGAAAAACAAGTTAAAATACGCATGGTCGTAGTTTTTCCCGCGCCGTTCGGCCCCAAAAAACCGACTATCTCGCCTGATTCTACCCGAAAGGAGACATCCTTTATGGCGGCTAGATGCCCATAATATTTTGTAAGCTTCTCAACCTCTACCATCGTCCCTCCTCGTAGAGTCTCTGATTCTTAAAAGAATCTTTTTTACTAACGAAAAACGTTTTGTCAAGAGATCGTGAACCCTCCGGTTACACGCGGCCAAGGAATGTCGTTGCGACCCCGTTGAAAAACCGGGGCAGCAATCTGCCAAAGCTTCGGAGATTGCCACGGCCCGACGGCCTCGCAATGACAAGTCCACTCCCCTCCTAACTGAGGGGTTAGACGTGTCATTGCGAGCGGAGCGAAGCAATCTCGCTTTGGGGATTGCTTTCCCACGGAACGCGGGATTCCAGTCCTGGCAATGACAAGTTGGAGCCTGCCATTGCGACCGCGTATAATCCGAGACCCGTATTACAAGCAAAGCGAAGCAATCCGCCAAAGCTTCGAAGATTGCCACGGCCTGGCGGCCTCGCAATGACAAGTCCACCCCCCTCCTAACTGGGCGGTCGGGGGTGTGGTTCCGGTAATTATCGAGACGAAATTGAATGAACGGGAATTGACCCAATGTCATTGCCGTGTTATGTCACCGGTGCGATGCTTAATGTTCCCGTCCTTTGCCTGGACTGGGAAGAGATAGCTAATGTGGAGAAGATCGAGCATGTTGCGCAAGATGTTTTCACAATCGATCAATATAATTACATTTTGTGCTCTTATGGTTCTAAGTGAGGCCACGATTCCGGTATTTGTGAGTAATTCAGTGGCCAGCGCCGAAGCTGAAAACGCTTTTTTCACCGGCAGCCATCTTTTGTCCAAGGAAAATCTTCCCGGAGCTGTCGAATCTTTGGAAAAAGCGGTGGAACTTGATTCCGGCAATGAAAAATACAGACAAATGCTTGCAGTTGCATATAACAATTTGGGTTTGAAATTGACGCGCGATGGGAATTTTCGTGAAGCGTTGCGCTCCTTAAACAATGCATTGAATTTGGCTTCAGAGGACAAAGACATACGTTCCAATTTCATTGCTACTGCATTTCAGGCGGCAAATGCTCCTGACGATAAGGTAACCCCATCAGAAAAGGTAGAATGTTTGCGGCATGTCCTGGAAATTCAGCCGGATAGCCCAGCCACTAAAAAGGCTTTGGCAGCTTTATTAAACAATTCCGGGATCGCCAAGGGCAGACAAGGTGACCGTGCTGGAGAGGTCAAAATTCTCGAAGAGGCCGCTCTATTTGATCCAGGAAATATCAAGATAAAGCGGAATCTTGCCACCGCATATTACAACTTTGCAATAGATAAAGGGAAAAGCGGTGACTTTGCCAATGAGGTGGAACTGCTACGTAACGCACATAAGCTGGAACCCAAAGATAAAGGAATAATTGAGAACTTGGCAAAAGGTCTATCGAATTTAGCCGTCCTGAAAGGCAAAGAAGGGGACATAAACTCCCAGATAGCCCTACTCAAGGAATCATTGGAACTCGTGCCAGGAGACGCCACCACAACCAAAAACTTGGCTGCGGCTTATAATAATCAAGGAGTGGCAGAGAACACAACAGCATCCTTTTCCGAACGAGTATCAGTCTTGGAAGCCTCGATGAAACTTGACCCAAAAAATCAGGCCACCAGCAGCAATTTGGCCAATCTTCTCCTCCGGGAAGCTGTCAAAGAGTTCAAGGCTGGATCTCCACCTCGGGCGATAGAATTGTTGGAGCGCGCGGCAAAGGCAGACCCTAATAACAAATCGGTACAATCCAATCTTGCCGCGGTTTATCACAATGAAGCCATTAGACGGGGCGAAGAAGGAAAACACGACGAAGAAATACGACTTTTGCAGAAGGCCACGGCTGCGGCCCCTTCCAATACGGAAATTAAAGAAGATTTGGCCATGGCATACAACGACTACGGTGTGAGTCTAGGAAAGAAAGGCGATTACAAACAGGAGCATCTCTATCTCTCAAGGGCGGCAAAATTAGTTCCCGGAAACAAAGTAATTCAGGAAAACCTTGATCGAGCCAAGCAAAAAGCTGATGTGAACGAACCTAAGAAAGAACACGCGACCGAGAAGAAGAAGGCTCGTTAGAGATGAATGGGATGTTCTGCAATGCTAGTTCCCACGATCAGGCGTAAAGCTCCGATTGACATTCTGCGAGACGAGGAATAGAATAAGGCAACAAAACCGGACGGCTAGTCCTATCTCAAGGCTCTTCCATGATTGCCAGGTTCAGTCGCAAGGACTTTCTTGATGCCCTTTTTGCTGATTATTACAGGGAACATCGTGGATTTACGCTTGTAAAAAGCTTCAAGCGCGGGGATGCCAAGATGAGCACCCGATATTTTCCGAATATCGACATCTTGGCTAAGGAGCAATATGGCGAAGACAGAGATGTATACTTCGGCATCTGTCCACGCGAACGGATGAAAGCCGAAAAGGAACATGTTCGCTATATTGTGGCTTTCTGGGCCGATCTGGATATTGGTTCTGAAGGTCACGAGGAAAAACATAAATTTTTTGAAGGGCCTAGAGAAGCTGCTAAAGCAATCCGGAGTTTTCCTAGGGCCCCCTCCATAATTGTGGAATCGGGGAGGGGGGCACACCTGTATTGGCTATTACGAGAAGTCACAGAAGTTAGTGATCACGAGAAATTCGAATCTATTCTGGCGAAAATTAATGATTTTCTTCAGTGCGACACTGAAGTCAGCTTGGATACAGTTTTCAGATTACCGGAGACCATGAACACAAAGATTCCGGCGAGACCTGTGAACTGTGAGGTCAAATTTATCAACTCCAATTTCCGGTATGCTGTAGAGGATTTTGAAAATCTCGGACATCGGATCGCAGTGCCCTCGCCCGGACCCGCTGCGAAGCAAGCGCGAAGGGCTGGCCCGCCGGGTATTCCTTCTTTTAGCGAAGAGGAACCTGCAAAAATACCTTTTCCCGCTGCCAGCACTGGTGGTGATCCCTCCATCGCGGAATCTCTGGTATTGGACGAGACTATAATCGATGAATTGATAGACGACATATCTATGACGGGTAGCGGCGTAACGGGAAGCGGAGTAACTACGGCTTCCGCCGACGCGACCCCCGCAAGAGGTTATACTCCAGAAGAAACGGTTCCCCAATTTGAAACCAATACCGTTGTACATCGGGAAACCATTGAATCGACCACACCTGTTGTCTCTCCGGCTACTCCCTCGACCAGCTTTCTGGAAGGTATCTTCTCCGCTCGAACTGAGGTCGAAGTCTCCCTGGTCAGTTCAGAAAAAATTATTACTGGAGTCTTGACCTGGAACCGAAACGGCTTGATCGGGATTGAATCAGGGGATGACTTTTTCACCATTCCGCTTTCCAGCATTTCTTACATAAAGACCAAAATCAGATAATTTTTCATCTGCGATTGAATTTATGGGGTGAAACGTGTAGTAGTCCACCTCGGATGAGGGTTCGTCAAAATGCTGAATACCATCTGGCTCGTTCTGTTGGTAGGTTCTGTCGCCGTGGCACTGGTTACCGGTCACACAAAAGATGTCGTGATATCCGCCACTGAAAGCGCTGGTTCTGCTTTCAAGCTGGCGCTGGGATTTACAGGAATAATGGCTTTGTGGCTCGGAATAATGAAAATCGCCGAAGAAAGTGGACTAATTAAGCATTTCACCGTTCTAATTGCCCCGGTAATGCGATTCCTTTTTCCCCGCGTTCCGGATAATCACCCCGCATTGGGCAGCATGGCTATGAATATGGTGGCCAATATGTTCGGTCTTAATAATGCAGCCACTCCGCTAGGTATCCGAGCCATGGGGGACCTGGAAACTCTGAATTCTAAGCCTGGAACAGCTACCGACGAAATGTGTATGTTCCTCACCATTAATACATCCAGTCTGCAACTTGTTCCTGCCGGAGCTATTGCCTTACTCGCAGCCGGCGGGTCGTCCGATCCTACTGTAATAGTATTCCCTGCAATTATAGCGACGATTTGTTCCACCGTGATGGGGGTGACAGCTGCAAAACTACTTTGTCGCATGCGTCGTTTTCGTCAGGACCAACAGATCGAGGAGCAGCCCAAAGATGCAAGGATTTCCTGAGATTTCTGTTATAGCTTCCAATGTGATTTTCTTGGGTTTTCTGGTTGGAATTCCGGTCTACGGATTCTTCAAGGGGGTTAAAGTATACGAAGTATTTGTGAACGGCGCAAAAGAAGGCTTTGAGGTGGCTGTACGGATCATTCCCTATCTCGTCGCCATACTCGTGGTAGTGGGAATGTTTCGGGCCTCTGGGGCCATGGATCTTATCTCGCGCGGATTACCGGGATTCATGAATTCACTGGGTTTGTCGCCGGACGTCCTTGGGCTGATCCTGATGAGGCCGCTGTCCGGGGCCGCCTCGTTGGGAATACTTGCGGAGATCGTTGCTAAACAAGGACCGGACTCCTATCAGGCGCGATTAGCATCGGTCATTATCGGGAGTACGGAAACGACTTTGTACGTAATAGCAGTATACTTCGGAGCAGTGGCTGTCACAAAGGCTAGATATGCGCTTCATGCCGGGCTTGTAGCCGATGCTGCCGGAGTCATCGCATCGATTATTATATGCGTGCTGATCTTCGGTTGAGGGGTAGATCGGCCTAAAATGGGACTGAAAAAGGGGTTCGCCACAAATAGTAGGACCGGCATCTTGCCGGTCACTCGTATTGGCATATTGAAACTGGCGGAGAGAGAGGGATTCGAACCCTCGGTAGAGCTTCACACCCTACACTCGCTTAGCAGGCGAGCACCTTCGGCCTCTCGGTCATCTCTCCGCAAGGCTTCACGAATCGTACTCTATTGCCATGTAGTCTGAATGTCAAGAATTTGGTCCGATCGGGATTGATTGGAATCAAGAGAAGAGAATCCTCACCCCAGAGTGCGCGGAGAACGCGGCGATGTCCCTCATCACGCGGGATTGTTCTCCGCATCCTACTGGTTTCTCCGCGCTCTCCGCGTGCTCTGCCGTGAATCCTTTCCTCCGTCACCCTCGATAATATCGAAAATACTCACTTGGGATCTCTTCGAAAAATCTAGAGAGCTTCGCTTCCACCTGACCGTATCTGCGGTCCATGAAAGTCCTGGGCGCTGCAATCACCAGATTGTGCTTGGCCCGGGTTGTAGCCACATATAGTAGGCGCCTTTCTTCCTCCAGTTCGTCATCGGAATCAATCGCCATAGGTGATGGAATACGGCCTTCCGCAGCCCATATAATTATTACCGTGTGCCATTCGAGCCCTTTGGCCGAATGAATGGTTGAGAGGACCAGGCTATTCTCTTTTGAATTCGATCCTGCACCCTCATCGTCCGGAGGTTCAAGAGCCATGTCGTCAAGGAATCGGTTTAGGCTTCTATACGAGACTGTAAGGTCCGCCAGATTCTCCAGGTCACGCATCCTTTTGGGATAATTGTCGTAGCGCTCCTGAAGGAATGGAAAATAATACAAGTTGACCTGCTCCACTTTTTCTGAGATCGGAGCGTTTTGACTTCTCAAATTCAACAACAATTCGTGTAGGTTGAAAAATGATTCTCTGTATTTCTTGTCTTTTGAAACGAACTGTCCGGGATCTTTGGGAAAGCCGGTTTCCACCAATTCCCCGGCAAGTTTCATGGCCGTCTTCATGCCAATGCCAGGCAGAAGTCTTAGAATTCTTATCCAACTGAGGCGATCTTTCGGATTATTAACAACCTTGAGATGCGCAAGAACATCCTTTATGTGGAGACTCTCCAGAAATTTGAATCCGCCGTACTTAACGAATGATATGCGGTTGCGGGTCAGCTCGCCTTCAAGATCGAACGAATGAAATCCGGCTCGAAACAGCACTGCAATTTCCGATAACGCTATCCCGTGATCTCGCAGCTCTTTTATGCACTGAACCACAAAACGGCTCTGTTCGCGCTCGGTCGAGGGCCGGACAGCAAGAGGTAATGGACCGTTTAGCTGTCGAGTAACGAGTCTCTTCGGGTAACCCTGAGTTGCCTTTTCGATAATCATATTCGTCACATTTAGAATAGGAGCGGTGCTTCGATAATTTTCTTCGAGCTTTATGATTCTGGCTCCGGGGAATATTTTCGGGAATTCCAAAATGTTGGTGAAATCGGCTCCTCTGAAGGAATAGATGCTCTGGGAATCGTCACCTACGACCATTACATTATCATGGCTATACGCCAGCAGCCTGACGATCTTGGCCTGCAAATGATTCGTGTCCTGATACTCATCCACGAGAACATGACGCCACCTGTTGGATACCTCTTCTCTGATTCTTTCGTGTTTCTCTAAAAGCTCAATGGTGCCTGTCAGCAAGTCATCGTAATCTTTTAGTTTATTGGTTTGCTTGTATTGCTCGTATTGCGAACGTATCCTTTCAATATCCGGAGCGTAAGACTCGAAGTGAGGATACCGATTTGTTAGCGCTGCAGAAATTGAGATCTCGGAAGAAACGGACCTGCTGATTATTTCTGCTATTGTCCTAGCCTTGGGGAAGGCTTTCAGATCCAAAAGGGGAGGCGCCAGCGTCCTCCTCACATGATCTATTGCATCCAATGAATCCCCTTGGTCCATGATGGAAAATGAGGAGTCAAATCCCAATACCCCCGCATACCTTCGCAGCAAGAGGTTCCCAACGGAATGAAAAGTGCCTCCATCCACTCTGGTTACCCTGCTGTCCAATAGCTGAGCCGCTCGGGAGAGCATTTCTTCCGATGCCCTTCTTGTGAATGTAAGCAGCAGAATGGACGACGGATCCACACCGGAATCAACTAGCCAGGCCACACGATAGACAATTGTTCTTGTCTTTCCTGAACCCGCTCCGGCAATTACAAGAACCGGACCACCGGCAATAGAGACTGCTTCCAGCTGCGACGGATTCAGATCCTGTTCGTAATTAATAGACCCTAGTCGTTCGTGCATTCCTTATTCTCGATTAACGTGGCATTATTTTAGCTAGTTAGCACAATTGCCAAAGCGAGCAGTTAAGAAAAGCGTGGTCAAAAGCGCTCATCTGTGATATGCTACGTCCGTTACGAGTTCTTCAGGGGAGGTAACATGAATTTGAACCTTGTTCGAAGGAGGATTGTGTGAACAATTCGGCCACAGTTCTTGCTTGCCCGTTATGTTGCAGTAACTTCTCCCATGATCGGAATACCGATAGTCTTGGTTCCGCGGTATTCGGATACGGGCTTGATTTTCGGCTTTTCCCGAGAGACTGCAATCGTTCATCTGATATTGCAATTTGTCCTGAATGTCTGTTTACAGCACGTGTCCAAGATTTCCACCAACGTGTCCCAGGTCACGTGAAGGACGTGGTACGTTCACAAAAATATAGCAAAATCTGGAATTCCCGCTCCGGTGAAGAGTTCTGCGCTAGGGGTTGGCTGGCGCTGGTCACAATACTTGAAACCAGAGGGGTCAATCCCAGAGACTTGGGCGTAGTGAGCTTGAAAGGTTCTTGGGCCGCCCGGGAACTTGGGTCTCTAAACACCGAGATTGAGCTTCTTCGGACCGCCGACGCGTATCTCGATGACGCGCTCAGACGCGGCCTTACAAAAGGCGATCCAGGCATGGTCATGTATCTGCTCGGTGAAATAAACCGACGCCGCGGCGAATTCCTTCGAGCCCGCGAAATGCTCACTTTTCTTGGAAATAATCCTCGCTATCGTTATCCAGCTTTGCTCGAAACAGTCTTGATCGAAGAAGAAGATACCACACCTTATTGGTCTCTGCACTCACCTGATCAGATGGAGCAATATTCCCCGCGATTTAAGGGTCTATTCCCGGCGCTCAGAAGCATTCCCCCAAAGAAGACGGAATTCTGTGCGGAAGAATTGAAGGAACAATCAGAGAAGACGGATGGGGATGATCGTCGAGGCTTTTAACGGAAAGCGCCTAGGCCTTCTTTTAGATGGTTTGCCAAAATTGCTTCATTTTGGACTCAATTCGCCAAGAGTACGAAAATCATTCTGAGCGGCGGTTCGTGAATCGCTCAAATTTGGACACCTCTGGAATACCGTTTATGCAAGCAGTCTATATAGACGGTATGCAGCGGATAATATCACTGCACCTATCCGAAAGAATTCGCCTGTGATGGAAAATACCCACGCGGCTCTGCAATTCTTTAAAATCTAACTCTTTCTTGAAAACCCCGCAGCAAGTTGCTAATCTAACGTGTCCCAGGTTATCCAAGCGAGAAGCTGCAATGACGGAGGAAATGGTATGAGACCCTATTTCGAGAAGATGACGCCATTCGGTAAAACTCTCAGCGCGTCAAAATTGAAATCCACTGAGCCGAATTTGGCCGAAGTGAAAAAAGTGGAAGACGAGATTCGCGAAGCTGTCGAGAAGAAATTAAACGCAGGTCTACCCGCAGAGGTTGTTAACAAGAGAGGACAACTCACGGTTATGCAAAGACTGGAGTACCTTCTGGATCCGGGCAGTTGGCTCCCGCTCCACTCTATTTTTGACCCCAAGGCGAACGAGGAAGGCAGCACGGGGATCGTCGATGGTCTAGGCAAAATTGGCGGGAAATGGGCCGTAATTATCGGCTTCGATAACAAAGTGTTGGCAGGTGCGTGGATTTCCGGCCAATCGGAAAACATTCTCAGAGTCACTGATATTGCAAAACGCCTTCACATTCCGTTGGTATGGCTCGTCAACTGCTCGGGGGTTAAGCTAACCGAGCAACAGGAGGTGTATCCGGATCGCAGAGGCGGTGGAACACCGTTTTTTAGGCATGCGGAGCTTCAAAAGCTCGGGATACCTGTGCTTGCCGCTATTTACGGCACAAATCCGGCCGGCGGCGGCTATCAGGGCATCAGCCCCACGATTCTGCTCGCGCACAAAGACTGCAACATAGCGGTGGGGGGCGGAGGAATCGTGAGCGGAATGAGCCCCAAAGGTTATTTCGATCTGGAAGGCGCCGAGCAGCTTATTGAGACTACCCGGCATTTCAAAGAGGAGCCACCTGGAAGCGTAAAAATACACTATGATTCCACCGGCTTCTTCAAAGCAGTGTATGAAACCGAAGAAGAAGTATTGGATGCCTTAAAGCAGTACATGAGCTACATGCCCGTGTACGATCCGAGATATTTCCGAGTGGCGGAACCCGCTGAGCCGCGCTTTGACAAAGAAGACCTTAATCGATTGGTCCCGATGAACCAGAAGTCCGTTTATAGCTTTGAGGAAATGTTGGCGCGGTTGACGGATAACAGTGAGCACATGGAATTCCAACCGGAATATGGACCGGAAGTCTACACCGGGCTCGTGAAACTGGATGGTTTCCTTATGGCTGTGATCGGTAACAAACAGGGCATGCTGCCCCCCGGCTATCCTGAATATGCGCCTTACCCGGGAGTCGGTGGAAAGCTGTACAGGCAGGGATTAATCAAATTGAACCATTTCGTGACTCTATGTGGAAGAGACCGTGTTCCGATAATATGGTTCCAAGACACTTCGGGAATCGATGTTGGGGACATAGCAGAACAAGCCGAGCTTCTAGGCCTGGGCCAATCGTTGATCTATTCCATCGAGCAAACGAATGTACCCATGATGTTGTTCGTGCTGCGGAAAGGTACTGCAGCAGCGCATTACATTATGGGTGGGCCGACTGCCAACAATCACTGCGCGTTCACCTTGGGAACTCCAGCAACCGAAATTTACGTCATGCACGGTGAAACAGCTTCAGCCGCGTCATTCGCTCGGCGATTGGTCAAAGAAAAAGATGGAAACCGTCCTCTTGAGCCGATTATCGACAAAATGAACGCATTGGCTCAACAATATTACGATCAATCCCGTCCGATCTACTGTGCAAAAAGGGGTTACGTCGACGAAGTAGTCTCGTTTACTGAAATGCGGAAATACATGGTGGGCTTCGCGTATTGCGCATATCAGAATCCGGAGTCTCAGTGCCCGCATCATCAATTAATGATCCCGAGGATTACAAAAGGGTGAAAACCTTCCGTTCATTGGCACCTCAATAAGAGGAAATATTATCAAAATAGCAGTAGGACCGGTATCTTGCCGGTCCTTTGTTTTTTCAGGAGGAAGCGATGTTTTGAATAGGCGCGTCAAAAACGATAGCAAAAATTAATTGAATTTTCTCAGTCGGATCTGAAAACCAGTTGCAGCCAAGACCGTCAATGAACATAAAATTATACATGGTATGTAGATAGTAAGATGAATCAACTCCGAGGACATGTCTTTAATATTCGAGCGATTTTTGACAATAATATCAATAAGCTTTGTTAATAAATTTTAGGTTTTTATCAATCTGATCCCAAAGGGGACCAACATAAGACGATCCATTTAATACTTTCAAGTAGTTGCTAAACAATTTGAAGGAGGAGAATTATGGGCGAAACCGAAAAGAATCTTAAAGCTGCGTTTGCGGGGGAATCTCAGGCCAATCGCAAGTATCTGGCCTTTGCCAGGAAAGCGGATGAAGAGGGCTACACGGGTGTGGCCAAGCTGTTTCGAGCCGCAGCCGAGGCAGAGACAATCCACGCACACAACCATTTGGATGCTCTCAAAGGTGTTAATTCTACTTTAGAAAATCTAAGAGAGGCGTACGGGGGAGAGCATTACGAATTTACCGAGATGTATCCGGTCTTCTTGACTAAATCCAAGGAGGAAAAGCAGGGAGCGGCAACGAAAACATTCCATTACGCAAATGAAGTCGAGAAGATCCATGGCGCTCTTTATGAAGATGCAATTAAGCAATTGGAAAATGCCGGTAAATTTCCGGATAGGGACTACTATGTGTGCCGCACTTGTGGATACACAATTGCAGATAACGCTCCGGATCAATGCCCCGTTTGTGCATCCAAAAAGGAAGCTTTTTTTAAGATGAGTTGAGACTCTATTCTGTAAAGAGGGGAACATGCCAGAAACCGTTGCAGTAAAGAATATCGGATTACGAGGAGTTATAGTAGCTGATACTGCTGTAAGTTTTATTGATGGTCAAGAAGGTATTTTGATTTATCGCGGCTACCGGATCGAGGAGTTAGCGGAAAGTTCCTCTTTCATGGAAACCGCTTATCTGCTTTTGAACGGCCGCTTGCCGACCAAACAGGAACTCGAGGAATTTGAGCTGATGGTCAGGCAGGCTCGCTATATCCCTGATTGGCTGAACCAGGCCTTGAGAAAATTGCCAAAAAAAGCAGACCCTATGGACGTGCTTCAAGGATCTGTGCCTTTCCTGGCTATGGATGACCCGGATTTGCACGAGCAATCCAGAGAAGCCAATGTTCGAATGGCCGCTAGATTGATAGCTCGCGTGCCTGCTGTAACCGCAGCTTGGCACAGAATTAGGCAGGGTAAAGAGCCTCTTCCGCCGGACGACAAACTTTCTCACGCGGCAAATTTCCTCTGGCAGGTCACCGGAAATAAACCGGATGAGGACATGGCCCATGATGTGGATACGTGCCTCATACTTCACGCAGACCATACGTTCAACGCCTCGACTTTTGCTTGCCGAGAAGTATGTTCAACACGTGCTCATATGTATGCGGCAGTGGCAGCGGGTATAGGCGCGCTGGCGGGAAGTCTTCACGGCGGAGCAAACTCCAGGGTAATGAAGATGCTTTTTAGTCTGGAAAACGAAAAAGATATAGCAGGATGGGTTAAAGATAGAGTTGATCGCGGCGAGAGAATTATGGGATTCGGCCATGCGGTATACAAGACAATGGATCCCAGGGCCAAATATCTGAAAAAAATGGCGGAGCGTTTGGGAAAAAGCAAAGGTATGGAGAAATGGGCCAATCTGTCCAGGGAAGTGGAAGAAACCGCGGCCAGCGAATTCGACAAACGCGGTAAACATGAAATAAGACCGAACGTGGATTTCTTCAGCGCTCCTGTATACCATATCATGGGATTTCCCAGAGACCTGTTTACTCCCATATTTGCGATCTCAAGAATAGCCGGCTGGTGCAGCCACGTAATTGAAGAAAAGTTCGCGGAAGCTCAAGAGAAACCAGCGCTGTACAGGCCGCAAGCCGAGTACGTAGGTCATTATTGTGGCCTCATAGGCTGCGATTATGAGCCTATGGCAGTGCGAGCGTGACCGGGCCAGGTCAAAACGAATGACCTGAATTTGACTCGTCTGAATGTCGGTTGATGGCAAGAATGATCAGAGAAGGGGACCTTGAAAATGGGGCAGGGGTGTATGGCGCGCGGCAATTCACGTCTGTCACGATTTCAGAACCCGTCTCAAGCGCAGCGCAGACTCACCGGCTTCAAGGGCGATCTGTTTCTCATTCAATGATAGAAGTGCATTGAGCTGTGCTTGAACGAATTGAAATAAGTATTTCCGGAATTGGAAAGAGATGTCATCCAAACATGACGTGGTTGTTGTCGGCTCCGGTCTTGCCGGGTTAAGAGCAGCCTTGGAAGTGGCTGACGGGCTGGATGTAGCTCTCATCACCAAAGTTTATCCCACGAGATCTCATTCGGGGGCCGCACAAGGCGGCATAGGAGCCGCCCTTGGAAACGAGGAGCCGGACTCTTGGGAATGGCATATGTACGACACGGTGAAGGGAGGGGACTACCTTACGGATCAGGACGCCGCAGAGGTTCTGGCTACCGACGCGATTCGCGCTGTATATGAACTCGAGCACATGGGAGTGCCTTTTAACCGCACAGCGGATGGCAGAATCGCACAAAGGGCCTTCGGCGGTCACACAAAGAATTTTGGGGAAGCCGCGATCAAAAGGGCCTGTCATGCTGCGGATAGAACCGGTCGGGTCATTTTGGACACTTTGCGTGCTGAAGCAGCGAAACGAGGCATTAGGATCTATTCTGAATTCCAACTTTTGGACATTGTCATGAAAGACCGGCGTGTGGTCGGGCTGGTAGCGTATGAGATCTCTTCAAGCAAGTTGCAAGTCCTGCACACTCGTGCCGTGCTCTTGGCCACGGGCGGATTCGGGAAAGTGTACAAAGTGACCTCTAATTGTTTCGCGAACACTGGTGACGGAGTATACCTCGCTTATAAGTGCGGAATTCCTTTAGAAGATATGGAATTTGTCCAATTTCATCCCACGGGAATTTACGGATTAGGCGTCCTCATAAGTGAAGCGGCTAGAGGAGAAGGCGCGGTCCTTCGGAATTCCGAGGGATTTCGGTTCATGGAAAAATATGCTCCTACCATAAAGGATTTGGCTCCGAGGGACTTGATCTCCCGCGCAATGATAACTGAAATCAGACAGGGCAGGGGGATCGACCATCGTGATTTCCTTCACCTCGACCTCACCGGAATAGGTCAAGAAAGGCTTGCCGAAAAACTGTCGGACATTTCATCATTTGCCAAAATCTATCTGGGTGTAGATGTGGTGACAGACCCCATCCCCGTAAGTCCCACATGCCACTATATGATGGGCGGTATCCCCACTGACACAGAAGGTCACGTCCTTGATGAAAATAACCGGGCGGTGGAAGGTTTGTATGCTGCAGGTGAGTGCGCGTGTATTTCGGTGCACGGAGCTAATCGCTTAGGTTGCAACTCTCTGGTGGATCTAGTGGTTTTTGGACGTAGAGCCGGCCAGATTATTCGCCGTGATCTGGAACAAATGGATTGGGTATCGCTTCCTTCCAACCCCGATACGAGAGTTGCCAAAGCAATTGAAGAACTGAAGAAAAAGAATGGGCGAGAAAAAGCTTATTCCCTGCGGAACGCAATGCAACAGCTGATGACAGAAAGCTGTTCAGTCTTTAGGAACGAGAAAGACCTGAAAACGGCCTTATCAACGCTGAGGGACCTTAAGGTTCGGTATCAGAGCGTCACGATAGATAATCACGGCGACGCGTTTAATAGCGATCTGTTGGAGGCAATCGAATTGGAATGCCTGCTGGGACTCGCTGAAACGATTCTCGTCTCTGCCTTAGCCAGACAGGAAAGCCGGGGAGCACATTTCAGAGAAGACTATCCCGAACGGGATGATGCGAATTGGCTCAAGCACACACTGATCCGACAAACCGACAGCGGTCCGGAAATTTCCTACAAACCTGTGACTATCACTCGCTTTGAGCCAAAGGTTAGGACTTACTAATGATTGAAATGAAATTCAACATTTTTCGTTTTGACCCGGAATTTGACCGCGAGCCATATTACAAGAAGTACACGGTTAAGGCTGAACCATGGGAACGGTTACTGGACTGTCTGAACCGAATAAGATGGGAACAGGACGGGACATTAAGCTACCGCATGTCATGCGCGCACGGGGTGTGCGGTTCCGATGGCATGAAGATTAACGGGCGATGCGCGCTTGCATGTCAGAAACTGGTCAAAGATTATCAAGACACAGAAGTGCTGCTGGAGCCGCTTCCCACTTTCAAGGTTCTAAAAGATCTGATTGTTGATCTGGATCAATTCTTTGAGAGAGTTGAATGGCTTAGACCATACCTCATTGCCGGAAATCCGCCGGAAAAAGAACGACTTCAATCTCCCGAAGAGAGCAAGAAAGTGGAAAAGGTCATTCGGTGCATTCTTTGCGCCTGTTGTTCCGCTGCCTGCCCCGTTTGCAATGAG
>JBKQRG010000283.1:0-28881 GCA_052144015.1 Desulfomonilaceae bacterium
GGGCTCCCCCCCTGTGCCGCCGACAAATAAGGCGGCGCGATGCGGGACCCAAGAGGCGAGACCGTAATTCGTTGATATCAAGTCACAAACTGACCGCCGGTTATACAAGTTGCGTTGTAGGGTTAGATAAGTACAAGAGTGGGAAAATCCCGACTTTTGATTTATCCGTATGGCTATTTCGCGAGAGACAATGGGCAGACGATACAAAGCCTGAAGACATCGTCACTACATTCCTTAGCGATTTCCACATATCCGATAAAGAAAAAGAGCACCTCTTTGATGTTGACATTCCCAATCATGTAGATGTTAACACTCTCTTTAGCACCCACAAAGTGACGTGGCCAGAACTAGAGGAAATAATAGACCTTCCTCCTGATATGAAGGAAGAAGGAGGAATTTTATCATCGCTGGAACTCCTTGGTGTTGGACCAGCAAAACAGCTCAAGGTTGCGTTTTCAGAAAGAGTCAATCTGATAACTGGGGATAATGGCCTAGGCAAGACATTTATCTTGGAAGCCGCCTGGTGGGCACTGAGTGGAAGTTGGACTGGTTCTCCGGTGTACCCCAGAGAGGATGCAAAAAAGGGCGAGCCTACAATAACCTTTCAAATCTCTGGAGCTTCCGCGAGATCAGAAACTGGGACAGCTGGATATGATTGGAAACGACAATGCTGGTTATCAACAAAGAAGCGTCAGACTCTTCCAGGTTTCCTGATCTATGCCCGTGTAGATGGCGCTTTCGCTGTATGGGACCCTGCCCGGAGTTCGTCGTCCACCTTAGACATTGATAACGCAAACTTGTTGGTTTTTTCCAGGGAAGATGTTTGGGATGGTCTTATGACCAAGGCAGGCGGGAGAACGAAATACCTCTGTAACGGATTGATCATCGATTGGGTTAACTGGCAGAACAATCCTAGCGAATCACCATTCGCCACACTAACTAAGGTGCTAAAGCGGCTATCACCACCTGGTTTAGATTATGGAGATTTAGGAAGCCTGAGTCCAGGAAAACCAACTAGAATACCCGGGGAAAGTCGCTTAATCCCAACTATTAAACACCCGTATGGTGAGGTCCCTCTCATATACGCTTCAGCATCTGTCCGTCGAATTGTTGCTTTAGCTTATCTGCTGGTTTGGGCTTGGGAGGAGCATAAAGCACAATCAGAATTAATCCGTGAACCGCCTCAAAGAAAAATGGGATTCCTCGTAGACGAGGTGGAAGCACATCTTCATCCGCAGTGGCAGCGAGTCATTATTCCGGCCTTATTGGACGTAGTCGATGATTTGGAGCAATTTCTGGAGGTCCAGTTCTTTATTACAACCCATTCTCCCTTAGTAATGGCATCAATTGAGCCAAAGTTCGATGTGGACCGCGACCAAATTTTCCATTTAAACCTAGTGCAACGCGGGGCTGGGCTTGGAGAAGTTGTAATTGAGTCTCCAGAATTTATTAAGCGAGGTTCGGTGGATTCTTGGTTGAGATCGGAGATTTTTGAATTGAAGCAGCCCAGCTCTATTGAAGCGGAAGAGGCCCTCATGCATGCCATAAAACTTCAAGAAAGAGACTCTGTTACCACAGACGAGGTAAAGCAAGCTTCAGACCGCCTACAGAAGTATTTGCCCTCACACGATAAATTCTGGCCTCGATGGACCTTCTTTGCTAAGAAGCATGGAGTAGAACTCTGATACCTGTTTTGCCACAACCAGAGCCACCTGATTTCTCAACCCGCGTTAGAAATCCGGGACAAGAGTTTTTGAGGGATACGCCAACACCTACAGATCAGCAGTGGAAGGGTAAAGAATACTGGCGCAGAGTCCTTCCTGCAATGCGTTCGGCCTATGGCCAAATGTGCGCTTATTGTGCTATATGGATTCCGTATAGTACCGGTAACCATAGTGTCGATCATTTTGTGAGTAAATCTGTACAGCCTGACCTGGCCTATGACTGGAGCAATTATCGATATGTGTCAGCTCGCTTTAATAGTAGGAAAGGTACTCGCGCTATTCTGGACCCTTTTAGACTTCTAGAGCCCGCTTTTGTTATAGACTTCTCCTCCCTTCTTCTCAAAGCAAATCCGGCGCTGACAGCCGATCAGCAAAGACTCGCGCTTGATACCATAGAGATTCTCAAACTAAACAGCGATGATGATCTGGTGACTGAGCGGCAGTCTTGGACTGACGCATATCGTACAGGACGAATTACTTTCGAGTTCTTGGAGTCAAAAGCTCCTTTCATCGCATACGAGCTTCAGAGGCAGGGACTGGTCAGCGATTAAGCTCTCAACAAGAAGGTTCATCTCCAAGAGGTTGATGCCTCGTGCACGTTCTGCTCGCGATTCAGCCTGTATTTTGTCCGCAGCTCTAGTGTCAAGACCGGGCCGTAATCTCTCCTTGAGTTATTCACTGCATAAAATCTACTGGTTAGTAATGCACCAATTTGAGACTTCAAATAAGCACTTACCCTATCCGACTCTTTCACCTCTTGTCGCATAGCGACAGGGACGTATAACGTTCGGTGGCATTGACTGTTGATTAGAGATAGCTTTATTTCGTCGGTCCGTGTTTGTGATCGAGACGCCGATACCTGGACATGACCGGCAAGATGCCGGTCCTACTCCGGAAGTTCGTTATCGTCCACGCACTAAGCCGATTCGATTGGTTGGCTCAAAATCCAAACAACTTGCGAGCATTTTCTCCGAATACCGCTTCTTGTTCGGATTGGCTATATCCAGCCTCCTCCAATAGGCTGCAAATCACAGGAATCTCTTCAGCGTGTTCAAACCAGGGCCAATCAGTTCCGAAAAGAATATGGTTTGGTCCGTGTATTTTCAGAAGATCGATAAATTGGCCTCCGGTTAGGGTATGTGCTGCATTTGAGGTATCCAGATAAAGATTAGCCATTGGAACAAGGTGACGAAGTAACTCCTGGAAATCTGCCGCCAAACCGCCCATGTGCGAACCTACGAAATTTATATCCGGATGTCGCCTGACTATTTCGGCTAATTTGGATGGGATTGTCACGTGCTCATGATCTGCGCCGAAGTGGATGTCTGCCCGGGTAAAGGTATCAAAAACAACTACAGGGCGTATTCTGCGGTCTGATCCTGATTTTTCAAGCCTGGAGAGCATGCTTTCGACTTCCGGCGAGACGAGGTCAAAACGCTGCGAGAAGCTTGATAATTTGAACCCGATAATCCCAAGATCGAAAACGCGACTGATCTCATCTGAGAGGCCGTTCATAATTGGATGCAGCGTGGCCAATGATCTGAGTTGAGGTGATTTGGAAGCAATTTTGAAATGGCGGTCATTTTCCGCCCGTACCTTGTTCGGTGCCGCGGTAGGCAGCAATACACAAATATCGATTTTGTTTCTTACTGCGGAAGTCTCAAGAACTTTCGGATCAAGACAATGGCCGGCGTACGCTACGTTGAGTTTTAGCAGGTCGACCAATGCCGTTCTCGATGAGACATTTTTGACAATTTGGTGCGTGAAGATATGACAATGGCTATCAATAAGCATAATTTGGTTAGATCTGAGACTCTCCTATGAAGACAGAAAATACATGATTTCGGCTAATCGTAAAACACATTTTAGCATTTATCCCGTTTCGATGGTAAACTTCAGATGCTGCCCGACGAAAGGTGAAACCAGTTGAAATGCCCCAAATGCCAGCTTGAGCAACCCGGCGCAAATACTGAATGCGCACGTTGTGGGGTGATTTTTGCCAAGCTGGGTCTTCAGCCATCGAGAGATCTTTATGAACCCGGCATAGCCCCAGGGGAGCCCTCCCCTTTTCAGCCTAAAGTCATCCTCGGCCCCGATAAAAGACAATCCACCAGCAGATCTGTTACCCCAGCGGTCGCGGCTGGAGTGCTCGTCGGCAATGAGGTGGCTGAGGAGTATCTCGTACGAGAAGAAATCGAATCGGAGATTGAAGGGCCTCCTGGACCCCTGCGCATGCATAAGGAAGACTGGATAGTTCTCGCGGTCGGTCTTGGAATCGCGACGATTGTCTTTGCTGTGCCTTTATTGAAGCATATTTTCGGAACTTTGATGATTCTCATTCATGAAATGGGTCATATGATCTTCGGTTGGATTTTAGGTTATCCTTCAGTTCCCGCTTTCGATTTGATGTACGGTGGAGGCGTCACGCTGCATACCGATCGCTCTACGCTCCTTCTGATCGTCATTTATTCTCTTTTGGTTTTTCTCTTATTTTGTTTTCGTAAAAATATCGGGGCAGTAATTTTCTTGCTGACGATCATGCTGGTTCATTTCGTATTGACATTTACTCGTCTAAACGAGGTTCTCATCCTGTTCATGGGGCATGGAACAGAGTTGCTGATCGCGGGGATTTTCTTCTATCGGGCGTTGAGCGGAGCCGCGGTGGTGCACTCCATCGAAAGGCCACTTTATGCGGCCATCGCTTTCTTCATAATATTTTCCGACTTAGTCTTCGGTTACCGGCTCATGACGAGTCCTTTTGCCAGGGCCGAATATGCTGATGCCAAGGGAGGCGGTCATTGGATGGATTTCAGCCGGATTGCGATCGATTATTTGCACGTCAATTTGACTTCGGTCGCACTCGTCTTTTTTATTTGCTGCTTGATAGCGCTGCCTTTGGGATTTCTGGCTTTTCGATATCAGGAGTATCTTCGTGAAGGACTCAAACGACTTCTTACCCGGCAATCCGAGGTGTAGGATGTGGTGAACGAAGTGAACCGCATCGGTCGAGTCGTGTAGGATGTGGTGAACGAAGTGAACCGCATCGGTCGAGTATGAGGGCTTCCCAATGACCGAATATAGACGTGCATGGGTTCACGGAGGCACATGGTTTTTCACGGTGAATCTGGCTCAGCGGCGAGGAAATCACCTATTGGCGGATAACATTGATCTCTTGTGGGCGGCATTTGCACGAGTAGGCCTTCGCTATCCTTTCCGTCAGGAGGCCTTCGTGATTATGCCGGACCACCTGCATTGCATTTGGACTCTGCCGTATGGCGATACCGATTTTCCCGTTCGTTGGGGCCTAATTGAAGCCCAATTCTCACGTGGAATCGCGAAACTGGAACGGATTTCGAGAAGCCGATCGGCTAGAGGTGAGCGGGGTATTTGGCAGCGGCGATTTTGGAAGCACTTGATTAGGAACGACGAGGATTTCAATCGGCATGCTGATTACATCCATTGGAATCCGGTAAAGCATGGATGGGTGCAAAGAGTGGCTGAGTGGCCACATTCGAGTTTCCAGGATTACGTGCGACGCGGTTTGTATCCCGCAGACTGGGGTGACCGCGGCATGCCGAGCATTGAATAGAGAGAATGACTCGACCGATGTGGTGCACCCCGTTTACCGCATCCTACGCGTACTGAAAATCTCGCCAACCAGTGATGGGGATTTGCTCATTGCCATGGGGGCCTTCAGTCAATTAAATATTGCACTAAAATATTAATCCCGATCCCTATCAGCACCAGCCCTCCCAGTAGTTCCGCTCGTTTTCCCAGATATATTCCTGTCTTAAGTCCTACTCTGGTGCCGATGTATGTCATAATGAGCGCGACCAGCCCAATTATCAATGCCGGCCTTGGAATCTCCATATTTAATAGGCCAAACGAAACTCCCACTGCGAGAGCATCGATGCTGGTGGCCACTGAGAGACCTACAAGACTCCAGCCTCTTGTAGGATCGTAGTTCCGGACGCGATCCTCCGGATGACGAGACTGCCGAATCATGTTAAGCCCCAATCCCACAAGCAGTATGAAAGCCACCCAGTAATTTATGCCCGAGATAAATGTGCCGAGGGCCTCACCTCCAAGCCATCCCAACAATGTCATCAAAGATTGAAAGAGTCCAAAGTGCCATGTTAGTCGAAAAGTGTGTCTTCGCGTGAACTGCGGAAGTCCGGCTGCAACAACCGCTGCCACGGCAAAAGCGTCCATTCCCAAGGCTAGAGCTGTCCCAAAAAGTGTTATAAGATCCACAAGTTGAAATCCAACCGCACAATTAGTGATTCAGTTCAGGTTAACAGTCCGTCTTGCCATTCGTCAACGAAGCAACTGATAAGTAATTATGCATTTACAGTCCGGCTTGTCGTCAAATACGAAATGCTGATATAAATTATTGTCGTAGGAGCAATTATGCACAGCCACGATCATTCGAAAGAGCATCTATCGGATAGCCAAAACAGGATTGCCATAGCCTTTTTTGTCACGATCCTGTTCATGGTGGCGGAAGTTATCGGCGGCATAGTTTTCAATTCTCTGGCGCTATTGGCCGATGCCGGGCATATGATATCGGATATAATGGCTTTAGCGCTTTCCTGGGTTGCCATAAAAATCGGTAAGCGTGTTCCGACCGACAGGCATACTTTTGGTTTCAAGAGATCGGAAATTTTGGCAGCCTGGCTCAATGGACTGGTGCTTTGGCTCATTGTCGCATTAATTTTTTTTGAGGCGGGGCATAGGCTATTTAATCCTGAGCCCGTGCAGGGTATGGGGATGCTCGTAGTGGCTGGATTGGGATTGGGCGTAAACTTGTTAATGGCTTGGCTTCTGTTTGAAAACAGGCGAGAAAACCTTAATATGAAGGCGGCTTTCATTCATGTTATCTCGGATGCTTTCGGTTCAGTGGGTGCTATCCTGGGCGCCGTGATAATTCTCGGCACGGGTCTATTTTGGGTGGACCCGTTGATCAGCATCTTTATCGGCCTACTTATTCTTTATTCTTCATGGGGATTAATCAAAGAATCAACACACATTCTCATGGAAGCAGTACCCGCAGGGCTGGAGATAAGTGAAATTGAAAGAACAGTCCTTCAGCATGACAATGTCTGTTGCGTGTACGATCTCCACGTCTGGAGTATAGCCGGAGAACGGCCGGCCCTTAGCGCTCATGTGGTGCTCGCGGAAACTGATCACGTAGATAGAAACCAAGTTTTGATGGATTTGAGCAATACTTTGAGATCCAAGTTCAACATAGAACATTCAACCATTCAGATCGAGACAGGCCATGAGATGAGACCAGATGCAGAATGTCTCTCTTGCCGACCTGGCACTTCGTGCGCCACATTTCACTAAAATCAATGCCGCAATCTGAAACCAACTCGCAGTTGAACAGTGGTGCAGCCGGGGACAGCCCGGTAACCGGTGTTCCTCCACTGAACTCAATGAAACATGATCCGCCAGTGATCTGGATGATCATTGCGCTCATCGCGGTTTTTGTATGGCGTATTTTCTTCACCTTTTCAGCCAATCTGATCCCGGATGAATGCAGTTATTGGGCGTGGTCAAGACGGTTGGATTGGTCATATTTTGATAATTCCGGAATGGTGGCATACCTGATCAGGTTGTCCACAACTCTTTTTGGTTACAGCAGCCCCTTTACCGTCAGATTGCCCTTCCTGATTCTGTCGGCCTTAACCACGTTTTTCATTTATGAAACCGGCAGACTGCTCTCTGAAAGTCGATCAAAAGCCATATTTTCAGCGCTAGTCCTAAATCTAACCCCTGCCGCTCTCCTCGGAGGCTCCACAGCGGTGCATGATAACGCGTTACTCTTCTTTTGGGTTTTGACACTTTGGGCCGCGGCACGATTTGTGCGGTCCGGCAAGGACAAGTTGTTTTATTTTATGGGAATTTCGGTCGGGTTGGCGATTCAGAGTAAATATACAGGGATTCTAGCGCTTCCTGTTCTTTTCTTGTTTCTTATTTGGTGCAAAGATTACCGCGGCCGACTTTTGAGGAAAGAGCCCTGGCTGGGCCTTGCTATTGCCTTGGTTTTCACACTCCCCATCGTATGGTGGAATTATCGCCATGAATGGGCTTCATTTCATCACATTCTTTTCATTGGGTCAGGTTCAGAATCGCTGTCGAAGTGCATAACCGATGGGTTGGGTTATCACTTGGCCCAATTTCTGCTCATATCACCCCTGATATATTTCGCGTTGCTCGTTGGTTCCGGGTCGTCGCTTATAAAAAACATCTTCAAACCTGATCAGCGTGAGGCGCTTCTTCTATGTTTCGGTCTGCCTCTCGCATTGTTCGGGATTCAAGCATTCCGCGGTCACGTTGAGGCGAACTGGGCTTTCATGGGGTATGCTTCAGTTGTAATTCTTGCGCCTCACATAATTTCAAAAGAACGGACCGAAAACACGCGCGGCGTATGGACATGGTTTGGAGAGCGCTTTATAAAATGGGCACTTGTCTTGTCGATAGTCCCGGTGCTGATTGTAATTGTTCACGCGTGGATAGGCATTTTGCCTGCTGCAGTTGAAAAGCGCATCGCGAAAGAAGACAGGGTAATTTGGGAGACGCGAGGTTGGGAAGGCTTAGGCAGACATGTAGCTGAGTTAATGAAGCCCAATGATGTTATCGCCGCGGACAGTTACCAGTTGTGCGCATTGCTGGAATTCAATGTCCCTGGACAACCGGATGTCAGGTATCTTGCTCCGTGGAAAAGACCAACTCAATTCGATGTTTGGGAACCTTCTTTTGACAATCTCAAAGGCCGTGACATACTATTCGTATCGCCTGCCCAGCTTGTGCCTTCTTCCAGCGATCGCACGACAATCTATGAAAATTTTGCTCAAATCCAACCGTTGCCTGTTTATGAAGTGAAATATCACGGAACCGGCATACGAACAATTTATGTCTATCGCGGACTCTCTTTTGACCCGTCCCATCCCCGGAAACTCGGCCCAAGATCTTTGCTCTATAAAGAATATTGAGGGAACCCGATTTAAGTAGAGCCCCTGGGTTCCACTCTGTGAGACAATGACGGATCTTTTTATGGGTCGGGTGAATCGTTAATTACGGTCAAGAGAAAACCACCGTCCGGTTCCTCTACTACGCGCAAGCCGTATGCTTCGATGGCTTTTGCAAGTGGCCGCCCCAGCAAGAAATCCAGTGTCTCGGCAGCCAGACCGAACTTTCCCATGATGAAATGTCGCACATGCAGGTCAAAGCGGAGCAATTCGAGCAATTCTTCAACAGCATGACCTTTTGTCGCCTCGAGCTTTGCCATTACTCGACTCAACTGATCGTGTGAGCATCGTTCCTCATGGCGCCGAATAATGTCCCACAATGGTCCGGTTTCTCGCAGGAGCGTTTCCCTGGCCAGCATCTCTTCCTTGCCGATTTCGTCCTGCTCCTGAGGATTCCAACATTCCTGGCGGCGGCACTGGCGGGGTCTACATTCGTAGATTGAGCACTCTTTGTCGCCGGGTTTAAAAAATACGCAGGAATTGTTTCCATGAACTTCTCGTATTTTGACAAGCTCTTTTTCAGTGCGCTCAGATTCATCAGAGCCCGCGGCTCGTGCCAATTCGCCCTTTCTTATGGTGAGCAGATCAGAAGGTTTAATAATATCACGTGTGAAGAGTTCTAGATCACCTTTACTTAGAGTAGGGCTGCCCTTCGTGCAACACGTTCCGCAACGTACGCAATACGGCCTCGTGGCATAAGCGGCTTTAACTAGACATTCCCCGACCTGTCTCCGGATCTCTTCATCCGATCTATCCTCTTGTCCATAAGGCCGAGGCGCCAGCGCCTGTATCTCTTCAATTACACTTTCGATCAGTGTGTCAGGGTCAGTGCTGGACCCGACCTGCCATATGGCTGTTCGTGCTTCTTCTTTCAAAGCCACAACGAAAAAATCTGTCTCAGCTTTATTGTATTTGTTCATCTTGGTTCCTATTGTTGTCAAAGCTAAGTCAACATTCACTCATGCGCGGGAAGGGCAATGACTGCGCTTGTCATTGCGAGGAGAGAAACGACGAAGCAATCCCCCAAATTTGGAGATTGCTTCGCTTCGCTCGCAATGACATTTCGGGGATGAATGCTTTCCCCCAGGCAACTGAACAGTTGTCCTTTCATTGCTTGGATTAATCATTAATACCATTCTTACTCTTGCTCTGCGACTTCCTGATACGAGAATTCCGGCAGCCGGGCACTGGTTCGCGCATGCTCGATGGTCATGCTCACGAGGTTTCCCGAGCCATCCAGATCTACGTATATGTTTTCACTGATTTCCTTGGTCTCGACCGCATCGTTGTCAGTAAACTCTACCAGCGCCGTATCAGTATCCGGAAAGTACTTGACTCTCATTGCATGCCCTCCTGGAACGATCTGTCGAAGAAAGCATTATGGACTGTTTCTCCATCTTCTAGCACTCGGGGAATCTGCTTTTCTTCATCGTGTTGCATTTGCTCGTCGTCGGCAACGAAATGCTTTGAGCGGTTTTCCAGTCAATTCATATGCTGTTATAACAAAAACGCTCTCAGGTTCCGAATCGGGCACATATATTATGCGCAGATATCGTCCAACGCTTGTCTGCCCCATAGCAACCCGGGAACCTTCTTTGCCCGGACGATTCTCACCCTGATGCGTAAAACATCCTCTACTTCATCTTCATTTATGCCAAGCTTGTAGATGTGGGGCAAGTCTGTGGCCCCGTCAATGTAGAAACGAATCCTCATCTTCAACTCGAATTAGCTAACAATTGAATTGTTCTTCCTATTCCTTCGCTCCACGGGCCTTTAGGCACTCTACGATTTCCTCATGGGCTAACATTCGAGCAATGCTGAGCGCCGTGAAACTTTGTCTGTCCTGAAACGTCTGGTCTCCAATTCGCTCATCTCGGATTGACCGCCTCACATTTCCATGTCAGGATTAGCTCCAAAATCCGCAAGCGTCAATGGCGATCAGAGGTAATTCATGAGGGTCAATTTCTTTCAACTGAGCGCAATGACCGACGAGCAGCGTCGCCGGCTGTACCGCGGACGTGGAGTCGATCTCAAGGAACTCATTCCCCAGGTGGTTCCCATAATTGCGGCAGTGCGAGCCCGCGGGGATGATGCCGTGGGGGAATTCACCAGGAAATTCGACGGCCCTGACATGCATCCCTCACAATTTAGGGTTCCCCCGGACGAGATGGGCCAAGCTGTGCAAGAAATGCCGGAAGACCTTCGAGAAGCCATAGAGACATCGATAACAAATATACGAAAATTTCACGAACGCCAAATGGAACCACCTCGGTGGGAAATGGAAATTAGCCCTGGCATGATCGCGGGGGAAAAAGTCGTTCCCATAGACTCAGTCGGATTATATGTGCCTCGCGGTAAGGGCTCCTTCCCCTCTATGATGATGATGTCCGGGGTCCCGGCCAAAGTCGCGGGCGTGAAACGGATAGTTGTAGCCACCCCTCCTGATGCAGCCGGTAAACCGGACATGGCGACCATCGCCGCGGCCCGGATCATAGGTTTGGACGAGGTATATTCCATTGGCGGGGTCCAGGCAATCTCAGCTCTGGCTTACGGTACGGAAACCATCCCCCGAGTAGACAAGATCGTCGGTCCTGGATCAGGGTATGTGCTTGCAGCAAAACAGGTACTATCCACAGAAGTAGATACCGGGCTCCCCGCCGGACCCAGTGAAGCGATAATCTTCGCGGATGCGTCCACAGATCCACTACTGGCCGCTACTGACCTCCTGATTGAAGCAGAGCACGGACCCGATTCTTCAGCATACCTGGTGACAACGCACGAGCCTCTCGCAAAGAAGGCTCTGGAAATGATACCGGATTTGGTCTCGAAACTGCCCGAGGAGAGAAAATCTTTCTGCGAAACCGTGCTCGCCACAAATGGGGGAGTGGTTCTGGCACGAGATTCGGATGATGCCATAGAGTTCATAAATATGTTTGCTCCTGAACATCTCCAGGTGCTCACCAAGAGCCCTGAGGCGATGCTCGACAAGATCAAATACGCCGGCGAAGTACTCCTCGGGTCGTTTACTCCTGGTACGCTTGCCAATTATTCCATCGGGCCGAATGCGATTCTGCCTACATCTGGGTTTGCAAGGACCGCATCTGCGCTTTCCGTCAGAGATTTCACAAGACGGATGTCGTTCGCGCATGTCACCGAAGAAGCGTTCGACAACTTGGCCCCCAAGACTTTGGTCCTGGCTCGCTATGAGGGATTCCCCGCGCACGCAGCGGCATTGTCGCTGAGGTTGGGTAAAGAGAAGAAATGAGGGAAAGAATTTCCAGGGGGAACCCCGCGTTTCGCGGGGTTCCTCCTGGACCCCTTTTCCGAAAACTCTTATATGGCTGCGGTAAGGCGAAATTTGGCTGCTAGTTTATTGACCGCGTGCGATAATCATAGGTTTTTTCATGGAAAATGGTTTATAAAGTCGGCAGGATGACAGCGCAAGTGCTGCTCAATGGCCGTACGTCATAGTAATTTTGGAGTTTTTGGGGAGGGTGCGGGGAACCCTTTTCTGCACAAAAAAGGGTTCAACGGAGACTTGACTCTCCCCAAAAGGAGTCACAAAAATGGCTGATCTGACACATTTTGATAAGAAGGGCCAGGCTCACATGGTGAATGTGGGCGAAAAAGATATCACCGTTCGTGAGGCAGTAGCCCGAGGAGAGGTCCGAATGCAGCCGGAGACGCTTAGCCTGATTCTGGACAACCGTGCCGAAAAAGGGGACGTTCTGGGAGTAGCTCGTATTGCCGCAATAATGGCCGCTAAGAAGACTCCTGAGCTGATACCGCTCGCACATCCCCTGCCCTTGAGTTCCGTTTCAGTGGATTTTTTCCCGCATCGGGATCGATCCGTAATAGAAATTGAGGCCAAGGTCAAAGTTACGGCACGAACCGGCGTTGAGATGGAAGCCTTGACTGCGGTCGCGTGTGCTGCTCTTACGATCTATGATATGTGCAAGGCTGTAGATAGAGGCATGGTGCTTTCAGAAATCCGGCTCATCGAGAAAAGCGGCGGTCGCTCGGGCCACTTCAAACGAAAAGAAGCTAAGATTTAGATTTGTATAACCGAGTTTAAGGGCTTATAATTTGAGGAGCCCACATTATTCCGGAATTCAACAAAAACCAGCAGATTTCACAAAAGGAAGGGGAAAAATGGCTGCCAAGAAAATCTTGATGATGGTCGGTGATTATGTGGAGGACTATGAAGTTATGGTACCCTTTCAGGCGCTGCTCATGGTGGGTCACACTGTGCACGCGGTATGCCCGGACAAAAAAGCGGGCGACATCGTGCGGACAGCAGTGCACGATTTCGAAGGAGACCAGACGTATAGCGAGAAGAGAGGGCATAATTTCACCCTAAACGCCACATTTGCGGAAATAAAGGCCGAGGATTACGATGCTCTTGTCATTCCCGGAGGTCGCGCTCCCGAGTATATCAGGCTGAATCCCGCGGTGATTAAGGCGGTCCAGCATTTTGCGAATGCTAACAAGCCCATTGCTGCAGTCTGTCACGGCGCGCAAGTGTTGGCTGCCGCCGGGGTTCTGGGTGGGAAGGCTTGCACCGCCTACCCTGCTGTTGGCCCTGACGTGAAGAGCGCAGGTGGCAAGTGGATGGACATTGCCATAGACAAAGCTCATGTGGACGGAAATCTGGTGACGGCTCCTGCCTGGCCGGCGCATCCTGATTGGTTGGCAAAATTCCTGCAAGTGCTGGGCACAAAGATCGAACTGTAGGAAGGGAATTTTTTCAGGATCTTAACTATACGTATCCTTAATCGACAGAATTGGTTTGCCGAGGAAATTCGTGTTAAACGGAGGGTCAACCAGCGCCTAGTGTTAGAGGTGATTCTAAACCATCTGCCTGATTTGGAAAAGAAAGTTCAAAACATCTGGAAAATCTAGGCGCTGAAGATCTTTAGTCCGTCTTCCCTCCTCCTAATGCAACGGGGTCTTTTGGGCCAGATTTCGCAGTCTTTGTGCTTCTGCGGGCTTTCCGACCAGGTCATAGAATTCAGCTATACAGCCCAACGCGGGCGCTATGGCCGGATGATCAAGACCTGGGGTTTTTTCCCAGATCGCTATGGAGCGATCGACCAAGGGTTCAGCCTCCGCATACTTTTCTTGTGAAATAAGGGTCCCGGCCAGATTAGTAAGGGACGTGGCAAAGTTGGGGTGCTCAGGACCAAAGACCTTTTCCGCGATTTCGAGCGCGCGGCGGTAATACTTTTCAGCCTCCGCGTACCGCGATTGTGATTCCAGCAGTCCTGCAATGTTATTAAGGCACGCACCCACTTCGCGATGATAGGGTCCGTGCATCTGCTCTTTTATGGCAAGTATCCTGTCGTAAATGGCTCGAGCCCCCGGATGCTTTCCCTGGGCTCTGTAAACTGCGGCAAGATTACCTAATGTGGTTGCAACATCAGGATGCGCGGTTCCCAGGGATGCCTCTAATATTCTCAAAGCACCAGTCAGCATATATTCAGCCTTTGCAAAATCACCGAGTTCGAAATAAGCACCGGCGAGATTATTCATTAGAGTTGAGACATCCGGATGATTTGGACCCAACGCTTTCTTGCGGATTTCCAGCGCTCTCTTCCAGAGGGGCTCGGCTTCAGCGTGTCTCGCCTGGGCTCGATACATCTCGGCCAGATTGTTCAGCGACGTAGCGACCCGGGCATCCTCAGGTCCGAACGACTCCTCAGCTTCTTTGAGTGCGTTTTGAGCTATCTCCATAGCCTCTGCGTGCCGCCCGCTCTGAAAAAGTTCCACGGCCTTTTTATTTTGTTCTTCCCACATTTTTGTCTCCTCACTTTCCCCGAATGAATCGCAACGTCGCGGAATTTATTACGACTCACGTTACATATGTATGTGCTCACATTTTGTCACATAGTCAATAAGCAGCATTAGCACGTTGTTTGGTGGGTAGGATGAGGCCTGTTTGGTCTATACTCTACTGATTGAGTAAGGAATTATTTTTCTTGAGAGTTTGTATTAAACAGTGTTAAATGATTCCGGAACCCACAATTTTTGGTTGATAGACGAATCAACTCTCAGCAAGATGGAATGCGAGCCGTACTAAGACGCCTCGTTCCATTCAGATTTTTTCCAACGTACATCGGGCCGGGCTCGTGATAACAGCCAAGGAGGATATGCAATATGGCTAATCTTCTCGTAGACGAGCGGGATGTGAAGTTCATCCTTTATGAACAGTTTAATCTTGAAGAACTCTGCCAATCCGAGCGCTATGGAGAATTCTCTAAGGAGATGTTTGACATGGCTCTTGAAGCGGCACAGAAGTTGGCAGAAAAGGAGTTGGCGCCAACCAATGCGGATGGTGATGCAAAAGGCGTGGTCCTGGAGCAGGGCCAAGTGAGGGTACCGGAATCGTTCAAGAATCCCTATCAGCTCTTTTGCGACGGTGGCTGGGTTGCTCTTGCCGTGGATCAAGACAAAGGCGGCCAGGGTTTTCCCACGGCTATGTATGTGGCGACAACTGAGTTATTTGTAGCTGCGAATCAAGCTTTGATGATGTATCCCGGTCTCACTATCGGCGCTGCTCGCCTGATAGAGCGGTACGGGACTGAAGAACAGCAGGAAATCTACATGAGCAGGATGTTCACGGGAGAATGGGCCGGGACGATGTGTCTTACGGAACCCCAAGCCGGTAGCGACGTCGGAGCCCTGCGCACCAAGGCCACACGAAATCCTGACGGCACCTATTTAATATCCGGCAATAAAATCTTCATCTCGGCCGGTGATCACGATCTGACCGAAAACATAGTCCATGCGGTTCTGGCCAGAGTGGAAGGAGCGCCAGCGGGAACCGGCGGCATTAGCATCTTCATAGTTCCCAAGAAAAGAATTGAAAACGGCGGACTGGTGGATAACGATGTTGTCACTGCCGCTACTGAAAAGAAGATGGGCATTCACGCCTCTGCAACATGCGCACTCAATTTTGGCGAGAAAGGAAACTGCATCGGGTATTTGTTGGGTAAAGAAAACCAGGGCATGCGTATCATGTTCAACATGATGAATGAGGCCCGATTGGCTGTGGGAATTCAAGGTCTCGCACAGGCAAGCGCAGCATATTTGTATGCTTTGCGATATGCAAAAGAGAGACTTCAGGGTTCTGAGATTATTTATATGAGAGATCCGTATGCTCCCAAAGTACCGATTATCCAACATCCGGACATTCGCCGAATGCTGATGTGGATGAAAAGTGTAACTGAAGGAATGCGGGCCCTCCTCTACTACGCAGGTTATTGTGAAGACCGGATAAAAGTAGCCGCAACGGAAGAGGAACGGAACAAGTACCAAGGATTCCTGGATATTCTCATACCTATTTGTAAGTCATGGTCCACTGATATGGGTTTCAGAGTCACCGAGCAGGCGATACAAGTTTACGGGGGTTATGGGTATATCCGTGAATATCCTGTCGAGCAGTTCATGCGCGACTGTAAAATAACATCAATATACGAGGGAACCAACGGCATACAAGCCTTGGATCTGGTGGGGCGAAAGCTGGGATACAAACAGGGGTTATTATTCAAGAGCATAGTTGCGGAAACCGAGAATCTCATAAAGGGAGCCAAGAAAAACTATCGGCTTAAAGACATAGTCGATAATTTTGAAGCCGCCCGCAATCAGCTGATTGAAGTTACGCGCTATTTTGGTTTGAAAAGCATCACCGAGGATTTTATGACCCCGATCCTTTATGCCAGCCCTTATCTAGAGCTGTTTGGCGATGTGGCAGTAGGTTTCATGTTATTGTGGCAAGCGGTAATAGCCGACCGTCGTCTCCATGAGCTTTACAGTGATGCGAAAGCTGATACTCCCGAAAAGAAAACGGAGTTGCTCAAAGCTAATAGGAGCGCGGCTTTTTACCGAGGCAAGATCGCTTCAGCGCAATTTTTTGCGAATACGGTGCTCTCTTTGGCTAAGGGAAAAGCGCGGGCCATAATGAGCGGCGAGCGATCCGCGATCGATTTACCTGAAGAATCATTTGCTCTATTCTAAATCCTGATCGGAGTTTCGAATATGAAAGCAAGGAAAGTAGTCTTAGTAGATGCAATAAGAACCGCCTTTGGGAGAGCCGGTGAGAAAGGTATTTTTTGGAATACCAGGGCCGACGACATGGTGGTCAAAGTAATTCGGGAGCTGATGAGGCGCAATCCCAAGGTCAAACCGGAAATGATAGGCGAAAATGCCTGGGGCGCTTTTTGCCAGGAGAAGGATCAGGGTACGACCCTGGGCCGCTTGACAGTGATTCTGGCGGGACTGCCTGATACAGTGCCAGGCTTCTCAATAGATCGCATGTGCGCCGGCGGCCTCAGCGCTTTGACTACCGCTGCCGGCGAAATAGCGCTTGGGGCTTGTGATGTTGCCATAGCCGGTGGGGTGGAGCATATGGGTCACCACCCCATGGGGTCCACAGCAGAACCTAATCCTCGTTTTCTGACCGATAAGCTGGTTGACCAAAGCGCCATGTCAATGGGCGCCACAGCTGAAAACCTGCATGACATGTTTCCGGATATCACGAAAGAAATGACCGACGAGTATTCCCTTTTATGTCAGGCCAAAGCGGATCGGGCGATCAAGTCGGGAAAAATTGGAGAAATGATAGTTCCTATGACTGTCTATACGAAGAGCGGATGGGCGGTAGCGGACAAGGATGAACAGCCACGCCCCGAGACCACTATAGAGGGCCTGGCGAAACTGAAGACCCCTTTCCGGGTAACGGGAAATGTTACGGCAGGTAACTCATCGGGCTTGAATGACGGAGCGGCAGGCTGTTTGCTCATGGCCAAGGACACTGCTGAGGAGCTGGGGATTGAGCCCAAAATGGAACTCAAGGGTTTTGCTTACGCAGGCGTTAAGCCGGAAATCATGGGTATAGGTCCTATTCCGGCCACCCACAAGGCCCTGAATGTCGCTGGGCTTTCAATTGAAGATATAGGATTGATCGAACTGAATGAGGCTTTTGCTGTTCAAGCCATAGCCTTTATGAAAGAATTCGGCCTGAAATTTCCGGACGAACCTCGTATGAACATCTATGGCGGCGCCATTGCGTTCGGACACCCCCTTGCATCTTCAGGATGTAGATTGGCGTTGCACCTTATGCACGGTTTCCAGGAGCATCCTGACGTGAAGTACGGCCTGACCACATTGTGCGTTGGACTCGGCCAGGGAGCCGCTGCAATCTGGAAGAATCTCCAACGTAACGACAAGAAGGAACACGAGAACAAAGAGGAACCCAAAGAAGAGAAGAACAAAGAAAAAGATAAAGAGAAGAAGAAACATAAGTAATCCTCAGTTCGCATTTTTCAAAAAGGGATTGGGAGATTCAAAGCGTTGGATCAAGATCCCCTCCTGGCCCCTTTAGAAAAGAGTAGTTACGAGAAAATCTCCCTTTTTTGAAACGGATTTGAGGGATTTCAAAGCTGACCGGTCGCGCGGCGTCCGGACGGAAGCTCGAATCGAAAGGAATCATCCATGGCTGAAACACCAACTCTGTTCCACATAAGTTATTACAATTCTCGCGTGGGAAAAATCGCGATAGTCACTATGGATAACGGTGAAGACTACAAGAAGCCTAATACGTTTGGGGAGCGGGCGCTAGAATCTCTGCACGCGGCCATGGATAAAATTGCCGCGGACAAGGAACTCAAGGGTATGATGCTCTGCGGCAAGCACTATATATTTGCCGCGGGAGCTGACCTGATGCAGGTCCCATTTATCAATACCTTCGAGCAAGGCCGCCGAATAGGCGCGGAAGGTCATGCAGCGATGAAGAGAATAATGGATTTGAAAATTCCTACGTTGGCTGCATACAATGGGGCGGCTCTCGGCGGCGGCCTTGAAATAGGCCTTTACTGCGATTACCGAACAGTATCGAAGGCGGTCACCGCTATTGCCTTCCCCGAATGTTTTCTGGGACTGGTTCCAGGCTGGGGGGGATGCACGCTGACTCCTCGCCTTATCGGCCCCGACAAGGCTCTCGAACTGATTGTTTACAATCCATTAAATCTAAACCGTATGCTGGACGGCACAAAAGCCTTCAATATGGGTCTGGCGGACAGGCTGTTTGATGCGGTCGAGTTTTTTGACGAATCGCTGGCTCTCCTCGAAGGCATAATAGACGGATCAGTTAAAATAGAGCGCAAGGCTCCGGATACTTCTAAACTGAAAGCCTCTATTGATGCGGCAAAGAATTTTGTGGACATGAGAGTTCATGGAGCTGCTCCAGCCCCGTATCGCGCTATTTCACTTATTCAGGGCGCATGCGATCCGAATAAGAGTCTGGATGATTGCTTTGCCGATGAGAGTGCGGCCCTGGGCGACCTCATAAAGACCCGCCAGTGTAAAGCCGGTGTGTATAGCTTCGATTTGATTCAAAGGCGTGCGAAACAAACTCCCGGCGCACCGAAAGAGGTGAAACCCCGTCCCGTGAATAAGATCGGAATTATCGGCGCCGGCTTGATGGCATCTCAATTGGCGCTTCTATTCCTCCGTCGCTATGGAGTGCCGGTTGTAATCAAGGATATTAAACAGGAGTTCCTGGATAAAGGAATGGGATATGTAAAGGGCGAAATAGCAGCCCTCGTCGGCAAAGGTAAAATGACGAAACCTAAAGGGGATTATTTGTACCGATTGCTAATCGGGACACTTGATTGGAATGACTTTGCTGATTGCGATTTCATCATTGAAGCGGTCTTTGAAAAAATGGAGGTTAAACAGGAGGTCTTCGCGCAAGCGGAAGCAGTTGTTTCACCTACATGTATTCTGGCTACCAATACGTCTAGTCTTTCTATAACTGAGATGGCATCCAAACTCAAAAACCCGGAGCGAGTTGTCGGGTTCCACTTTTTTAATCCGGTGGCGGTTTTGCCTCTCTTAGAAATAATTAAAGGCGAGAAGACTGATGATGTTACTTTGTCTACCGCCTTCGCCGCTGCTAAGAAAATCAAGAAGACGGCCATACTTGTCAAGGATTCTCCGGCATTTCTCGTCAACAGACTGCTCACAAAACAATTGGCGGATTGTATGCAGATGGTAGATGAAGGCGCGAGCTTCCAGCAGATAGACGATGCCGTGCTGTCTCTGGGTATGCCGATGGCCCCGTTCGAGCTGCTTGCTCTTGTCGGACCGGCGGTTGCACTCCATGTTTTGGAGACATGTCATAAGGCATGGCCCGAGCGCTTTCCTATAAGTGAAAGATTCCGCCAAGCTGTAGCACAAAATATGACTCACGTATATCAGGGAATGGGTCCTGGAAAAAAATTGGATCCCAAAATTGCCGAAATCTGGAAAGATAAGGGTGACAAAGAATTTGTGAATGAGGAAATCGTGGATCGGATACTTACAAATTTGACTATAGAAGTAGACCACACGTTGCAAGAGAAGGTCGTTGCAGACCCCAAGGACATTGACACCGCATTAATATTGGGAGCGGGGTGGCCGTTTTTCAACGGTGGAGTAACCCTATATCTTGATATGGAGGGCTGGACACCTAAGGTTCTCCAGAAAGTTTTCTTTATGCTTTAATAATACCATGTTAATTCAACCACATACCCCCTTTTGTCAGAAGGGGGTATGTGGGATTTGAATCTAACGCCTTGACAATCTATCTGAATCGCCTTTAGAAAATGGACCTTTTGCAAGCGTCTTACCTGATCGAAATCATACAAATCTGCTTTGGCTATTGATCCCAGTTTTTTCCGTTGGCCTTTATTCGGGACAAGCAACTGCAAATTTCCAAAAAGATCCAAGGACTTCAGCCGTTTGGATGAACCTGGGCTCGAGTCTGATAGCGTTGGGCGATAAGACTGGATTCGAGTTGTCTATGAAAAATGCTGTCGGGATTGAGCCGAAGTTAGCCGAGGCGAATTTCGGCCTCGCTGAATTCTATATGGTAGAGGATCGCCTTTCGCCGGCGTGGGATCATATGCAAAAGGCCTCTGATATTAGCCCATCTGATCAGCGGCACATTAACTGCCCTGGCAAAATCCTTTTGCAGCAAGGGAAGGCATCAGAAGCGGTTCCATATTTTGAAAAAACGCTTGAAACAGCCCCGGTTTTGACGAAGCCTACTATAATCTTGGTGTCATGCTGGCCAAGTCGGGAGATCATCGAAACGCTGCAATACAGTTTCAGAAGGCTCTGGAAATTAATCCGCAAGATCTTTCGGCCAAGGCCAACCTCGCGAGACTTGGCCATTTAATCGGAAGCCCGGCCTTGAAATGAAAGTTGCTTGATTGGGAACGGCTATTTCTAAGGCGAGTATATGCTCGCCGGCAAACTGGAGATCACTTTGAAGGTGTGTTAAGTTCGTACAATATCTAAGAGAAGACATAGCTCAGTATGTGCTCTTCTCAGTGCCATGGAGAGCGGGACCATTGATATCTGAAAAGAAAGTGCTCTTGATCTCTGTCCAACGAGACCTTCAGATCATTGGATTAAGATACATCCATTACAGCCTGCTTAAAGCTGGTTATAATTCCATCCTGCTGCACCTCCCTAATTTCGCGGACTGCTCGAATAAACCGGGAGTTTTAAAACGGATCGGAGATTTTGTGCTTGGAACGGCTCCGATTTTCGTTGGCTTTAGTGCCATGAGCACTGAATTTAATCTTGCCCGCGACCTCAGCATCTACCTGAAAGAGGAGTGTCCTTCTGTTCCGATCATTTGGGGTGGAATCCACCCGACCATTTCTCCGGAAACTTGTTTGCCGTATGCCGATTACGTATGTATGGGTGAAGGAGAAGGAACCGCCGTCGAGCTTGCCGCCGCTTTAATCGAAGGAAAGCCGATCGATGAGATCGGTAATATCGGCTATAGTACAAAAAACGGAGAGGTGCGCCTCAATACGTTGCACCCACGGATAGACGACCTTGATAAACTCCCTTTCTACGATCATGTTCCGGTAAACGGATTTTTGCAGCAGCGAGATGGGTTGATAAAGCCCCTTGATTCAAAATTGCAGCGAGAATACGGACGGCACCGAGGAGCCGTTTATGATGTGATGGCTTCCCGCGGTTGTCCCTTCGCCTGCACCTATTGCTGCAATAACGTCATTTCGCAGTTGTACGGTACCAAGAAAATCCGTAGGAGATCTGTTGAGAATGTCATCCTGGAAATCGAGAATGCGATTCGATCTCATCCGGACATCCAATTAATTAATTTCCAGGACGACTGTTTTATAGCGTGCAGCAAGGAGTGGCTCGGGCAGTTTTGTCAAAACTATCAGTACAGAATCAAAAAACCTTTTCAGATCCGGGCAATCCCTGGATTTCTCGATCAGGAAAGGTTGCAGTGGCTTAAGGATGTGGGTCTCGTTTGGGTTCTTATGGGTTTGGAAAGCGGTAGTGACCGAGTGTGTCGAGAAGTGTATAACCGAAAATTGCTTAGGAAAGACTTTTTGGAAGCTACCCGTCTCGTGAAGGAATTCGGGCTGGTTGGATTATATGACGTGATATTGGATAATCCGTTTGAGACTCACAGCGAAAAAATGGAGACTGTCAGTGCCCTAATGGAAATCCCTAAGCCGTTCCTGGCAGAATTTTTCTCTCTGACTTTCTATCCCAAGACCGAACTCTACGAGAAAGCAATGAAAGAGTGCCCGGATAAAATACGAGATGCTCGTGAAAAGGATTATAAACAGTACGAAAACACAATTATTAACAAGCTTACAAGACTTGCAGCGTATCTCCCGATCTCATTTATGGAATTGTTACTGAAGCTATATGCCCATGAACCCCAGAGCTACAGATTTCGCGTCTTCCTACTCATGTGCAGACTGTTGGGCGCAATTGTTTTCGAGCCGATTGCTCACCTCAGATTGCTTAAGCTTTCTGAAGGAGGATCCTTTCTCAAGGGTTTGAGGAAGGCCCCAATCTATTTCGGGAATGCGTTTGAGAAGTACTTGAAGCAGTTCAAATGGGGAGCACGCCCAAACTAACGGTCATTACCAATTACAAAGCCATCAGTTCCGATGCGAATAGAGAGGTAACTTTAATTAAAAAGTATATTTCTTGGAAATTTCAGTGAGCGCAATTAAGATATTTTCGCCAGTTCCGATTTCGGTGCTTTCTTAAATGGAATGTTCTTCATGGGTATGGAGATAAAGCACAGCGATTCCCGGTATTCGGCTCATCACTGATGAATTCACCTTTAATCTCGAAACCGATACTTTCGGCGCCGGCTTTACCTCACGTCCAACCATGCCAGACTCACAATCCATAACGGCCATATAAGATCATTTGCAAATATTACGAATCAGATTCATTTTTTGTCTGTGGGGCCAAATAGCTCCTTGAAGAAAGACTTCATCGCTTCCCACGAGCGCTTATCCGCCTTTTCATTGTACGCGACGCCTTTCGACTTGTCCGTACCAGCAGCTGGTGTCGTGTAAGAATGAACTGCATCGCCATAATAAATCATCTGCCAATCCACTCCGCCCTTTCTCATTTCATCCTGAAAAGCCGCCACTTGGTCCGGGGGAACAAGAGGATCATCAGCTCCGTGTAGTACTAGCACCTTGGCTTTGATGTTTTTCCCATCCTCGGGCTTTGGTGAATCCAAACCGCCGTGAAAAGTCACAATACCAGCTATAGGGGCCCCACTGCGACCAAGCTCCAATGCCACCGTTCCTCCGAAGCAATATCCGATGACGGCTATTCGATTCGGGTCCACGTTTTTGTTCTTCTTTAATTCCTCCAAAGCCGCCAGGACGCGTTGTCGCATAAGCCCACGGTCTGATTTGTACTTCCCGGCTTCGGCCGCAGCCTGTTGAGAATCTTTTGGACGTACGCCCTTCCCGTAAATGTCCACGGCAAATGCAATATATCCGAGATCCGCCAATTTCTGAGCTATTTTCTTGTAATGATCGCTGAGCCCCATCCAGTCAGGCACAACCAGGACTCCGGGCGACTTTCCTGCCATGCCTTCTTTGTACGCCGTATACCCCTCCAGGGCAGCATCCCCCTGCTTATAATCCACCACAGCCGTATGAAGAGCAGCAAAGGCAATGGACGGGAGAAGGCTTGTTATTATTAAAAGCATCATTACCGCTTTCATGTACGCCTCCTAGAGTAAGATCTTTCCGAATTCATTCGCCTGAATCCGTTTTATGGATACTGAAAATTATGGATGCAGTCTTCCGCCGAAGGATTCAGGTTTTTTGAGGCATAAGATAGAATGAACAAATGGGGTGTAACTATTCCCCCAGCAATTGACTGCTTGGAGTAGGATGTTTTCTTGACTATTTTACTAGGTTTAGATATTTTTATGCTGAGCGATTGCTGGTCTGTGGGGTGAACACATCTCACCATTGGTTCTGGTTGACATTGGACAGCGCTTCCAGCCAACTGCACATCTGTATCCGAGGGTGGAATGATCAATTTTTCGTTGCTATCTCCCGACTCGCTTATTGGTTCGGGAATCCGGGCAATTATATCCGGTATTCCTCCGGGTCTGGAGGTTCGGGTACTCCAAGGACCGATGCGTGGTTATCGTTGGGCTTTCGGGTCAGGTAATCCAGGGTATTTTTTGGGGAGCTACAAATTAGGTAAGCAGAAGAAATTACTGGAATTCCTAAAAGAAGGCGATGTCTTTTTCGACGTCGGGGCTCACGTCGGCTTTTTTACGCTTCTTGCTTCACATTTCGTGGGGGACCAAGGCCGAGTCGTGGCTTTTGAGCCAAATCCTGATAATGTTAAGTACTTGAAAAAACATATTGAATGGAATCAAAGAAAGAATATTACAGTTTTTGAGGCCGCCATTGGTGACCGGAATTGTTTAGTAAGCTTTGACCCATCCCTGCGCGGCGCGATGGGTTCAATATCTTCTACCGGGTCAATGACGGTGCAAATGCTAAGCCTAGACTACCTCTACGAAGCAGCCAACATTCCGGCTCCACAAATAATCAAGATTGACATTGAGGGTTCCGAATGTATGGCCCTGAAAGGCGCTCAAAAATTGATTTCAGAGTGCCGTCCTGTGATATTTGTCTCAAGTCATGGAAGCGAACTGCATCAGGACTGCGTTTCTCTATTTGGAGAATTGGACTACCGTGTGGACCACATAGATGATGAACCGGACGAAATTATTGCTATCCCGAATAATTGATACTCTGGGGCTACCGGCAAGGACCAGTGTTACCGATCGGCAAGAGCCGGCACTACCATTCAATAGCATCGCCGGCATCCCTGCCAATTCTTCTATTCTCTACCTAATTCATGCTTCGGCTGTCGTACCGGATTCAGCTTCCTTTTTCGCTGCTGCCGCAGCTTTCTTGGCAGCCTGCTCCGCTTTGATCTCCTCTATGGCTCGGGCCTGCTTCTCCGGATCAGTGTAGCGGAAAATGAACTGCCTACATGCCCAGACACCGGCTTTAGCGGATTCTTCATCACACTTGTCATAATCAATTTCTATCTTGCCATTAACCAAGTTGGCCACATCTTTAGCTTTCCTGGTGCAGGCTAAGCAGTGAATGCATCCGGCTTTGCATACATTAGTCACTGCTTTTCCGGTATCTAATGTGCTGCAGGGCACGTAACATTCTGCATCTTTGGGCAAGAGCTGTAACACTCTTTTCGGGCAAGTAGCCACGCAGACTCCGCAGCCGGTGCACTTTTCGGGATCGATAACCGGCATATTATCCTTCATGGCTATAGCATCGAAAGGACAAGCCACGGCGCAATCTCCATAGCCTATGCATGCGAAATTACACTCGTACGGTCCGCCAAAAGCTATGGCAGCAGCTTGACACGTGTCGAAGCCCACATATTCATGCTTCTTCTTGACTTCCCCTTGATTACGGGAACAACGAAGAAATGATATCACTTCACTTGCTTCGGCTGCTGCTTTTCCGGTTATAGCGGAGACTTTTGCCGCCACTTCTCCCTTTCCAGGAGCACACCTACCAGTTGCACAAGCCGGATCGGTTACTACCGCTTCAGCATATGATTCGCACCCGGCGAATCCACAAGCGCCTCAATTAGCGCCTGGCAAGCAGGCCCGGACCGCTTCAATTTTAGGATCAACTTTGACTGCAAATCGCTGTGCGGCATACGCCAAAGCCAACCCACAAACAATCCCGAATGCAGCAAAGACAATTAAGCCTGCCAGAGCTGTGGTCCAAAGATTCTCCATCGTCTTACACCTCGAAAAACTCTTGCGATACCTCTAAAAGATTGCGAGCCCGGAGAAGCCAAGAAAAGCAAGGGCAAATAATCCGGCTACTATGAATGCTATGGGCAGTCCTTGAAATACAGGAGGAACCCTCGAAACTTCCAGCTTCTCTCGGACGCACGCCATCAGGAACAGCGCTATGGCGAATCCAATACCTGCTCCCAATGCATACGTAAAGCTGGCAATCGGCCCATGAGCGCCGTCGGCATTCTCGAGAGGCACAGCAAGAATTATACAATTTGTAGTTATTAAAACAAGGTACACGCCGAGTCTCTTGAAGAGATACGGGTTAACTTTTCTCAAAATAGTATCCACCGCCTGGACGAAAATGGCCACGGTCCCGATAAACACTATGATCCTAAGAAAACTCAGGTTAAAGGGTTGCAAGACGAACGTTAGCAGCGCCCAGCACATAATGGAGCTGAGAATAATAACCGTAGTAAATGTTATACCCATTCCGACGGCAGTGTCTTTTTTCTGTGAAACTCCAAAAAATATGCAAAGCCCAAGGTATTTTGTAAAAACAAAGTTGCTTATCAGCATGGCCCCGAGCAGTAATCCGAAAAGAACCTGAGTTTCACCTTTCTTTATGGCAAATTGCTTGGTTCCAATGATCTTTCCGTCTGACGTGACGTCCTTCACGTTTACTATATATTCCGCTGCAAGATTCAAAGGTTCTTTGAATCGAAGAATCGCGTTTGTCCGCCTAGGATCGAGTTCAACAGAATTTACTGCGATCTTGATATCCGGGTCGGGTTTTTCGTATACATCGAAATTTGACGGGTTCTTAGCCCAGGCTTCATCCACCGGAATGCCGAATGAAATCGCTATTCCTGTGTCCTTGTCAAATGAGCCGTGCTCGAGACTTTCGGCCATGGCCGGTGCGAGGGTGAACAACAGCATGCACGCAGACAAAATTACCATGATCGCGGATTTGGTCATTCTCATTTTAGTGGCCTCCTGCTGCTCTAGGAACCTTGCCTGTGCGCTTGTATTCAATCCAGTTAAATGTGGCCATTATGAACCCGATCACAAAAAAACCACCAGCCGGCAAGATCATGATCAGAAGCGGTTTGAAACCGAGCACATCAAATCCAAAGAGTTGTCCGGAGCCGAAAAGTTCTCTGATGGCGGCTGTGAGGCACAGACCGAACGTGAATCCAATGCCCATGCCCACGCCGTCCCAAAAAGATGGGACAATCGGTTCTTTGGACGCAAACAGCTCCATACGAGAAATTATGATCGCAAAAACAACTATCAGCGCAATAAAAAGTTTGATTTCATTGTAGACGGCCGGACTGACAACCGGCAGGATCATGTCTATGACGCTGACCCACGTAGCGATAATGATCACGTAAGCCGGGATTCTGATCCTCGGATGTATGACCGATTTGAACAAAGACGCCGTGCAGCTCGACATCACCTGAACAAATAAGACTGCAATACCAAGCATTGCGCCGTTCTTTACACTGGTCGTGACCGCCACTGCCGGGCACAAACTCAGCGCAAGACGAAATATCGGATTTTCCGGAATAAACCCATTCCAAACAAGTTGTAAATTCCTATTCACGTCAACCCTCCGCTAGAAAGCGACCTGGATGTTTTGCTGTTTGACTGCTTCATTAACAATTTCGATCCTGTACACGAATTTCCGGACCGTGTCCTTCACCCCAGTGGTGACCGCACGCGAGGAAATCGTAGCCCCGGTAAGCGCATAAATATCATCTTTAGCGTGCTTTTCTTTGATTTCTCGCATTTTTTCTTGTGAGAGCCGCAAACGTTTGGCCTTCTCGGGTTCCAGAGCTGGGAGATAATCTTCAGGAAGAGGCTCTTTCACCACCTTGAGGTTCTTTAAAATGTCCTGTGTTTTCCCAACAAATTGATTTCTGAAGAAATCCTGCTGAATTTCAGCCCCAAGTCCCGGGTCTTCCTTGGCATCGGTGATCGCTATTCCCGTAACAGCAAAATTCGGGTCCAGCGATACCATCAGTCTAATAAAGGTTTTGAAGCCCTGCGTGACACCGGGAATCACATATCCTAAGCGCTTGTCTCCGATATTAGCTATATATACGGTATCAGCGTAGGTAGCTTTATAGTCTTTCGGCAGAGCCGTTTTTATTGCCGCGTCTCTCGTGCCGGGCTCAGCCAGTACAGCCGGTGGCGCATTCAAAGGCAGTACTTTGCCCGGTTTACCCGACAAGTCGATTTCTGCTATTACATATCCTTTTTCCCGAATCGGAAGCACATACCCGAGCAAAGTGGCCCCGGATGCATCGTTGAGCACATAACGATGGACCGGGAAAACTTTCAAATTTTCAGGGGCCTTATTGCCATGGCCGAAACCAAGGAGACCTTGAATCGTCTCCTCGGTCATTTTTTCCTCGGTTTGCTTGCGGGCACGTTCGGTGTTGGCAAATACGACGCCCAGAATTATGGCCGCGGCAATACAAATGCCGGTCAAACTCGCTGTGATTTTGATTATGTCTTTCATATACGCCTCTTGCACATTTACCGCTATTTCACGGCCGCGACGGGGGCCTGTTTGGGTGGAGCAAATCTCTTCGGCTTGAACCATTCGTCCAGAGCGGGCGTGAGACAGTTCATCAGCAGAATTGCGTAGCAGATGCCTTCCGGATAACCGCCTTTCATACGAATAATTACTGTGAGCGCTCCAACTCCGATCCCAAAAATCACTTGGGCACTCTTCAGGGTTGGCGACGTCACATAATCGGTGCACATATAGAATGCGCCCAACATGAGCCCACCCGAGAGCACTTGAACCAGAGGTTGACCCCCAAACCAGGAATCACCGCCAAATATCCAGCTCAAGATTGCGACCGTAGCTATGGTTGAAACCGGAATATGCCAGGTGATGATCCCACGGAATATCATGAAAAGACCTCCCGCAAGGATCAATAGCGCAGAAGTTTCG
>JBKQRG010000284.1:0-25104 GCA_052144015.1 Desulfomonilaceae bacterium
CAAAATCGAGCCTTCGATCTCTTGGGTATCTCACCCAGATTGTAGCCACGAAACAACTCAGATTTCTTGAGCCGAATCAAGAACAAACAAATTCTTACGCACATCAACTTTTCCAACTTCGGTTTAGATTGTGCTTGTCCTCGTGAAAAACTCTCTTATCACCCTTGCCGGTGCTATAACTATCGCCCGTTCCGGTTGTAGAGGTCATGATCTTTGCGCTTTGGGAAACGATCTTGCCGGTATTGTCGTACAGAGTACTGCTTAGGACTTTTCCGTTCTTGTCCCTGGTAACAGCAATATAATCGCCTTTGCTGTCCGGCGTTTTGACAGTCGTGCTTAAGATTTTTCCGTTCGCATCGGTGGTCGTACTCATGCTAGCTCCCGCCTGGCCGAGCATCGTTGTCGTCTTACTTAGAATCTTTCCCGTCGGGTCGGTGTTCGTACTCGTGGAATTGCCGTTAGCGTCGTATACAGTTGTCGTGGTGACCCCAATCGGGCTGGTGGTGATAACCGGCAGCTTCACTGTGCCACCCTTGGCGTATATAGTCTCGCCAGAGCCAGTACCGGTGGTACCGGTGCCAGGTTGATTGACCTCCACTGGTTGAACCGGATTAACGGGACTAACGGGAGGAACGCCGATTGGCCCTTTTGGGGGTAGGGTTCCTCCGCCCCCGACAGGCTGCTTGTTGCCGCCCACGTTTACCGGAGGCAGCCCGGTTATGCCTTTTGGCGGAGCATTGGGCGGGGGAGCATTGGGCGGGTTGGTCGGTTGACCGTTACGACTTCCCGACGTGGCTGGACTTAGGCACGACAAATATGCGAGGTCGCACTGGCCTACGCATTGTGAATAAAGGGAGCCCTCAGTCTTGGGCTGATAATTGTCACATTGATCCCTGCAGTTGCTCCAGGTAGAACTACATTGAGGCCAATTCGCCGGATTGGGTTCTGATGGTGGGCTCTTCTTATCCGCCCACGCTGGGCTTGATGATGCGCTGATTAAAGCGATGATCATCAAAGTCGCCAGCAGCGCAATTTTAATTGAGGCTCCGGACATCCGCTTACCTCCTCTTGCACTGAATTTCCGCTTACGCTCTCGTGAAATTACTCACGCATATTTGGATGCACGACGAATCTAAAGGATTCAAACCACCATTCTTGCCGCTTATGGACTATCGCGTGGGAGGGTCGTTAGACCGTAATTTCCGTTCATGATGACACCGACACCTGAAAGGAAGGTGTGCGCCGGGTCATCAAGCAATTCACCTCTCGGTTTGCCTGGATCTTTCCGGGATTCCACCCTCAGCACTATAGGCATGTACTGTGAACTTACCGGCTCTGCCTGCATACACATAGACATACATAAATTTATGGATATAAAGCACTTTCTGTACGATCCGGGGGGTTTCAGATTGCTTGTACCGGAATAAAGCGGATATGGGAAAATCATGAGATTGGAACTCAGAAGACCACTTTTTGTCGTAGCCATGCGGATGAGAAATTGGATTCTGATTCCATTGTGATTATTTAGGGTTGAGAGTTTTGTTGCCTAAGCAATAATGGATAAGAAATAATAACATACCGCTCCAGAATAATAACATGACCTTCAGCGGTTAGTACATCACATATGCTGCCGTTGGGTAGCTTATGTTGAGGAAAATAGAGGAGAAAATGGCTTTAATCCGAAACATGCACGTCTACCGAAGGCGTTCCGAAAGGGATCGACAAGGTGTCCGAACACCCGCGTTCTCGCGCAACCAGAACGCCGCAGAGACGCGGATGGAGTTTTCAAAGCAGAATAGCGCAAATCGCTCCCTCTAAAAAGGGATGGAACCATTGACCTCAACGTACATCTGGTCAGACCATACTTTCGAACCGTCCACGCTGAAAGTTATACCAGTAGGGGGGTTGATAAAGTGCTGCGTACCCCTCGTCCATACTCTGAGCATGTCGCCTTCCACACTGATGGCAACTGTACTGGTTATGCGAAGGCCGATAGTCGCATTCACGTGCCAGGAATACCCTGTGGTGCGCTCATGGAATATCCTTGGGGGCGGTTGCCCCGTGACTCCTATAAAATGAATGTCTTCATTGCTTCCTTTGGCGTACCCGTAGTCGCCCTGCAGCCGGACTACCAGCGGAGCTGGCAAAAGCGGTCCGTAGAGGGCACCAAGGTCCAAGGCAACGGTCAGTATCCCGCCACCATACCACTGGTAGTAGTTCTGGCTGAAGTCGAAAACTGCTCCTGGGAAATATTTGTCAAAGCCTGGAAGGAGGCTGCGCTGCAACATATTGGTGTACGTGAATCTGAACTGCTGAATCCGCAATCCCACCACCCCTTTGAGGAGGGGTGTCAAGACCGGGGCAATGCTGGCATCAAACGTCCAGATTCTCGGTTTCGCCTCCGCGTCGCTGAAGGTGGTTTTCTGATTAGGATCATTGAGGTCCGTCCAGTCACTGTCCTGCGCTTTCAGGCTGCTGGGAAGCAGCAAAGTGCTTGCATAAACAAACCTCATATCCCAGGCCGGTGAGGCATAACCCACCTTTATCACGCCCACCACCTGTTCCCAGGGCCATTCCAACCGACTCTCCGGGTCCACCTCCGGATGGTTGGGGTTAGGCCACTGATCCGATGTGAAGCTGTTGATATACTTTCTCACACCGATGCTTCCGAAATAGCCTTGACCCGGGGCATCGCCAAAGCCGTAAAAACCACCACTATCAAAGCCATCCGAGGACGGCAATCCCAAAGACGGCAGCCCCTCCCCGATCGGGAAGCTCTGCGCACCGACAACTGCCGGAATGAAAGCAACGACCAGAATAAACGCGAGGAAGAAAGCCCTGTATATCATAATCCAAACCCTCCTCACAGAACCACAAACTCTGGAATAACCCAGAGAAACTAAACACTCAGCCTACTTTTAAGTCTCTTTTAGGAACGATGGTACTCTTTAGCACGAATATCCATGTGTGTCAATCAATGAGCTATTTGAGCTATTTGCGCTGTTGACGATTTGGGAGGATTGGCGGGCTGCGATCGAGCGGAAAAAAACAGATGAAAGGCGATTTTCTCCGCTGGGTCGAAGGATTGGCAGTTTTCACCCGTTGATTGGCTTGGATAGCCGTTTTTTGGGCAACTTACTCCCGCTCCCCGTCTTCGATGGCTTTGTCCCGTCCATGAACCACATCCTCGTATTTTTTACCAATAACCCGTTTTATAGATGAGAGAGCTTCACTTTTTATTGGTTCAGTTTCAATTTTGGCTTTTTCGTTGGGACTCATGCGGTTATTTTATCACTGTTTAATAATTCTTTCCCCAGCTCAATGCCTTCCTTCGTAGGATGCACCCGGCGCATCTCCTGTACCACCGCTCCGGCAAGCCGATTGGGAACCACCAGCCTAATAATCCTATTTTTGACCGTGTGGGCAGGGATGATGAAAACACCGGTCTCCGACTCAGGAATCGGACGGTCCCTCTCATGACTTATGGAGGTGATAAGATGCTCTACCCAAAGATCAAGATGCTATCCGGTGACCGCGAACTGCTGTGAATCCTCGTTGGTAATGCCAGGTCTTAGATTAATCTTACCCGCGTCATTGTATCCTTTGTCAAAAGCAGCAGCACTGACAACCCTCCTTCTTCCGTATTCCATTCTGATGTTTGGGAAGGCGGCAGCCATGTAATCCTTGATAATCCGGTCCTTGGCCAAGACCAGCTCCTTACAGTCATGGCGTTCCGCAGCTCTGATAGCTTCCGTTTGCTCCCGGAACATTTCGCCGATCCGTTTGACTGCTCCGTCCAAGTAGGCGGATTTCAGGGCAGCAGTACTCCAGCCACGGTTTTCCCGTTTGAGCCTGGGAAGGGCTCGCTCCGCAAGTCCATGAAGCTGCCGATAGAGAAATTGGAACGTATAAACTGCGATCTCAGCGTCAGCGGGAGTTCCTATGAACGACAATACCGTATTGGAACCGTGCCGCCGGCGGATGATGTGCTGACACTCGAAGCCATTGGCAATATGGATCAGCAGCCCCTTGACCCAATTCTTGACAGCCTTACCTACGCGCACAGATGCCTCTGTAGGAGGAATGACGGTCCTTATCTCGTCCGTCGGCAAGTCTGCAATGCTCAGGTTGAACCTGGCCAGAAGCTCGCGAGCTTTTGAGGCAGCAAGCGCAGCTTCATTTTCATTGGGGGAATTGGAGAGCTCAAAGAGCTTCCTGACCTTCGATAAAACTTGTTCCTTGGTCACGTTTCTGCCCTTCTCACGAAAATAGGGACAAGAATTCGTATGAGGAGAGAGCGGATACATCAGGTGGTCGTACGAGTCAAGACATTTTCGCCGGTTTGACTAAAGGGGCCTTCCGGCCTTTCAGGCATGAATCTTCCTACACAAAAGTCCGCGATGAACGTGTATTTTCAATTGACTATTCCTTCCGGGAAAGATATATGGAAGCCACTTCCGTAAGGCTCATACGTCCAAATATTATGTATTGTGAGGAGGGTATTGCCATGACCAAAGCTGAACTCGTCGCTCAAATCGCCAAGAAGACCAATGTGACTAAGAAAGGGGTAGAGACTGTTCTGAAGTCACTGATAGAATCCGTACAGCAGTCTCTCAAAAAAGATGGACAAATAAGACTGGATGGGCTCGGCACGTTTAGGGTTATCGAAAGAAAGGCGCGGACGGGGATTAACCCTCAGACTAAAGCCAAGATGAAAATTCCTGCCAAAAAGGCTCCGGCATTCAGAGCAGCCAAGGCTCTCAAGGACGCGGTAGGGGGAGCTGCAAAGAAGCCCGGAAAGAAGAAATGAACCGGAAAAGGGCTCGATTCTAAATGAACAAATCAGATCTCTCAAAATCGTTGAGCAAAGAAACGGATCTCCCGATTCGGAAATCCGAGGAAATAATAGATAAGGTGTTCGACACCATGTCCAACGTCCTGATCGCTGGTGACAGGATAGAGATAAGGGGTTTCGGCGCCTTTTCCGTACGCAAGTACGAAGGATATGCGGGCCGGAACCCCAAGACAGGCGTAAAAACGGTAGTGGAGGCGAAGAGGTTACCGTTTTTTAAGGTGGGCAAGGATTTCCGAGAAGGGCTGAATAAGGAGTAGATAGGAAAAAGACCAAGGGCAACCAAGCCGAATCCTCATTTATCGATGAAGGTTATCCTAAAGCCACATCAGACATCTGATCCGGATAAACGTGCGGGTTTCTGTGATCATCATGGGCTGAAGGGATGGCTATTTTCAGGAATCTGCACAGGGAGATTTCGTACGGTGGGGCCTCGGCGACTAGAGATCATTCTAAATTTGAGGTGCCACTAGGTCTCTCTTTGTAAGACAACCTGCAAAGATCTTCAACTCATGTACAGCCCACCATTCACATTAATTGTCTGACCCGTAATGTAGCCATTTCGGGCAAGCATGACCGCTGAATTGGCTACTTCCTCGACAGTCCCGAACCTACCTATTGGGATAATCTCGGGCTTGGCCTTTGGGTTGTCTGTAACCATCTCTGTACTAATGAGAGCAGGCGCAATGGCATTGACAGTAATCCCTTCCTTGGCCAACAGAGCCGCGTAAAAATGAGTCAGTCCGAGAATCCCAGCCTTCGACGCTGCGTAATGTGGACCCACTATTCCCCCGATTTGCGCGGCGGTGGAAGAAAGATTGATTATACGCCCCCATCGTTGCGTGCGCATGGCGGGCAGCACTGCTTGTATCAGCAGGAATTGCGATTTGAGATTAACTGCGAGGACTTCATCCCAGCTCTGCTCCGTGATTTCTTCAACAGGTTCGGGTCTGGCTATTCCAGCGTTATTTACTAAGATGCCGATTGGACCAAGTTCCTTCTGCACGATTTCCACCATGCGGGAGACTTCGTGTGCCATTGAGACATCTGCGCCAATACACAGGCTACGCTGACCTAGGGCCTGGATTTGTGATCGAACTTCGTCGGCTTCTTTTTGTCGTGTTCTAAAATTCACCGCAACATGTGTCCCATTAACGGCCAAGTCAAGCGCAATTGCTCTTCCGATTCCTCGATCACCGCCAGTTACTAGGGCTACTTTGTCTTTCAACTCGGAAATCATCTTCATTACTCCTGATGTTGCTCTTTGAGCATTCTTTCGATCTTGCACGAAATTCCAAGACTTTGCATGAAAATCCTGGGTGCGCACACCGAAGAAGCTAAAACGAACCATACCAGGGGTCATGCCGAAGTGCGGCAATGAATTCGTCTTTCACCTGACTCCAGCCGGATTCGGGCAATAATGTACAGGTTTGTAAAGGCCACCTCCGAAAAGATGCCACCTTTTGCTTTAGCCGCTGCACTAACGACCCAGTCGAAACAGCAAAACCGCCAGAAAGCCGCATGGAACCGTAATAAACAAGCCCATGGCCATCCAGCCCACATCCGCGCTTCTATCTATGGATGGGCTCGGGCATCTTAAGGACTCGCTCGCTACGCCAAACTCGAACAATGCGTACACTGCCTTTATCGATACGATACACTATCCGAAACGGAGGATGTATAATCTCCCGCAAATTGACGATGCCGAACTCGGGGACAACCCGGCCGCTCCGAGGAAAGTCCACGAGCCTTTCTATAGCTGAAAATATTTCCGCCAGTAGGCGCTCTCCTACTTCGGGAATCTGCTGATCAGCGTACCACGTGCGGATTGCCTCAAGATCCCGCACCGCCGAGATAGCAAAGGTTATTCTATATTTCCGGGACATTGGTTGAGCTCAATCCGAGACGCTTCTTTACATCGGCGAGACTCATTTCCCGCCCCTCTTCCAGATCCATGAGTCCCTGGACTACGCCACGCAAAAATGCCAGCTCTTCCGTTTGGGTTTCGTAGTCCTTGAGTGACTGGACAACAGCCACGCCACGTCCCCTGTTGGTGAGAAGTACCGGCCTGCGGGTCTTGTCAACCTGGCTTACAACTCGCCCCGGATTAACTTTCATATCACTGAGTGGAACAATGTCCTCCGAGAATTTAATAGAAGCTTGCATGGTTCTTCCCCTCGTTGTCTCCTAATAGTACTAGTAATAGCACCAATTAATTGACCAGACAACTCCCTTTAATCTGCGAAGTTGGAAACGGGTCGTCTGAAGAATGATTTTCTTCCCCAAGGAAAAGTTCCTTGTGGGACAGCACAGTGTTGTAGATCGCCGGAGTTAGAATTCTTTCTTGTGAACGCTCTTACATATTGCCAAGCGGTCCGGTGCGATAGTCTTGAAGAGCCGCTGCATCTATCCGTCCATATCCATGATGCCGTCAGCCTCCATCTGAAAAAGCCCTGCTCCTGCGAGCACAGATCGAAGAAACTAAATCCAACAATACCAGGGGTCATACCGAAGTTCGGCAATGAATTCGTCTTTCACCTGACTCTAGCCGGATTCCGGCAATAATGTACAGGTGGAAATCATGAACCGAACCGCAGCAAGACCGAAACGAGACTTTGCAGTCGATTATGATCTGATGAACTATATCAATGACACTATATCAGCCGCGATAGAAAATGCAGTCCAGGAATCAGTAGATCAGGAATTAACAATGATGGTTAGGGGCGAAAGCTTCAAGAAAAGAGTTCAAAACCTCATTGACGCCCGATTGTAGTCTCTCGTGAGTAAAATCGCTATAAAGACCGGTCGCTGCCGTGGGTACCAATTTCCATGCATTCCAGACTGCATTCCGTTATGCCCAATGGTTAGGCGGTGCCTTACTGCGGAAGATGCGATGCAGTATGCTATTATAACTTGCATACTTAGGCACATGCTTTGAAAGGCCACCTCCGAAAAGAGGCCACCTTTTGCTTTAGCCGCTGCACTAACGACCCAGTCGAAACAGCAAAACCGCCAGAAAGCCGCATGGAACTGTAATAAACAAGCCCATGGCCATCCAGCCCACATCCGCGCCCTCAACGTCTTTCCTGGCAAGCTTGGTAAGAGTTCCCCCAACATACCATGGAACATATAACGCCAGAGCAATTGCGAAGTTGACCCAAATTCTTTCTGGATAACGGTAGCCGGCGTAAAGCAGGACCAACCCCAGAACGGCAGCAGGCAACAGAGTGAGAGCATTAATTATGACGTGGTTCAGAACCGATCTAGTATACTCGCACATCAGGGCCGTGCGCACCAGGTCATTAAGAATAAACAGAAAGGATAGAAGAATCAAAGAGGCAACCAGTTTGTCCGGAGCCAAGCTCAACAAATCCAAGAGATTCTTGAACGGCCCCATCGTGATGCCGGTCAACAGCTCTCGTATGAATTCCATGTTGCTGATCCCTTCGGTGAGTTTATTCTACCGTGGATCCTCGCCAGAGGACTCTCTTGCGTTCCGCCAGATCCTCGCCGAAATGTTCCAATTGCTGAAAAGCTTCGTCCGACAATCCATAGCGAGGCTGCACAAACCCGTTCAGCCACTTGGGCTCCCCGGCTTTCTTGTAAATCAGGTAAAACCACAGAGAGAACAGGCGAGATGGTTCCCAACCGATATGTGTAAAGGCCCTGACGCCTACAATGTTGCCGCCGCAATTCTGTACCCATCTTACAAGCATGGCTTGACTTCGCCGCCACGCCCCGCGACACACATTGAGAACCGCGACGTCTCTTAGTTCAAAGATTCCTCGATTCAGCGGATCATTGAACACAGCCTCTATCGGAGCGGACATACCCACAAGCCACGTTTGCGATTCCACTACGAGTAAATCGTAAGGGTGATCTGTGGGAATGTTCAAAGGCTTGATTCGGGCGGGTCTGCGAAATATGGCGCGCACCACAATGCGTGAGAAATCCGAAAACGACATCGGAAACCGAAAAATCTTTTCTTCGGGTTCGATGGACTTCATGTCTACCGAGTAACCCCTCCGTTCCAAACCTGCCTTGATCCTTTCTATGCCGGACAGGCCGGTCCCAGTCAGCGAAAAAAGAAGAACGAGCGCCTTGTTAGTTCGAGGGCGATTCACCCCAAGATAAACGTCTCCCTCATTAAGTCGAGACAGATCAGGAGACACCAATGAGATCAAGAAAAGAAGGAAAATCACTGTGTATGCCGCATCCCAAACTCCGAAAATCAGATAAAACCAGTGAAGATCTTGAAACACGTAGCAATAGAATGTGAAAAAAGCGTAAACGCCTTTTCCGACTATTCCTATTATCAGTAGACCTACGCTCTTTTCGGGGTGAAGAAATATCAAGAATGCCAACACACCCATCGTGAAGGAAAAGCTTGCAACAAAAAGGAAACTGTGCACGTCCCAAGGCAAAGGAACGCTCAGCCATTTGAAGAGAGGCCTGTAAAAGAGTACCAGGAAAACATTTCCGAATCCATTAGCCAGGGCCGTAAGGAGTGCCAAGTACCTGAAAACGACCAGGGGTAGCGGAATGCACTTTTCTTTAGTCGGCATGGAGAGACCCCCCTTTATGTCAGCCCATGGTGTCCCGGAGTTTCTCAAACGGCTCGCGGGAATCTTTCTGCAAACATCTCCGCAAGCCCTGCAATGGTCAGCGAGGGGTTGGGTCCAACCGAGGTTGGCAGAATGCTCCCATCCATTACGTAGAGCCCTTTGTGCCCAAATGCTTCCCCTGTGGAGGAGTTCACCACTCCGTCTCTCTCCGAGTCTCCCATTGGACAGCCACCCACCGGATGCACGGCGATATACTTGGTCACAAAACTGAGCGGGTTCTCCAAGAATCTGCCTCCGAGCTCAACAGTCAAACGCTGCATGGCTTCACGCAAACGTTGGAAATGGAGCCGGCTTGCATTGCTTTCCCAGGTGAGGCGAATGCCTCGGTCTTCCAATTCGTCGGCATTCAGGGGATCTTCAAGTCGTATGACGCCATCAGATCTATCTCGCCCCATCCCCAAGAAAATCATGGTGCGGCTGACCAAATTGCTCTCGTGAAACAGAAACTTCCCCAACTCGTCCCCAATGTTGACCTCTCGCCGCTCGGAAAAGAAACCCTTTATATAGAGCAGCAGCGCCTGGAGACCTTCACTTACGGAGCGGCCGGTCGGCGTGAGGGCGGTCAAGTACCAGGCTAGAGCCGCCGGAATCCCCGCATCTTCCACAAACAAACCATGAGGAAATCCATCCAGATAGGCTGAGTGGAAGAATCGAACGGCACCAGTGATTACAGGACCCATGATCGGGTTGATGGTGTCGGAGCAATTAAGTGAAAGACCCAACAGGTCACCATTGCCCGCCCATTTTGTTCCCAACACGGGACTTAGATTGGGCAGCTGACCGCCATGTCTCATACGGAGGAGTAGTCTCGTTGAACCCAACGAGCCCGCAGATACGATCACGTATTTGGCTTGAATCTCTTCCTGTTGCGATTTATTTCTGGGATCACCGTATATCACAGTGTACATGGATTGGTTTGCATTAGGCCGAATAGCGCGAACTTCGCTGTTAGTGAGGATGTTCGCTCCGCAACTAGTCGCCCTGGCCAAGTAATTCAGATCGAGTGTATTTTTCGAGTGATAGTTGCATCCTATGCAGCATTCTCCGCACATGCGGCAGGATGTCTGCATGACCCCTTGGTTATTCGGTCTCTGTTCTCCAAGTTTAGGGCCAAATTGGATTGCCAACTTTGGCCATTGAAGTTCGGCGGCAGGATGTCCCAGTGGATGTGTTGACAGTCTGTCGTAAGCTCTCTGCAAAGCCTTAGACTTAGGTGTTTGAGCGTAAGGCCAGCTAGGTTCGTCGATAGGATAAGACCTCGCCTCCATCATCTCGACCACTTTCTCGTAATAAGGGTCGAGGGCTTGGCGAGTGATTCCCCCCGGCCAACCCTCGAAGAACTCAGCCGGCATCTCATACAAAACATTGGCGTAAATTAGCGATCCCCCTCCAAGCCCACTAGCGGTCCAGACATCGATATCGGTTTTTGCAAAGGATTGGTACTCGAAAAGACCATACAGGTTATCCCGTGGATCCCAGAATGCCTCCCGTAACTGATCCGGACGCCGCGGGAATTCGTTCCGACCATAGGCACGACCGCGTTCCAGGACATAAACGTCATATTCTCCGCGTTCGGCCAGGCGGCAAGACAGCACGGACCCCCCAAAACCTGATCCGATAATAACGACTGTCGGTCGATTACTCAGGCGACCCCCCTAGGGAAAGAAAACGATTATGTTCACGAGTCTATTGATCTTGTAGAAAATTCCAACTCAAAGGCGCCCAGGTTGTGGATTTATCCCCAGTCGGCGACCCAACCCACTTTCAACTATTCCGGCTTGCACCATCATCCTAATATACATCAGCTTAATTGATTTGAGGAAAGCGGTCAATGCTTAATTGATTTACAAAACTCCCCTATGAAGCAGCATTGCAACTGCTCTTAATTGTCTTCTTCCTCCGGCTCCAGGATCTTGCGACGATCCGGTTTTTCAGGTTCATGGATTTCTGAGGTGTCGTATATGCCTCGATCTTTGGGGTAATCTCGGTCCTGTGATTTCACTACGTCCTCTTGGTCCTCGGTCTTATCCAATCCATGATCATGACCCGGCTTTTCAGGTTCGTGGATTTCTGAGGTGTCGTATATGTTTCGATCTTTTGAGTGATCACGCGATTTGAGCAAAGATTCCTCAGGGTCGCCAGTTTTGTCGTCTGGCTGATCATCATGGCGATGACCTGGTTTGTCCTGCTCTTGGATTTCTGAGCTGTCATATATGCCTTTGAGATCTTTCATTTCAAATTCCTCCCGCGATAGGAACTGTTGGCAGCGGCCGCGTCCCTAAGCCAATCGCCGGTTCATTGTACTTTCTTTAGGCGACCTTTTCCATATTAATAACATTGGAGGCATGAATCCGCATCCTTTTTTTCATTGAGGCAGCCATAGACTTTCTTTGAAAGCGCACCATTAGAAGTTGTTGGGCATCATCTTATTAAAACTCACAGATCCCTTTGGACTGATGCCAGTGGAGTTCCTGAAGGTGGTTCTTGTAGATTTTAGCTATGTCTCACAGATAAGGGGTATGAAGGGCGATTGATCGGCGAAACCGGTCTTTTTTTCATTGGATTATTTTTTTGCTCCGCAATGTGCACGGGGGTTGGATGGAAGACTGAAAATTTCGCGAACCCGCTTTTTATGTAAAAAGGTGCTTCGCGCACGGCGAACACACATAACGCAACGAAGTGTATCGAGGGCTCCCAGCCTCACGATGCATGTTGGCGCCACGCCCAGTGGGCCTGAACACTCCGGCAATCCCGCGTTCTGCGCGGGACTAATATTTTCATGTTTAACTGGAAACGTACCGATTTGTCGTGTGCGGGCGCCCCAATGAGTCATTTCTCATCCCACCTAACGGAGCTAATGCAATAATCCATTTGTCATTTCTAACATGTTATTCATTAATTTCATTGGTTCAGGTTTGGGCTATCGGCCGGCGATCAACTAAAAGCAGAGTTTCCCACTTCCCTGTGTTTTTCGGCCGAGGCTAAACCACTTGACGATTTCGGCCAGTTATGTCAATAAAGACATAAGCGACTGTTTAATGCGCGACAAAAGCGTCGCGATCTATTTCCAAACGCCAGCCTGTGAGAAGCAGGGCAGTCCATTGTGGATGGTTATGTCGGCATGACGCAATCTCGCCTCAATCCCCACAGCAACCTTTCACAATTGTTGAGAAAAGGTCTGCAACCCACGGGGTAACCGGAATCATTTTCAGTGCCTCCGGGTAATCAACCAGATTTAAGGACTCGCAACAGTGGTATGGATTCTCGATTTATAACGACAACTTGTCCGTTCTACGGTTGCCGCCGTCAGATGCTTCTCGAAAGATGGACAGCCGTTTATGGGGACCCATTCCGCTGAAAAAGACCGCCGGGAAACAACAGAAGCTGTGTGCGAAGAGACGGGACACTCACGAATTCATCATCAACATTTCTTTGGTTGCAGAAGCGCGGACGAGCATGTTGCAAGTCGCCTGTAAGGAGTGAACAAGATGAGATACGCAGAGACAGGATTTAATTTAGAAATCGATTTGGCGACAGGAAACATTGAACGGGTAGAAACCGACCCGAAATTGACGGAACTTCACCTTGGGGGGCTGGGTACCAGCGTCAAGATGCACTGGGATAGGGTTCCCCCTGAGACTAAACCATTTGATCCTGAGAATCTACTGATATTCAGCACCGGTCTTTTCAACGGGACTCCGGCTTTCAGCGCTAACCGTACCGTTGTCACCTTCTATTCCCCTGAGTCGGGGTTGCTGGCGTACCCAATGATGGGGGGATTCTGGTCCGCGGAATTGAAATATGCCGGTTATGACAAAGTGGTCTTTCGCAACAAGTCCCCCAAGTGGGTTTATCTATGGATACACAATGACAAAGTGGAACTCCGCGATGCCTCTCATTTGCAGGGTAAGGGCGCTCTTGAAACTCAAGACCTTATAAGAGAGGAGCTGAATGAGCCGAGAGCCCAGGTGGCCGCTATCGGCATCGCCGGTGAAAATAAGGTTTTCACGGCTTCAATCGAGCAAAGCAGGTCCAGTGCCAGCAGGCTCGGCGGAGGCGCGGTGATGGGAGACAAAAAGATAAAGGCGGTCGCTGTTCGAGGAACAAAAGACGTCTATCTTGCCCGAGGGGCTGAATTCATGGAACTTATGGACGGTGTGGGGGAATATATAAAATACCGAAACGCAAATCCCATTCCGGACGTAATGACTATTTTGTCAGGTATCGGGTCGCCGCAGGAAATGGTCCACACTGATGAGAAGTGGCACACTGAAAACTTCATGTGGGGCAATGCCCGCACTCGGAGAAGAGACTTCTGGAGCGAAGAAAACGAAGGTAACTGGACGAGCACTCAATTGGAAGCGGTGCGGAGGTTAATAAGTTGTTTTAACTGTCCGCAGCATTGCGGCGCACTGATTTCCTACCAGAGTGTGCCAAGATTCATGATGAAATGCTTCGGAAAACTTACTTATTGCATGGCGGCCTATGTAGACGACCTGGCCTTTGGCTTCAGAATCCTTAATCGTGCCACGGAGTATGGAGTAGATTCATTCTCAACCCCGCAAATCTTGGCATTCGCTGTTGAGCTCTATGAAGCGGGCATTCTGACTGACAAGGACTTCGAAGGGTGCCCGTCCGATAAGGAGGGGAGGTTCTTCTGGTTACTGGACAGAGTGGCCCGACGGGAAGGGATCGGAGATGTTCTAGCCGACGGGGTTTATCAAGCGGCCCGAAAGATCGGCAATGGTGCAGAGAAATTTGATCATAATACGATCAAGAAACATGAGCAGCTCCCTCTGAAGCTCGGAATGCTGGATCCTATCTATTTTCTTATGTACTCTACCAACGAGAAGATAAGCATTACGCAAATTGAAGGGAATTGGCCGCAGGCGGCTTTTCCTACGATGGAGCAGAGAGAAGCGTTTGTAAAGGATTGGCCTCAGCTTCCTGATGAAAGTTGGAAGCAATGGTTGCTGGAGTGGGAACCACGGGGAGATAAGGCGATACCGTATTTCCCAACTCCTGAGATTAGCAGTGAAATTGTGGATTGGATGGAGATGCTGCACAACATTGATGACGCCGTGGGATTGTGCGCGGGTATGTCATCATTTTGCCTGAAGCCTCCCTATCACATAAACAATCTTCCGCAACTCATCTCCGCGGCGACTGGGATGGACATAGATCGAGCCGGACTAAAGAAAATGGTCAATAGGAGTCGGAATCTTCACAGGGCATTAAATAACAGAAGAGGCATGAGGAGGGCTGATGAGAAACCGCCCGAAGACCATTGGAAAAGGAGATTCCCCGAGCTGGAAGAACAACTCTTATCTACTTATTACAAATTCAAGGGCTGGAATATGGACGGTATTCCTACAAGAGAACGATTGGTGGAATTGGACCTAGGCTATGTTGCCGAAGACTTAGAAAAGAGAGGGATATTAAAAAATGGCCAAAGTCAAAAAGAAAATCAAGACAATCAAGATTGATGCCGACAAGTGCAATGGCTGCCGGGCATGTGAGATCATCTGCTCCACGTTTCATGCTACACCGAGATACAGCAGCAACAATCCGGCGAGGGCTCGTGTTCAGGTGGTTTATGATCGGATGAAAGACATATGGCTTCCGATATTCGCGGGTGAGTATGCTCCGGCCGAATGTATGTGCAGAGACAAATATGTGATTGACGGAAAGGAATATGGCGAGTGTGATTTCTGCAGAGCTTCCTGCCCGTCCAGGGACCTTTTTAAAGAACCCGATTCCGGTCTCCCTCTGAAATGCGATATGTGTGAAGACGATCCACCGCTGGAAAAGCCGAAGTGTGTTCAGAAGTGTCTTAATGATGTCCTGGTTTACGAAGAAAGGGAAGAGGAAGTAGAAGAAGAAGTGAAGCTTGAGGAGGTAGAGATGGGACTCGGAGCCATGATCGACAAGTATGGCTTGCAGAAGGTAATGGATACCGTTGCCAGGTTATCGCAGAAGACCTAAGATCTTCGAAATTGGAATGGTATGAATACAGGGATGGGTTTCGGAGAATTCCATTTTTTAGATCTGGATGTTTCTCAGCCGCAAGGCAAAGAAATCCATGTAGTCCGGTAGACCTATTTGATTCGTGATTGAGGCTCTGGTGAAGAGTGAAAAGAGGCAATTCGATCTTGCGTCTTACTAGGGGCTCTAAGTGGTCACAAAAATCAAGGATGATCTCTGGCAAGTGGGCGGAAGGGGGCTGACCGATCCAGCGGATGCCGCAATCTATCTCGTACGCTTCGGCGACAAAGCAGCCCTTATCGATGCCGGAACTGGGCGAGATCAGCCGCAATTGAGAAAGAATATTGCCAAATGCCTGGGAGCAAGTGTACAACTCGAATATCTTCTACTGACTCATTGTCACTTTGATCATACAGGTGGGGCTCAGGCCGTGAGAGACGATTATGGCTGCCGAATCGTGGCGCATGAATTAGATGCGATTTATATTGAATCAGGTGACAACCGTGTGACTGGAGCCGTAGAATATGGGGCAACCCTCGAACCGTTCTCAATCGACATCAGATTGCAGGGCAGAGAATCGACCATTGCCATCGGCAGCGGTACTGTGACGGCCATTCATTGTCCGGGCCATTCCCCGGGATCGGTGGTGTACACTACAGACATTGACGGTGAGATTATCCTTTTCGGGCAAGACATCCACGGTCCGATCCATTCGGAATTGCTGTCTGATGAAAAACAATATCTGGCTTCGTTGGAAAGACTAGCGAACTTGGAGGCCGATATTCTTCTCGAAGGACATTTCGGCATCATCGAAACAAAAGAAGAGGTGCGAGAATTTATCAACTATTGGAGATCATCGCGGGGAAACTCTCTATACGGTTTTTTGTACACTCCTCCTTCTGAAACTCCCGGCCGTGGTGGGTATTGAATGCTGGAACGACACTGCCACTCGATTTTAGAATTTCGTATACGGCTTAATCTGCAGCAGACGGAATGATATATGCGACTACGACACATAGGAGTTTGATGAGCAGAAAAATAAAGAATAATCTCTGGCAAGTGGGCGGAAGAGGGCTGACCGATCCCGTAGACGCGGCAATTTACCTCGTAAGTTTCGGCGATAAAGCAGCCCTCATTGATGCCGGAAGCGGGCGAGATCATCCGCAACTCAGAAAAAACATTGCCGAATGCCTGGGGCAGAATGTGCAGCTCGAATATCTTTTACTGACTCACTGTCATTTCGATCATACCGGCGGTGCCCTGAACGTAAGAGACGAATATGGCTGCCGAATCGTGGCTCATGAGTTGGATGCTATTTATCTGGAATCAGGCGATAGCAACGTGACTGGAGCCGCCTTGATTGGAGCATGCCCCGAACCATTCGCGATTGATATTAGATTGCAGGGGCGAGAATCGAACCTTTCGATTGGCAGCGGTACTGTGACGGCCATTCATTGCCCGGGCCATTCCCCGGGTTCGGTCGCGTATACTACAAAAATTGACGGTGAGCTTATCCTTTTCGGGCAAGACATCCACGGTCCACTCCGTTCGGAATTGCTGTCTGATGAAAAACAATATCTAGCTTCGTTGGAAAGACTCTTAAACCTGAAGGCCGATATTCTTCTCGAAGGACATTTCGGTATCTTCGAGACGAAACAAGAGGTGCAAGAATTTATTGAGGATTGGATATCCTTGCCCCCGCAGCCATGCCGGTGTTAGCCGTCTCGGGTTACGCTCTCGCATCCCAGGCCCCCCAATCATCTGTGCAATAACAACTACTTCAGATCGGTCTTCTCACTATGTGGACTGGACGCCTGGCTGATCTCTGGGCTTGTTTGAGCGGGTACTTGAGGTGGAAGGGTTTCCGTTACGTCCTCACCTTCCATTGCTTTCTTAAACGTTTTAATTCCCTGCCCTAAGCCGCCCATAATTTCCGGAATCCTTTTAGCTCCGAAGATCATAACTACAATTAAGAGTATCAATATCAATTCTGATGGGGCCGGTATCATGGCAACCGGTATCATGGTAATCCTCCCGATTAGTTTGTGGCTACTCAAATAAGTATAACACTCTCTACTCACACCATCAACGCGACACAAACTGGAATCCGATCTCCTTCCCGTACGACGAGCGGCCTTCTGGTGGCCATGTTAGCTCTTTTGGTCAAAGTGGCGCAGATTTGCGTGGGGAGCTACGGTGACATTTATCTCTTGCTCCGTGTGCTCTCTCAGTGATTACCGGGGCAATGGAATGCAGAAGCTGCGCCTACACGTTTATCCGCCTTCACATTTCGCGCCGGGTTTTATAAGATGAAGCACATGATTGCGTAGTATGTCTTAGCTAGATTGTGGCCCGAGGGAATAGCGAATGCGCTTGCTCATCTATGTCTTATTGCGGATCTGCAGGTTTTCAACGGAATTTCCTCGTCTGGTAATTGCTGTTTTCCTTGCAGTTTCAGTTGCCGGGTTTTCGACGCTGCCTTTCCTCAAGATAAGCACTGACCTCATCGCAGGAGTGGGAGAAACAAACCCGGTCATCACCTTGGCAAAAGAAAACACCGAAATATTTGGTGAAGAAGATGCCGTAATTCTGGTGTTGGCCTTTCCCGAACCGCCCGGCGCTGCCCGTCTCCCATTCATAAAAAATATCGGAGACGCTATTGCGCAAATTCCCGGGGTCCGACGTGTACGATACCAGTTTGTTGATCCGGAAAACGAAGAGCAGACTACGCTGTTATTAAAGCAGTTCCTGCTGGGAATGAACGAGAGAGAAAGGGAGCAAATTCGAGAGATACTCAGTATTCAAGGTTCAAAAGACGCTTTGCGAAGAAACACCAATCGATTGTTCCTTGCTGAAAATCCTTACCTGCAAAAACTAATATTGGAAGATCCACTGGAAATTGGCCACTTCATTGCAGAATCTATGAAGAAGAGGATTGGTTCAGTCAGTCTGGGAGATATGTATATGCTTATTGCGAGCCCAGACAGCACCTTCTATCTCGTGCAGGTTACGCCCGATTTCCCGAGTCACGATATTGTGCGTGGGGAGGAGTTATTGAATCGGCTGAATGAACTTATCCCGGAAAAGATCTCGTCCTCAATCAAGACCATTCCGGATATTGGGCCGCAGTTCAAAGGAGTAAAATGGCTTCTTACCGGGAAAATGGTGTTTCAGCAGGAATCGGGAGAGATTTTCGACCGAGAAAGCTTAAAAATTGTACTATGTTCTTTTGGCCTTGTGCTGGCTCTTCTTTTAAGTGTTTACCAGAGCTTTTGGTCCGCGGTACTCTTGTTGATCTCCTTGGCGGCTGGGATAGGCCCAAATTACGCAATAATGTATCTGAGTTACGATGAGATCAATCCGGTTGTCATGGGCGCCACCGGTGTCCTCCTCGGCTTGGGAACTGAGTACGGGGAGCATCTCTGGGGACGTTTGAGAGAGGAGATTGATAAAGGCACACCTCCCATGTCAGCCATTTTTACAGCTTACGAGCAAACCGGGCCGCCGGTAATATTAGGCGCGCTTACCGGAATTCTAGCATTCCTCTGTCTCTGTCTCTCTAACCAACCGGCCCTGTCTCAGTTCGGCTACTTAGGCGCTTCAGGATTGGCTTTGACATTGATATCAACACTGTTTCTCGTTCCAGCACTGGTCACTGTTGCCTCAACTCGCAAGAAAGACCACTTTCCAAGAATCCGAGTATCTTTTAAGACTCTGTCGACATTGTTCCAGCGTAGCCCAGGAATAATTGTAGCCGTTTCTGTGCTGGTAGTTATGACCAGCTTATTCTTTGCGTCCCGCGTTTCTTACGAAAAGGACTTGTTCAAAGTTTTTCTCGCCAGGAACATGAATTCCATGGAAATTTCCGAGAAAATCTCACGAAAATTCCATTCCAATTTCTCTAAACCCACTCACCTGTGCTTCGACGTGGAGGATCTGCAATTCGGTCTTTCGGCTCAGCGTCAATTGGATCGGATTCTTGAAGATTTGATAAAGACACACGGCGACATAGCCTCATTTGATTCCATATCTTACCTTATGTCTCCGGATTCAATTGTAAAAGAAAATATTGCAATGCTTTCTGAAGTATACACATCTTGGCCGGGGCTCGAAAAAGCGTTTAAAACAGAATTGAAAGACTCCAATCTCTCTGAGAGCGCCTGCGAAACTATGGAAAAGTCATTCGATTCGATTGGTCACATCCTCAAGTCCACCGAGACAGCTCCTTTAGAGAAGCACCAAGTCGGCTTCGCCGAATTGGAACGATCCTGGTATCTGGCAAGTATCGGGGGAAAATACCGATTCCTGACGCAAATACGTTACTCGGATCACATTATGAGTCCGGAGGAATTCAAGAAAGCTGATCGGCGGGTGCTGGAAGCTGTAAAGGGATTACCTGTTCAGGTGAAATTATCCGGAACACGGCAGGCCATGGAAGCAATACTTTCGAATCTTGTATCAGAGCTTTTTAGATTAGGCCTATATGCTTTTGTAGGGGTTGTGCTTGCCTTTTTCATAATTTTGCCGCATCCGCGTGGCGTTGCGCTGTGCCTTATCCCAATGCTTGGAGCCTTGTGCATTACTCTTGGAGTTCTCGGCGCTGCCGGCATGGGACTCCCGTTCTCGATAGTCTGCGTTGCTCCTCTTATCTTCGGATTTGGAATACATAACGGCGCCCACATAGTCATGGGAAGTCTATTTGAGGAAGGCGGCTCAATTGCCAAAGCTACCACTCGGGTGACGCCGCGCGCTATGGTGGTTTCCATGACCATTGTCATGGGCTTTGTTTCTATGCTGACTTCAAGACATTATTCGCTCGAGTTTCTCGGCTGGTCCATGGTGATTGGCATGGTAGCAGCCGTCCCGCTCACTTTGACCACATTACCCGCTTTGTTGCTCTTATTGGAAAAGCGAAGAAAGGCCTAACGGGAATCCGACGGGACACAATTTTGCTGTCTCAACCGATGCCATTGTCGTGCTGGCGAAATAAGTAAGGGCAATAATTGTTCGAGCGAGCCAAAGGCTGGGCACTCGAATCGGCCTAAAATGACTAGCATCTTGCGTATGGCGCTCGGGATGGTTACGGTAATCTCAGAATCTCAATTGAGAATCTTTTTTCATAACAATAAATTGACCTCTTGGAGGCTAAAATGAATATTGAAGAAAAAAGCGGCTTGGACGTGCAAGAGCTTGCGCAAGAACACTTTGTCGAAGCCTACGCGAACTTACCGGGGTGTGCTTGTGGCGAGGGTCACCGTTTGCACGTAGCTCTTTCAGAGACAAGGGCCCGCCCGGTGGTCTACGCGCCTGATCACGTTGGGATAGAAAAGGCGTACTGCGCGACATTCAACCGTAGATGTGAAAAATAATCGGGAATCCGGATTCTAAGGCAGATTTGTTTCACGGGCGGAAAACTTCCGCCCTTTTTAATTGTGGCTTCAATAATCCTGGCTTGTCCCGACAACCGGATGGAACCGCGTCCTGATTCTGACGCACTGAACGATTCACCAAGACCCACCAATGAGCGACCGCTCCCTTCTTTCCTTACCAATGAAAGGCGTTGCCTAACCACACCTCTCGGGGAATCTGCCGATAGATATCGTTTATCTGAATCAATTAGTACAAATGAAATAGTCGTTACTGGATGGATTCTGGTAATATGTATAGATCGGATTGCATCCGGCATTTTCGGGGTTAGATCGAGAATCAAACAATTTGAATTCGGTTTACGGGAATAACACTTCCCAAGTAGGTTGTGAGACCGAGAGGAGTCACAATCCGCACTACCGAAGGTTTTCCCAATTAACTAAATCTGAGAGCTTCTCTATAGCTGCTCCAATGACAATTAAGCCGAAAATTAAAGCTAAAGATCTAGTTCAAGATATCCGCTCTCGTATGACCGACGCCCAATTAATGGCAAAGTACGGGGTATCGATCAAAGGACTACAGAGCATATTCAGGCAGTTGTTGGATACGAATTCAATAACTCAGGCGGAGCTTGATTCACGGCGCGGCCCTTACAAGGATACCGTAATTCTCCAGCGACTTGAACCTCCGGAGATGATTAGAGATATTAGGTCCGGCATGACCGATTTTGAATTGATGGAAAAACACGACCTATCGCCCAGAGGACTTCAAAGAGCTTTTGATGGACTGCTACAATCCGGAGAAATAGATCAAGCCGAACTTGACGCTCGATTTCAGGCTTATGATTCCGTGACGGTGCAGAGTCTGCGAGATTTGCCAAGGTATTTCTTGGCAGTGGCGGTCGATGTTTATGAATTGGGACATCCTGAAACGAGAGGGATCTTGCGGGACATAACAGAGAAGGGTGTAGGCATAGTGGGTATTAAAGCCAAACCTGGAACTCTGAAAACATTTACCATACCGTCGGAAAATTTCATCGATGAAGGTCCGGTCCTATTCGATGCGAAATGCATGTGGGCCACGCCCGAAAGCTGGGATCAGGAAGCTGCAGCGGGATTTCAAATAGTGAAAATCTCAGAAAAGTCTCTACAGGATCTGCGAGAATTAATTCGTTTACTCGCTCTTAATATTTAGCTTGGACACATTTTGCCGACCAGAGATGCGCAATTCCATAACTAGTCCGTTGCCTTCGAACGATTTCTTCTAATCCTATAAAAATCCAGAGCCATAAACTCCTTAGCCTCTGAAATTACGAAATCAGTTTGGCGCGTCAAATCATCGGGTCTACCATCAGCCCATTTGCTGCTCAGCACAATGACATCGTCGATCTGTTTTTCGCTCAAAAAAATCTGACGGATGGCCTTGGAAACATCAGAATGACCGTACCCGAGTCTTTGAGTTTTCGCCAAATCCCAGGTTAAGACTCCTTTTCTGCAATAATAGTCCAGAGTGGGCCCTTCATAGACGGGGCGAATGAGCAGTACTGTGGATTGTGGAGCAGGTTTAATTTCAGTTACATGTTTGAGCGCAGATCGCCAGTCAGGGGCCCGGTTGGAATGAGGGAATCCAGCTAAACTGATAGCGACAAAACATGCAATAAATGCTGTTCCAAGATAATTCAGCCTCTTGTGTGGCAAAGTGACAATCGCGTAACATAGAATTAACAACACCGAAGGGAAAATGATACACAAATTTCTTTCATTGAATAAAGGCGTGGGGCTAATACATATAAGGAATGCAATCAGCCCTGATTGTATTAACAATCCCCTGGTCCAAAGGTTGCGCCAACACTCCTTAATTCTTGAAACCACAATTATGATGGCCGTCACTGACAGTACTACACCTGCAATTTTCAAAAAGGTGTTGTCCAGACCTGAATAAATAACGCCAACGGGATAAGGATTTATCAATGAGAGAATCGCGGCCGCGGAAATATCAGCAAGACTGTAATAGTGATACTGGAACTGTTTTATAATAGTTTGAAACGGCAGTATTATCGACCATGGAATATAAGAAGCAGCTATGATCGCCCCGAGCAACAATGCATGCAAACCAGTCTGACGATTAGCTTTTAGTAAGAATCCCGAAACAATAGCGCACGGTACGTAGATCAATGCCAAATGATGCGTGTATACCGCGGCAATCCCTGTGGGCAAGCTGAGGGTCCAATAGATCTTTTCTCCTGAAATGACAAACTTGAAATAGAAGTACGAAAACGCAGTACAAACAAACATTAACATAGTAAAGCTTCGTGCAAAGCGAGATAAATGTATGTCATAAGGAGAGAAGACGAATAATAAAGAAACAACCGGAAATATCCATTTCGTTTTTTTTTCATTCAGAGCGTTGGCATGCAGAAATATGAAAACCAGCGTCAATATTGAAAAGATTGCTGAAACCGATCTAAATGCAACTTCGCTTGAACCGAACAGTTGTTTCCATAATCCCATGAGACAGAAATATAGAGGCGGATGCACATCGAGTACCGCGGAAATCAGTGTGCCGAGCGACCAATTTGACATCCACCATGTCAAAGACTCGTCACACCAGAAACTTGCGCGATTCAAATCGTAGATTCTCACGGCGACATGGGTCAGGCATGCTAATATGATGAAACAAATAACTAATTTTCTATGATTATTCATATTTAACGAGAAATCTTCTCGAACAGCCCCGTCAAAAGCTAGCTTTCAATATTCCAATTAAATCGATATTTCCGGATCGCAACGGAAGGTACCACGCACCGGTCCTCGCGGTCAAGATTGGTCACCGAGCTCTTGTAGCGACTTCAAGGCCACGGCCCCTCGGCTCGGCCAATCAATTGATTGAAATCTTCTAAGTTTAAGGACATGAACCGACTTCCTATTGCGCAATCACTGATTGATGGCTATGATACGTGCCGAAATAGCCTTTGATGCAATCGAGAGGATCAAGTTATGAGCCAAGCCTGGGTACCGGTTTCCAATATTCTTAAAACTATTCCCAAGTTTATTGAAGCTCCCGGATACGCTAAGAATTTGAGCATGATTCAGATCGACAAGCTCCGGCGCAATTTGTCGCCTCGCGCAGGCGACGGCAGAGCCGGCAAAATCAGGCAATTCAGCGTACGGATAACCGACCTGTGTAATCTTCGTTGCCATACCTGTGGGCAGTGGGGTGACAGCGGTTTTTTGCGAGATTGCGGAATTAAGGCGTTAAGAGATCAGGAAGTTAGCCCTGACAGGTACATAGAGCTTCTCCGGGACCTCAAAGAAAAGAGGCATACTCCTTCCGTTTACTTATGGGGTGGCGAACCTATGCTCTACAAGGGCTCTGTGGAAATTATTGAAGAAGCCGCCCGGTTAGGCATGGCGCCAAGCATAGCCACAAACGGAACGGGACTTGCGCAGCATGCTCAACGACTAGTCAAAGCGCCTATGTTCCTCATACAGATCTCAATAGACGGTCCTGATGCGGAGACCCACAATGCATGCCGTCCCGGAGCGAATCCTCGCTTCGACAACTTCGGTACAATAATATCCGCCATAGATAAAATACGCGATATTCGAAAACAAATGAACCAGCGCCTGCCACTTCTCGCCTCGCTCACTACAATCAACAATTTAAATTATAATCGGCTGGTGGAGATCTATGATCGATTTAAGGACAAAGTGGATATTTGTGTTTTTTATCTTGCCTGGTGGATCGATCAGGAATCTGCCGACAGGCAGACCAAAGATTTCGAAGAACGTTTTGGTTTCAAACCGGCAAAACATTACGGCTGGATCGGCGATTGGCGGCCTCCCGATATAGGTGTTCTTTCCGCTCAATTGAAGCAGCTCAACAGGAAATCTGCCAGACTTTCGGGTCCGTCAGTAATAATTTTGCCCCCTCTGACGAGCGCAAGAAACCTGGAAAAGTACTACACCGACCACGATTGCGCTTTTGGATATGATCGTTGTGTCTCCGTGTACAGCGCTGTGGAAATAAATTCCAACGGCGACATGTCCCCGTGCAGGGACTATCATGATTTTGTCGTCGGCAATGTGAAGGAAAAGACCATCACGCAAATCTGGAACTCCGCCCCGTATCGCAAATTTAGAAAAAGCATCTCGGAAAAGGGTTTAATGCCGGTGTGCACGCGTTGTTGCGGACTTATGGGTTATTGAAGCGAGCTGCTGTCCCATGCACAATGGGGTCAGGTCTTGAATCTTGAAATATGTCAAGATTCAAGAC
>JBKQRG010000285.1:0-3966 GCA_052144015.1 Desulfomonilaceae bacterium
ATAACCTTGTCCCAGACAAGGGTTCCCGATTCAGGGAAGGGGGGATCACCGGCGACCAGGACGCGTTCATTGACAAGACCCGTTGCGCTGAGGACGGACTCGCCCCGACAACCAACGCCAGCAGACACGGGCAGACGGACTTCGCAATCGAGATCTTTCCTAACTATCTCAGTTGGTTATGCCAAACCAAAAATACCCCAATTTGGCCTCAAAAAGGTGCTGAATGTGAGTTAAAGCTAAGCCGGGTATCTCTATGGCCAAGCTTTGTGGTGATCGCAATAAAATATGCTATCGAACTGTGACTCCTCGGTTATAAGCGGCCAAAGACTCTCGTCGCGAGCGGTGTATGGCAGGACAGGCATCTCGCCTGTCCATTAGAATGACCGGCAGGATGAAACTGTCTCAGAATTATCGTATCTGTCAAAATCGTAGTAAAAGAGTAGGATGTGGTGAGCGAAGCGAACCGCATCGTTCGCGAAAAACCTCGATTGATGCGGTTCCCCCCGGTCACCGCATCCTACGGGAACTTTCGTAACCCGCAAGAAGCATATCGTCGGATTTCCATGTCCTTGCGAGAAGTGCAATCCTGCGTCCCGCGGGAAAGCAACCTATAGTGTTTACCAAAAGTGATGGCCGTCACCCCGGCGAAAGCCGGGGTCCATACATTGTCCTAGGTAAAGCCTGGAACCAGTCCTTCCTGGATTCCGGCTTCCGCCGGAATGACGGAATCTGGCGATGTGCAATCGGACAAAACTTTTTGGCAACCGGCATAAGTCAGCTATCTAGCGAGGCAATCCGGACTTTCCCAACAATCTTAATAAGTTTCCTGATAACACCAATGCAAGGTCTTCGCCGGATAAGCATTGTATGACCTTGCGCTTCTCGCTTGACGGAATCCCGAATGGATAATCCGAACCGAACATCATGCGTCGAATACCATAAAACCCAGCAAAATCTTCAATTTCTTGGCGGGAAGCCAGAGCGGTGTCCACCCACACCATCTCGTTTTCAAAGATCCCGGTCTTTTTCAGTTTGTAATAACCGCCGTTAAGCCCACCCATATGTGGGATTATCACTACTGTTCTCCCTGAGATCATTTTTACAAAATTGATAGTATTGGCAAATTCCTCCTCCAGAGTAATCGGGAGCCGCTTATCGCAAATTTCATCAATTTTAGTGCGACATTGTGTGGATTCATACAAGTAGACAGGCTCGCCAGGGTGACGATGCCACTTTATCCCTAAGAAACCATCTGGAATCGGCGCAAAATCGTTCCATATGAAGAAAAAGGGAAAAATATTCTTTGCCGACCCCAGCTCCAGCAGATAGTCATGAACTCGGCGTCTACTGCGGCGATAACCATCCGAGTCCGTAAAGTAGGGATTATATCGATCATAGATCTCTTCCACTGGAGAGAACGCTACCCCGCCCTGGATACCTCCATACCCCCAATCCTGAGACAGGTCCTCGAACGGAACTGTTAGTCCGCAATGCGTATGAGCATCAAGAGCCAGGTTGTCCATGACTGGCTCCTCTTTTAATGCAAAGGATTATTTCATTTGCTCCAAAAGTAATCCGGGGCCCTTTTTCATGCAAGAAGACCGCCTCTTGGCCATCATTTCTCTTCTTTTAGACAGGGCTAACCGCTAATTCTGCTATGAAAAGTACAAGAACTTTGGAGGAAGACCCTTTTGAGGAAAACCGATATCCGGCAGAATCATTACAGTAGATGTACCGTGAGCCAGTATCCTACCTTCCTCGTCAGTGACTTCAGCTTCACCAAGGCCAAGTGTCTTGCCGAGTTTGATTCGGCGGCCTCGAGCGATCAGTTTCCCGGAGACGGCAGGGGCAAGATAGTTCACATTCAAATCTACAGTTGTCATTCCAGCGTTCTCATCTATTTCCCCGTATATGCACCAAAAAGCGGCAGCATCTATAATGGTGGAAAAAACCCCGCCGTGAACAATGCCGAATGGTTGGAGATGCTTCTTTTCCAGCTCAATCTCAATGTGAGATGTGGCTAGATCAAAATCGAGGATCTTCATGGATTGCAGACGAAAATATGGACAGTCGTTCGTAACTGATTTTAAGATTTCCGCATACTGCGGATTGATTCTGCGCATAACACCTCCATTCACACACAAACGACCGAACGGTTACTAAATACCCTTATCTTCAATAGGTTACAAAGATCTCAATCTAAATGGAATTCTGTCATCGAGTCTCTCGATCCCTTCTGCTCGGGCTTCATCAATTGCTCGTATATACTCGGCACGAGTCACAGATTTGTCCAGCTTGGGATATTCATGCGCGCGGCCGCACGGTCGATACTGATTCATTATATTCACATAAGTATTGGTAGAAACCTCCGCCGTCAGGAACCGCATAGCCTTTCTGGTTTCAGCCAAATCGTCCGGCATCACCAGGTGCCTCACCAGCAGCCCACGAGTGGCAATACCCTTGTCATCAATTTGTAAGTCACCGACCTGTCGGTGCATTTCGACGATCGCCGCACAAGCGACCTCGGGATAATCCGGAGCGTTCATCAGCTCTTTGCTCACGCGTGCGTCCATGAACTTGAGATCCGGCATGTAAATGTCGATCACGCCGTCCAGCAATCTAAGAGTCTCCACAGAATCATACCCGCCGCAGTTATACACCAACGGCACCCGCAACCCTTCTTCGGCTGCCCATTTTACAGCCTCCAATATGTGCGGAACCACATGGGACGGAGTGACAAAATTTATGTTATGGCAACCGAGCCTCTGCAGCCCTACCATGAGTCTGCCAAAAGTGGGGGTATCCACCTCCTGTCCTTCCATGAGATGGCTAATCTCGTAATTTTGGCAGAACACGCATTTCAAATTGCATGAGGTCATGAAGATGGTCCCCGATCCAGCTGATCCCACAAGAGGCGCTTCTTCACCGAAGTGAGGATTCGCAGAGGATACAACAGCCCGAATTCCTATTTTGCAGAAACCGGTCTCTCCTTGGAGCCTATTAACTTTGCAGTTTCGAGGGCAGATATTGCATTCCAACAGCTTTTCTCGAGCCTGATCTATTTTTTCTTGCAGGCTCCCCTCTTTCAGGGCGCTTAGGTATGCCGGTTCAAACATTTATTTCTCCTTACTAATTTCCAAAGCATCGTTGACTCGGCTCAGAGTGGATAATCATAATCGACGGAAACCAGGCACAATCCATGCGGCGGAGCTGTAGGTCCTGACAATGAGCGATCACAGGATTTAAGAATTTCGCTGAATTCCTCAGGCATTATTTTGCGCTTCCCGACCATGACAAGAGTGCCTACTACGCTGCGGACCATGTACCTTAAAAAACCTGTACCCCGTATCAAGAAACGGATCGCGCCGCCGGATTTCATTATTTCCCATCGGGCTTCCAATACCTCCCGGATTGTCGAAGGAGTGCCCTCAGTGGGTGATCCGAAGGCGGCAAAGTCGTGGCTCCCGATCAGGTACGAAGCGGCCCGATTCAACAATTCCATATCTAGTTGATGCGGCACATGCCACGCGTACAAACGTTTTAATGGGGACCTAATAGGCTGATTGATGATCTGATACGTGTAAGTCTTGGATCGCGCTGAATGCCTGGCGTGAAAATCATGACTCGCCAATTCCAGGCTCCTCAAAACAATATCAGCAGGCAGCAACGCACTGCAACCTTTCCGAAGCTCCTCGGGTGAATGCGACCAATCTGCAAGAAAATGAGCTACCTGGCCCAATGCATGGACACCGGCATCGGTGCGGCCAGCCCCGTGAACACGCGTCGGAATTCCGAGGATGTGACTTAGGGCGGACTCGATGCTACCTTGAATTGTTGGAAGATTTTTCTGAAGTTGCCAGCCGTGGTAATCGGTTCCATCATATTCCACGACCGCCATGAATTTTTTCATAATGAGCGGTGTGGGAAGAGTTTTAGAATTGCGGGGAGCCCTTTGTTGCAATAAAG
>JBKQRG010000286.1:0-9300 GCA_052144015.1 Desulfomonilaceae bacterium
CTGAAAGTTCTGGCGGAAGCTTTCGATTCCTCCGCAAAGGCAACTATGTGCTGGAGGAAGGCTGGCTCGGGGGAATCCCTAAAGCTTCTCAAAGAAAAACAGGTCGATATGATTATGGTACATGCTCCGGCGGCCGAGAAGAAGGCGTTAGAGGATGGGTGGGCGACTAAGAGAACGCTTATCGGATCGAATGAATTCTTTATCGTTGGGCCGCCGGAGGATCCGGCGAAAATATCCGGAGCCAAGAGCGCCGGCGAGGCCTACTCCAAAATTGCCGCTGCAAAGTCAAAATTTTTCTCTCGTGGAGACAACTCGGGAACACACAAGAAAGAACTGGAAGTTTGGCAAAAGAGCGGGATTTCGCCATCCGGCGAATGGTATTTGGTCACCAAGGATTTTATGACTGCGACCCTCAAAAGAGCCAATGATGAGAAAGGCTATTTTATGACGGACAGTAGCACTTGGGTTGCCGAGCATAAGAACGTTCCCGGTTTAAAGATTCTTTTTCGGGGAGACAAGTTTCTGGTCAACACATACCACGCGCTTTGTCAACCGGATGGCGCAACATCCGGGGCAGCCACGGCTTCGAAGTTCATCGATTTTGTAGCGTCTCCTGCGGGTCAAGAAATCATTAGCAGCTATGGCAAGGACCAGTATGGGCAAGGACTCTATGATGATGCAGCATACGCGAAAAAATATGACGAGATGCTTTGAGCCAGTCTTCGATCGAGGTGTTAAATGAAACGTGTTTTTTCGCTCTTTATCGTTTTGGGATTGACCGTGTTTTTCGCAGCCAATGCCCTTTCAGAAACCCGTCTCCGCATGAGCACCACTACCAGCACGGAGAATTCCGGGTTACTAAAGGTATTGCTGCCTCCTTTCGAAAAAGCCAATAACTGCAGGGTAGACGTAATTCCGGTGGGAACCGGCAAGGCACTCAAGTTGGGCGAGAATGGAGATGTGGATGTTGTCCTGGTCCATTCGCGGCCGGCTGAGGACAGGTTTGTTGCGGAAGGCTACGGCGTCGACCGACGAGATGTGATGTACAACGATTATGTGCTGGTCGGCCCGAAGAACGATCCGGCCAAAGTAAAAGAAGCGAAGACTGCGGTCGACGCATTCAAACGTCTGGCAAGCGGCAAGGCTGATTTTATTTCGAGAGGTGATGATTCAGGAACTAACAAGCAAGAAAAGGAGCTATGGGAAGCCGCGGGAATCAAACCCAAGAACAAATGGTATATTGAAGCCGGCCAAGGCATGGGTCCAGTGCTGCAAATGGCTTTTGAGAGGAACGGCTATACATTGGCTGATCGCGGAACTTATTATGCTTATGAAAAAAAGATAGATCTCGCAATACTATTCGAAGGTGACAAAGGCTTGTTCAATCCGTATGGAGTTATCGCGGTGAATCCGAAAAGACATCCAAACATTAACTACGATTTGGCGACCAAGTTCATCGATTACATTACAGGGACTCAAGGGCGGCAGATCATCGCGGACTTCAAAGTTGAAGGGAAACAACTTTTTTTTCCCACGGAAAAAGCAAATAAGCCATAAATTAATTCGGAGCAGAATTGAAATTTTTTATTGATGTGCTGTTGGAAGCGTTTCGCTTAATATTCTCTCTTGATCCTGAGATCTATTTCGTCGTCTGGACTTCTCTGAAAGTTGCCGCTTTAGCCACCCTTTTTTCGTCGATATTGGGCGTACCCATCGGACTGGTAATAGCACTCAATCAGTTTCGTGGTAAGCCTGCAATATTGCTGATTTTGAATAGCCTGATGGCCCTTCCGACTGTTGTGATAGGATTGCTTGGTTATTTCTTGTTGACTCGTCACGGAATTTTGGGATCTTTGGGTTTGCTTTACACCCCTACTGGAATAACACTCGGGCTTTTCGTATTGGCTCTCCCTACGATAATAAATCTTACTCTCTCAGCTGTACAGAATCTGGATCGCAGACTGTTTCTAACTTGCAAGCTGCTCGGGGCTACACCTGGTCAACAAGGCTGGATGATCCTCAAGGAAGGCCGTTTCGCTGTCATGGCTGCCATTGTCGTGGCTTTCGGACGAGTGATTTCGGAAGTTGGAATTGCCATGATGTTGGGGGGGAATATAAGAGGATTCACCCGGACAATGACAACCGCCATAGCCCTGGAAACAGGCAAGGGGGAGTTTGAGCTTGGATTGGCGCTAGGAATATTTTTGATGATAGCGGCATTCGGCGTCAACGCAGTTCTGTTTTTGCTGCAAGGGAGCCGCGGGTGAACACTGCTTACGAGCTCAATAAAGTGAGCTTTTCCTATGGCGGTCCTCCCGTCCTGATCATTGACCATCTGGAAATAGCTGCAGGCGAGGTCGTCGCATTAGTTGGTCCGAATGGCGCTGGCAAGACTACTCTATTACATCTTTTGGCTCTTTTGCTAGCTCCCCAAACAGGTGACATATTTTTTTTCGGTTCAAAAATAAACACGGACTCTTTGCTGAGTCTCCGCCGAAGAGTGGGATTGCTGCTTCAGAATCCTTATCTTTTCAATATGTCGGTACTAGGTAATTTGCTCTGGGGACTTCGTATAAGGGGCATATCGAAATCGAACGGTCGAGCGTTATGTCTGAATGCGCTTAGCCGCGTGGGACTCTCAGGATTCGAAACTCGCCATGTAAGAACGCTTTCCGGAGGTGAGAGCCAACGAGTGGCCTTGGCCAGGGCGATTGTTTTAAATCCGGATGTGCTTCTTCTGGATGAGCCCGCCACTCATATGGATCGAGAGAGCATTGAAAGAACAGAACAAATTGTCCTGGAAATGAACAGAACCCATGGCAAAACAGTGATTATCACAACGCATAATCCTTCGCAAGTACTGGGTATAACCCATAAATTTCTTCACATTGTTCAAGGGGGTTGCTGCTCAGCGGCGCCTGACAACCTCTTTACAGGAGGGATAATTGCAAATGGGGCCATTTTCGATAACGGTCATATTCGTGTACGTCTTCAAGATTCCGCTGTTCACGGCAGTCATTTGAGTATAGATCCCTCACTGCTCACCCTTTTGACCAAAAAGCCCGAGCCTGAGCCTACGAATTTATTCGAAGGAACTATCGTCGCGCTTTCTGAGGAGAACGGATCTATCAGGGTGCAGGTGCAGTCAGGTGAGAGATTTCAGGTTCTGATCAAAGGAAATTCAGCTGACGTTCAGGACTTGCATTTGGGAAAAACAGTATGGATAACTTTTGGCAGTGAAGCCGTCTGGACACTCTGAACAGTCAACAACGAGCGAGGGACAAATTTTCAGTCCTTCCCTGGACAATTGCCTCGACTTTGTGTTAGGAACGTCATGGGGCTTCCCCGGATCGGATGATAAATTTAATCGAAGGAGGACGGAGTCATGAAAAAATTCGCATTAATAATTGTTCTGACTGTGTCGCTGGGCCTGGCGGGCGCGATCATGGTCGATGAGGCCTCCGCTTTCGGGTTCTTCGGCAGGGGCTGGGGCGGCGGATATGGCGGTTGCTGCTATGGCGCCCCATATTATTATGGGCTTATGCCTTATTGGGGCTACGGCTGCGGCTACGGCTACGGCTATCCAGGTTACTGGGGATGTAAAAAATTCAAACGTTTTAAGAAGTAATCATTGTCAGTAAGGCATCATACAGAAGTGCTATCCAGGCGGTCATTATCATAGTTTGATGATGACCGCGCTAGCATATGCAGTCACCTCCGGAGGGGGATGCGGGGAATGCTTTAAATCTCCCTCCGGGATGATTGACTGCGGAAACATTGAGCGCCTATTTGGGCGAAGAGAGTAGTTCGCAAAATTACAGGAATCCCCTCCAATTCGTCCGAAACTAAGAAAATAGCGCGAAACTGCCCCCAACAATCCCCCGAATCACTATTTCAGTGTGGCTGATCCTAGCTCTCCTGCAGTCCTCTCGGACTAATAGTTTGATTCCGCGATTTGATTCAGATCATCTAATTTGTTGATTAGGAGATCCGCTGCCGATTTGAGCGTCTCAGAATCAAATGAAAATACTGCTCCAGCTGTCGAGTAGAGGGAAGGCAAGGTCACTGTCCCCCCAAGAGAAAGGGCTTTGCGATAGGAGGCTACGGCCGAGGCTTGATTCCTTAACGCGTTGCCCCAGACCTGAACAGCCCCAAGCTGAGCAAGACCATATTCGATATAATAGAATGGAACTGTATAAATATGCAGCTTTCTTTGCCATCCGGTCATAAGCTCCTGATCCAGACCGCTCCAGTCTATCCATGGCATAAATTTCTTCCAAACTGTGCTCCAATAAGCATCACATCTGGACGGATCGACCGAATCTGAAGGATTCTCATATACCCAGTGCTGGAACGCATCTACAACGGCCATATAAGGCCAGAAGAGAATGCTTCGTTCAAGATGTTCAGATATTGCCCGAGCGGCATCGCCTTCAGTGTAAAATCCACCCCGATCTCGAGCGAGATAAGGCGATGCTAAAAACTCCATGGCCATAGAAGCCACTTCCGCAAATTCCATATTTACATGTCGTTGCTGATAATAAGGGAGACGGGCTCGTTCAAAAGCGTGGAATGCATGACCTGCTTCATGCAAGATAGTCTGCACATCGTCATGAACACCAACAGCATTCATAAAAATGAAGGGCCGTTTCGTCGAAGCAAATTCCGTGCAGTAGCCGCCCGGCGCCTTATTCTTACGATTATCCAAGTCCAAGAGGTCTTCCTGGATCATTATTTTGAAATAAGACCCGAGAGTCGGGTCAACCTGAGAGAAGATCGATGAAGCTCCTGTCTCGAGTTCCGAAACGTCTTGAAAAGGTTTCAGAGGCGGCCGGTTAAAGGGATCCACCTCCAAGTCCCAGGGCCTGAGAGTTTTAAGCCCAAGGAGTTTGCGCTTACGCTCACAAATTCGTGATGCCAATGGAACTATCACCCGTTCAATTGCGTCCTGAAAATGGATACAATCCGCGGGGCTGTAATCAAATCGTTGCAACTGTTTCCATCTGAACGAACGATAATCTTGGAAATCAGCATTAGCTGCCAAATCCAAACGCAGGGCCATAAACTTTTTCCATAGATGGCCTATGGCTTCACGATCTTCACAATGTCTTCCAAGCGCCAGCCGCCATGCGCTTTCCCTTAAATTCCTATCGGCGCTCTGATAGACAGGTCTCAATCGCGCAACGGTTATTTCCTTTCCTTCCCATTGAACAGTTTGCGCGCCGATAATTTTGTCGTATTCCATTGAGAGTTTATGCTCTTCGACAAATAAAGGTAGATTCGCATCCCTGAAAAGTTCCACTTCAGAGCGCATTTTCAGCAAAGGGATTTCCAAGCCTTCCGGAACAGAGCCGTAAATCAACAGCTTTTCTCTTAACCGCTGTTCTGCCTCCTCGGCTCTTGGATAAACCTGGTCGAGCAATTTATGATATTTCTGTTCAGCCTCTTTATCCGCAGTGTTGACCGTAGTGGCCACGTGCAGCCGGCTGAATGTTTCGTCCATAACCTCACTCACGCGCGTCCAATCCGTGAGAAAACCTTTTAAAGAGTCAGCAGTTAGGCTTCTGTTGTTGAGGTCGGAATAATAGGGCTCGAACTCAGCCCATGACCAGCTGGCCAATTTGGTGATATCTTCCTGCAACGACTCAAACATGAGATCTCCTAATAATCCTTAGAGTACAAGATCGTATCGACATTCATTCTGTATGGACAACGGCCTCTGCCGAACTATTCTATTTTCCGGCCCAAATTTCACCGGCATCGCAGGTCATGTCCTGACGGTGCTATCTTCGATGAACGCTGTTTCCTTCTTGCCTAGACTCACAACTTCCAGTTTGCAAACAGAAATTCTTGATCCGAGCGCGGATCAAGATAAATCTTAAGTTGAAACCTACCGGGTCTCAGCTCGGCATTAAGGACCCTTGTACAAAAGCGTGGAACTTCTCAGCCATTTCTTTGAGGTGTCTACCGAGCGACTGAACCGATTCCAGAATATCCAAGTACACAGAAGATGCTCGAGGAGCGCAACTGCCATCTAATAGACGCTCCACATGTGCCAATTGCCAATCCTGGCACAACTGATCCAGCTGTGTTGCTTGCGAAATCACATGTTCCAATAGGAAGCTGTTTGGGGCAATGAGCGTATCACGGAAGTTGATCATCATGTCCAGCATCAGTTTGAAGGTCTGATCGAGCTCTTGATTGGCTATGTCACTGAAATTCAGACCATCGTTGCATTTTATGCTACAGCAATTCAGTATCCGTTCCGAGTAGTCACCTACTCGACCAAGGTGGGTTGGGAACATAACAAAGATTTTGCACAGCTCGGGAGGAACGGATTCGGCACACGCCAAATCCGTAAGGAGTAATTTTTCTTGCTGGTCGACATCCTCTGCCAATTTATGGAAAACCTTGAGGTCATTTGCACAATTGGTGAAATACGCTTCACGAGTGAGACGAATCATCTCAATCAGTTTACATAGCATCACCACCAAACCTTGTTCGAACGTAAAAGTTGCGGACACAGGCTGCCGATGCAACTCTTCAAGTCGCTCGGCTTCGGAATCCAACTTAGGGCTGATCATTCGGACCGGATTAAAAAAAATATGTTTATCTTTCACAGCCAAGCCTCCCTTTCTAAATTGGGGTCTCAAGGAAAATGCGTCAAGGTGTTCTTTACTGCGTTACAAAAGCCGCCGTTTCTACTCCCGATTGACAATAATAGACACGGCTTCCAATCCGCCCAAAAAATGAATGGATAATATAATGAGAGCCGCGGATTTTAATATTGGAAAACAGATACCAGAGCCGTGGATTCAAGACAATCATTTGTTATGATGACTCACCCTTTGGGCAACGTAGAAGTTCCGGAATCTATTTTGGGAGGGCGAATAATGACCACGCGTCGTGCTCCAATATAGACGATGCACCTCACGTAACGACACATCGATCAAGAAGTGAGACAGCCTTAGGCATATCACTATTGGCACTGCCTCACTGGGGACTGTTTAGCAAAAGAGTATCAGAACCTTTTTTAAATTTTGTGGTAATATTAAGGGAGGGTGGGTGCCCTCTGTCGTGACAGTTGCCGCGGTAGAATCACTTTGTTGGCCCGATCTCGCTATTCAGAGGTCAAAAATGCTTAAAAAATCAATCCGTCAGATCACCGGCGGGCTACTCGATATTCCGGAGGAAGGGACCTCTCCGGAACGATATAGAATATTGCGTCGCAATATTACTGTCCTTATGCTGCTAATAACTATTATTCCCCTCGTGTTAATGGCCATAATCAATTATTACCAGTATCAAACTGCACTGAAAGATGAAATTCTTGCTCCGCTGCGTGTGCTTGTAAATAAGACGAAGCACTCCTTCGAACTTTTTCTGGCCGGCCGACTCTCGACAGTAAATTTCATTGCTTCAGCGTACACTTATGAAGAACTGGCTGATGAAAAGAATCTCAGCAGAATTTTTCTAGTATTGAAGAAAGAAATCGAAGGAATCGTGGATATAGGGCTTATAGATTCCGGCGGCCAACAAGTCAGCTATGCCGGGCCATATGAGTTGAAGGGCAAAAACTACTTGGACCAGGCATGGTTTGAACACGTAAAAGTAGCCGGAGTCTACATCAGCGACGTATTTATGGGTTTCCGACGGTTTCCGCACATCGTAATGGCGGTGAGACATTTTTCGGAATCGGGTGACTGGTGGATCGTCCGGGTTACCATTGATACCGCAAGATTTGAAGATATTATAATCTCCATGGGCTTGGATCCGAAGAGTGACGCTTTTTTGATCAATCGTGAAGGGATCTGCCAAACGAACTCCAGATTTTATGGCAAGATTTTAGACCATTGTGCGATAAGCGTACCGCAATTGAGTTATGAACCTAATGTGGTCGAGATGAAAGACGCTCAGGGGCGGGATATCCTGATGGCCTATGCTTATTTAAACCGCTCTGATTTCATTCTGATGCTCCTGAAACCGTCGGGCGAGCTCTTGAAGGCGTGGTACACGCTCAAAAGCGAATTGCTTTTCGTCTTCATCGGAAGCGTCGTAATAATCGTTCTGGTCGTGTTGCGGCTGACCCGTTTGTTGGTTGATAGGATGAAGCAGAGCGATGACAGACGAGAATTGGCCTACAGGGAAATAGAACACTCTCAGAAACTGTCCTCCATCGGCAGGCTAGCAGCAGGAGTAGCTCACGAAGTAAACAATCCTTTAGCTATAATAAATGAAAAAGCGGGGCTGATGAAGGATCTGGTTGAATTCACCCCGGAGTTTAGCAATAAGGAAGTTTTCCTCGCCCCTATTCGTTCAATAATTCAGTCGGTTGAAAGGTGCCGCGCCATAACTCATCGACTCCTGGGCTTCGCCAAAAGAATGGATGTTGAAATCGAAATTCTGGATATTAACGAGTTGATAAAGGAAGTTTTGGGATTTCTTGAAAAAGAAGCACTATACAGAAACATTAAAATCGGATTGCATTTAGCAGGTGATTTGCCGCGCTTGGCTTCCGACCGAGGACAGCTCCAACAGGTTTTTCTCAATATTCTAAACAATGCTTTTGCTGCGGTGCAGGATGGAGGGACAGTTTCAGTAGTCACTTGGGATAAAGACGTCGACACTATCGGCATTACTTTTCAAGATACGGGTCAAGGTATGTCGGAAGAGACTCTAAAACATATTTTTGAACCGTTTTTCACCACGAAGAAAGGGCAAGGAACAGGTCTGGGGTTATCTATCACTTATGGAATTGTGAAAAGGCTCGGCGGCGATATTGATGTTCAGAGCAGGCCCGGAATAGGCACAAGGTTCACTGTTTTCCTCCCCAAGAAAAACAAGGAAGGATCTGGCGACTGAATATGGAAGGCTGGAAAGTGCTTCTAGTAGACGATGAGAAAGAGTTTGTCTCGACTTTGGCGGAGAGATTACGCCTCAGAGGCATTCAGGCTGATGAAACCGGCAGCGGTGAAGAAGCCCTACGGCTCATTGATGATGCAACTCCGCAAGTAGTCGTACTGGACGTGATGATGCCGGGAATGGGCGGCCTGGAAGTTCTCCGGCGAGTCAAATCTAGGCATCCAGAGATAGAGGTGATTCTTCTGACAGGAATAGGGAGCACAAAAGAAGGCGCAGAGGGTATGCGCTTGGGCGCGTTTGATTTTTTGATGAAACCCTTACAAATTGAAGAATTAATCGAAAAGATAAGGGCTGCAATTGAGAAAGCCGGAGGAAATGAGTGAGCAGGACGGAACTGAGCAAAACCGCTTTCATGGGTAAAATAACGGCAGGGGCTAC
>JBKQRG010000287.1:0-9193 GCA_052144015.1 Desulfomonilaceae bacterium
GGGCTCCCCCCCTGTGCCGCCGACAAATAAGGCGGCGCGATGCGGGACCCAAGAGGCGAGACCGTAATTCGTTGATATCAAGTCACAAACTGACCGCCGGTTATACAAGTTGCGTTGTAGGGTTAGACTTGTTGCAGACGGGGGACAGGTTTCCTGCAAGAAGCCTGTCTCCGCCGTGAGAAGAGCAAGAAAGCCTTCAAATATCAATAACCTGTTCCAAATCCTCAATCATTGCAAGTCCTGTCGCTCCGCCACAGTCCATTTCGATCCATTACACTCCGTCAAGGTGTCCGGCGCAAGACTTCTGCTAGCTCCAGCCTCTTTCATGGACCTCCCGCCCACATTATGCCCACAAAGCACGAAGATTCATAACAGGATCTCGCAAAATTCACGCACGAGGTTCAGGCTACTCATGTTGGACGAGCCCCGGCGAGCGCTCCCTGAAACCCAAAGGCAATTCCGGGTCAAAAAGATAAGCCATTTAACAAAAATCGCCTACAGGGTCTTGCCTTAGATCCCAGCCAGCTGCAAAATGACCGAGAGTGTCTATTGGAGTCAGACCAGGATTGGATCGCCTACAGCCATACCCTCCTGAACTTGGAGCTTCCATCGAGTCCCGAATACCGTTTCGTTATCCGTGTACAGGATGTAAATTGGCCGGAAAGAGTACAGATCCACTCCAGCTACCTTTTTCACAACTTGGCTAGATATCGCTCCATCCTCAGAAAGAAATTCTCTAACAAACGGATATCGCTTCAGATAGGTCGCCAGGCCGCGGGCTCTAGCCGTGGTGCCCGCTATGCGTTCGACTTGCCCTTCCATTTGTAGCCCTTTGATTTCCTTCCATCCCCTGTAATCGCCATGTATCGTGGCGGCAGCGGCGGGGTTCCCGGAAAAAGCGGTGCAATGTCGAGAAGTCGGGGACGAAAAGAAGATCAAATCCAGTCCCTGCCTTGCGTAAAAGACATCGGCAGCCCATGGCCTTTCTTCGGCACAACAAGCTACAGTCATAGTAGTGAATGTATCCATGTACCGAATCACAATCCGTTCGAGTTCGTCCTGTGTCATCCACCTTCCCACCGATTGAATAGATCATGCGGGATATCAAACTGGTCGAGCACTTTGCCGACCGTCTGATCTATAATGTCTTCAATGCTTCTAGGGCGATGGTAAAAAGCCGGCATCGGGGGCAAAATTGTGCCTCCCATTTCAGTGACCATAGTCATGGCTCGAAGGTGCCCCAGGTGAAGCGGTGTCTCCCGAGGTACGATCACGAGTTTTCGGCGCTCTTTGAGCGTCACGTCCGCGGCCCTGACCAGCAGATTGTCATTTAAGGAAAACGCGATCATGGAAAGGCTCTTCATGGAGCATGGAGCCACAATCATTCCCTCCGTTTTAAAAGACCCGCTGGAGAGAGGAGAGGAGAGATCGTCCTGTGAGTGCGCTCGGTCTGCAAGGGCTTCCACCTGCTGGGGCTGCACGAAGGTTTCCACCGCCATGGTAATGCGAGCCGCGTTGGTTAAAATGAGATGGGTTTCTACACCCGAACAGGCCTTCAGCACTTCTAAGACTCGTATACCATAGACCACGCCGCTGGCGCCGCTGATTCCGACCACGATCCTTTTCAATAGATCTCCTTTTGCCTCCCTTCATGAGCACGGAACGACCCTGACAGTAATCCTGGTCCCGATGCGCAGATTCAATCCCCAACTGAAAGGTCGCTAGGTCCGTAAAACCTAATCTATCCGAAATATGCACGATTCATTAAGGTCAAGTCTCCCCCGGTGCGAATCAAAAAGTCGGTTGAGTATGACGCGTGAGGCTTTCACAACCATTTTTTGTCACCCTGAAAGTATCTTCAACTCTTAATCCGCCCACTTTTTTCTGGAATACTGTGGTGTGAAGCAGCACCACCACCATATTTTCCGATAAGACCGTATTACTGCCTTTTTCTATGATGGGGAAGAATTCCGACTGACGCAATCCCACTTCATAGCCTATATCGTTCGGTAGGAGGTTTCCCAGCTTGTGCTCACGGAAAACTCCACGGGCAGCCTCGAAAACACTTCCTGAAATCGCTCCGTCCCTCAGTTCACCGGCTGCGGCTTTTTGTGCATGCAAGACCACATTCAGGTGGTTCCGTTGATCGGGAGTCGGCTCTCCGGCAAACGTTGTACGACAAAGGTCTGACGCATATCCTTCCCACGTAGCCCCCAGGTCAATCACCACCGGATCGCCGGGCTCGATTTCGCGTCGGGAAGCGTGGGGATGAGCCAGAAGTGTCCGTGGCCCGGAAGCCACAAAAGTGCCGAAGGCGGGGCGTTCCGATCCCAGTTTTCTCATAACATATTCGGCCTCCTCTGCGATTTCCACTTCCTTAACGCCGGGCCGGACAGCCTTGAGGGCCGCTTCCATGGCAAGATCTGCTATAGCGGCAGATTTCTGCATCTTGGCTATTTCTTCCATATCCTTGACGGCTCTCAGACGATCGATTATTGGCGAGACATGAACGATCTCTGCGTCGGGAAATTGTCTCGCAAGCAATTCATAATCTCTTAATAAGATAAAATCCTTTTCAATCCCGATCTTCTTGGCGGGGGTTCCTTCTTTTTCAAAGAGTTTGATCATTCTCCCCAAAAGATTTTCTCTTGGAAAGACACAGCTGGTGACCTTCGGTAACGAACACACTTGTTGGGCCTCCGGGGCATCCAACCACAAAGTGCAAAAAGCCGGGTCTGATGACTGATGTATCAACACTCCGGAACATACCGAGGAGTAGCCGGAAAAATAAAGAACGTCATGGGGTTTTAGAATGAAGGCCACATCGATCTGCTCTTCAGCCATCATGCTTTTGAGCCTTGATACTCGAATTAACATTCCTGACACGATATCCTTTGAAAACACTCCGAGTTCTTCGATTTAGTCTGCGCGGTCGAAAAGGAAAGCAAACATGCCTTCCCCTGGACCGGACTCCCCAGGACTCAACCATCTCGAAGGTGGTCTAATTCCGGCGGCAAGTAGCTAATATGTCAACAGTACGAGACTGATAACGTCAGGCCGGCGCCGCTCTGACCATTCACGGTCAGACGTCGGAGCCGGCGAATGAGGCGGTCTAGGAAGTCGTTTCTGACATTGACTCAACTAGTTTCGTCTCACTAGTCGCGACATGTCTCCTCTTCTTTCTCGAGCCTGAGGGAAAAGCTAATCAAAGCGCAGACTGCAACAGAGCCTTTAATTCCTCCGAAGAAGGATTCCGAGGGTTGGTCCTGATCGTGGCCTGCCGCAAGGTCTCCTCCACCAAATTCGGTATTTGTTCAGCCTTGATGCCGACTTCATTGAGTTTGGCAGGCATTCCCAGGCTGACCTCGAAGGACTGAACAAAATCAGCCAAGGCTTCACCGGATTCATCGGGCTTTTGGGGACACTTGTCCCCGAGCGCATACGTGGCGAGTTCATGATATTTATCTGGAGCCACGCTGTGGTTGAAGCGGATTACCCACGGAATCATCATGCCAACAGCTTTTCCGTGGGGCACGGCGCCTATCTTGGTTAGAGCATTGGCGAAGGAATGGGCTAGCCCCAGATAGCTCAGAGAAAAGGCCATACCAGCGAGGTTGGCGGCCACAAGCATTCTCCCACGAGCATGGAGATCCGTGGGCTCGGCCATTACTCGAGGCAGGTTGTGAAGGATCAGGTTTATGGCCCGTACGGCCAGGGCCTCGGTGTAGGGCTGGCTGCCTACGGCTACATAGGACTCGAAGCAGTGTACCAAAGCATCCAGACCCGCGTAGAGTGTGGCTTCCGCCGGCAGGCTCCGGGTAAGGTTGGGATCCAGCACAGCGACTTTAGGGATCGCCTGGGGATCGCGTATCACAATTTTTGCATGTGTCTCACTGTCGGAGATAAGTAGAAAGGGTGTAACCTCGCTTCCTGTACCCGCAGTGGTAGGAAGAGCCACCAAGGGCAACAAGGGCGAGCCTCCGAGGACGGAACCGGCATAATCTTGCAACCGTCCTTCCCGATGAAGTCTGATATTGATGGCCTTCGCGCAGTCCATGGCGCTGCCACCACCCAGGGCCACGAGAAGAGAAGGCCTGAACTCCCGTGCCTGTGCCAAGCCGTGATCCACATTCTCGGTGGTAGGATTGGGCTCCACTCCGTTAAAAAGCAATACAGAGGCGCCTTGTTTCCTCAGTGATTCCAGGATGGGCCGGTCCAAGCCGATCGCCTGAATGCCCGGGTCGGTGACCAACAGCACTCGATTCGCGACTAGCTCCGCGGCCAAGTTCGAAACCACCACCGCCGATTGCTCGCCGTAGATGATCCTGTAATTCATACCCAAATCAAAAGGATGCATCCGACTGCTCCTTCCGGTGGACGACTAATCACGAGGGCGCATTAGCAGCCTCTCGACGCTTGATTTTGATGCCGACCACATGGCCCTGGTGTTCAGAATTGGTGACTAGTGTCACCAGTCCTTTAGGCAGGATAAACATGATGCCGACAAGTATGACTCCCAGTACTAACAAATGGGCATTGGGAACGAGGGGATTGAGCGTCTCCTCCAGCAGGCTGAAAAGCAAAGCTCCCACCAAAGGCCCGAACGGATGACCTATCCCGCCGATAATGGAAATGAATATTGCGTCCAGTGAATATGTTATGGCAAAGACATCATTTGGCGAAAGATATTGGGTGAAAAGACCGTATGCGCCTCCAGCCACCGCGCCCATTCCTGCGCTGATGAGCAGAGTCGAAGATTTGGTATTTTTTACTTTGATGCCGATCTCGGCGCAGGCATCCTCATCATCGCCGATGGCCATCAGGGCTAGACCCTGGTTGCTTCGGGCCAACCAATAGGTCACCGCGATTGAGGCCGCTGCCACCATAAGAGTCAGGTAGTAGATACCTATTTTGCTGGAAAACATGTTGTTCGCCACGACGATGCCTTCCGAGCCGGAAAGCTCCGGTCGCCAGAGAAAGATGATGCGGAGGATTTCTGCGATGGCCAAAGTGATGATGGTAAAGTAAGGACCTCGGGCCGAGAAGCATATCAGACCAAGGGGGAGGCTGAACCCAGCGACAAAGAGGCCGCCGAGTCCCAAAGATACCAGGGCCGGTAATCCCAGGTCGCAGAAGAAAGCTGTGGCAAAAGCTCCCAGCCCGAAGAAGGCGGCGTGCCCCAGAGAGAACTGCTTGGCCAAGCCACCCAACAAATTCCAGGATTGTCCCAAGACAGTATAGATGAATGAAAAGGTCAGTACCGACATGATGTAATTGCTGAAGGGCAGGTGAGCCACCGGCAGGACCAGAGCCGCTAAAGCACATACTCCCACTACCCAAAAGAGATATTTACTCTTGTTTTCTTCTGCTTGCATGGTCTCTTCCTTAAAGCTTCAGACCGTCTTCGTCTGTTAGGCACGGCTGAAGAGCCCTTCGGGCTTTACCATCAATACTGCGATGATCAGCAGAAAGGAGATCACCGGAGATATTTGGGAAGGTAGGATCAGAGAGAACAGGCTCTCAGTCATGCCTACAATAAATCCGGCCACAATCGTCCCCGAGAGACTACCCATGCCTCCGAGAATGGCCACACAGAAGGCCACAATGAGGTAAGTGGTACCTGCATAGGGGGAGAAAGGATTTACCAGCCCCACCAAGGCTCCCATCAGCCCTGCAGAGACCACCCCAATCACCCAGGTGATGCGCCTGATCTTTAGGGAATCGATGCCCAGGATCTCCGCCGATTCCTTACTTTGCGAAACCGCCCGGATCTTCTGGCCCACCACGCTGAATTTCAAATATAAGCTCAGGCCCGCCACAATCGCTAGGCTCAGCAAGGCCACCAAGACCTTAATTAAGGGGTACTTTATCGCGCCCAGTTGGAGCTGGGTATAGCCCACAGAAGAAGGTATGAACTTGTAATCCAATCCGTAGATCAGCGCCAGGATATTGGAGATGATCAAAAGCAAGGCATAATAAATCACTACGTGAGAATCACCCAAATCGAGAGTGTAGCGAGCAAAGAAATCAAAGGTGAACAAGCCGATCAAAGCCATGAATATTACCACGGGTACCAAAGCCAGGAATGGGTTCATCCCCAGAGCGGTCACCGCCATAAGGCAGGCATAGCCGCCCAATATGGCGAAGGAGGCGTGGGCAAAATTCACTATTTCCATGACTCCAAAAATCATGGTTAGACCAAAAGTGACCAAAATGTACAAAGAGGACAGAAAGATTCCCGTTAGGAAGAGCTGCGCGGCAAGGGTCGTATAATCCATGGTATCAGTTCCTTCCCTGCGATTAAATGCCCAGATACGCTTCGCGGATATGGGGCATTTCGGACAATTCCGGCCCGGAGCCCTCCAGTACAACACGTCCTTGCTCCAGCACATAGGCGTGGTCGGCGATTTGCAGGGCTAGCGTGACATTTTGTTCTACAAGCAGGATCGGCACCCCCCGATCGTGAATTTTTGCTATGGCCTCGAACAAATCCTGAACCAGTTTGGGAGCCAACCCGAGGGAGGGCTCGTCCAGAAGTATACAGAGCGGGCGAGACATGAGGGCCCGGGCTATGACTAACATGCGCTGTTCGCCGCCTGACAAGGTACCGGCCATTTGCTTTAATTTGGTGGTGCTGGATATGCGCGGAAAGAGATCAAAAACCTCCGCCATTGTTTCTTGCTTTTTTTGCTTGGCCTCTTTGGAATTCAGCGCCAGCTCCAGATTTTCCATCACCGTCATTTTCGGAAACACTGATTTTTGCTCGGGCACATAGGCTAACCCCAAAGACACTATCTGAGGGGTTTTCAGATTTTGAATCGATTGTCCGCCCAGGCGTACCTCACCCTGCCAAGGAGGCAAAAGCCCCACGATGGCCCGAAGGGTGGTGGTCTTTCCAGCTCCGTTGCCTCCGACCAAGGCGACTATCTCGCCTTGGCCGATGGCCAACGAAACGTCATGAACTACCTGGAGGTTACCGTACCCCACACCCAGATTTCTGGTTTCCAACATTTCTATTCACCCACTGCCTTGCCTAGGTAGCACTCTATAACCTCCGGATTATTGGCTACTTCCTGGGGCAGGCCCTCACAGACCATGCGTCCGTAATCCAGGCAAATCACCCGGTCCACTGTTCTCATCAAAACCCGCATGATGTGTTCGCACCAAAAAATGGTCATCTTAAAATCCAACCTAATTCGTAGAATCAACTCTTGGAACTCGACCAGTTCGGTTGGATTGAGTCCTGCCAGAATTTCGTCCAGTAACAAAAGGCGAGGATCGGTGGCCAAGCTGCGGGCCAGCTCCAACACCTTGCACTGGACATCATTGAGTTCCGAGGCCTGCTTCCCAGCGTAAGATTCGAGCCCCACCAGCTCCAAATACCGGTCAGCCTCTTCCTCGGCGGTCCGGCGATTCTGGGCGCCCTTCCGGCCGTAGAGATAGGCCAGTGAAACATTCTGACGCACAGTTAAGCTGCGAAACGGCCTCGGAATCTGGTGAGTGCGCGATATTCCTTGATAACAAACCTCTGCGGGACTGAGCTTATTGATGGGCTTGCCCAGGAAGAAAATGTCCCCTCCGGACAACGGCAGAGTGCGCGTTATCAGATTGAACAAGGTGGTCTTGCCGGACCCGTTAGGCCCTATCAGGCCTACAATCTCTTGCTCCGACACGGTCAAGCTGACATTTTCCACCGCTGTGACGCCACCAAAGTGTTTGCTTGCCTGTTTAACTTCGAGCATGGACCAACCTCTGTCAGGATGTTTGTGGGTGGAGGGGCTCCCTCCTCCACCCACCGGGTCTTACTTCTTGTACTCCGGCTGGGGGTAGATCAGGGACTTGGTGGCAAATCCCTCGGGAAAGACCACTTCCGGAGCCCCATTCTGCATCTGGGGGCAGACCAGAGCTTGGCGGTTGGATCTTCCGGTTATGTAGAACGTCAGGTCGCCGATGATGGTCTTGATAGGGTGGTTCAAGAACGCGTCACGCACTTTATCGCGGTCCACGTCTCCGGCCACCTGGATCGCCTCTAACATAGCTTGAGCGCCGGCAAAACCGATTGCCGACACCCAACTTGGTTCCTCGCCGTAAGCCTTCTTGTAATCGGCCTGAAATTCCTTGTTGTAGTAGGTGTTGATGCTGGAGGCCCAGACGCTAGTGCCCACGATGCCCTGGATCTGCTCGGGTTTGAATTTTTCCGCGAATGAGGGGTAACCGGTGGCGGTTTGCACATAAATCATCTTGAACTTGTCGGCAGCACCCATCTCCAGGATGGTCCGTGTCACCAACAGGTCATTGCGCACGTGAGAGACGGTGCCGATGATAGGGTAGCCCGCTGCGATGACCTTGTTGATCGAGGCGCTGACGTCCTTGCTGTCACTGGGGTATACGTCCACGATTGCGATGTCCAAACCGACCCGCTTGCCAAAGTTGACCATGGCCTCGGCCACCGCCTTGGCCCATAGGCCGTCCTCATGGATCAGACCCACCTTGGGCTTATCCGGCAGTTGATTGACCAGGCTCACGAAGGGCTTAGAATATTCCGAAGCAGTAGGGCCCACGTTGAATATCCATTTGTAACCCTGAGTCCAGATCTTGTCCGCGTAGCCCGCGTAGATGGTCATGGGTGTTTTAGAGGTCTCAGCGATCTTAGCCACCGCAAAAGAAAGCTCGGAGCCGTGAGCCGAAAGGAAGAAATTCACACCATCCTTCGTTGCCAAACGCTCGAAGCTCTTCACCGCTGTAGAAGGCTCGCTCTTGTCGTCGTAATAAACCAGTTCCACCGGCACACGTTTGTTGTACTTCGACAGCATGACACCGCCTTGTTTATTGATCAGGTCGATGGCCAGCTTGCGCCCCTTGAAAGACGGTATGCTGTCTTCGGCCATGTATCCTGATTCACTCACCGTGGTTCCTATGAGGATTTTGGCTGGTGCATCTGCCGCCGCGGGTCCCGAGCTGATGATAATTATTCCGGCCATAAGCAAGAACATGCTTATGACCTCTGTAAGCCTTTTAGATCCTTTCTTCATTATGGATCCCTCCTATGGGTTAGATGACGCATGAAGAACCGCCATATTTCACCAGAGCAGCTTCTATGCTAGTGTTCCTGCCGAGGCTTAGCCTCATATGCGCTAACTTAAACGTTCTGGTCCGCTCGTCCCACTGGGACGAGATGATAGTAGCCCGGCGA
>JBKQRG010000288.1:0-5687 GCA_052144015.1 Desulfomonilaceae bacterium
ATCATCGAGATCCTGGGACTGAGAAAAGACGAAAACGCCGTTTTAGGGTAAGGAACTTTTCGGCATAACCTGCCGAATCTCCCCAAGATAATGGCCAGCAATTTCATAACTAGGAAACTCGGGCTAGTTGAATTCATTAGTCCCTCCTAATTCGTATTTATCTTTAAGAACGAGCGCAGGAGGATTTTCTTGCGGCGCGCAAAAGAAAAAGGATGGGATCGAGTTTATCCGATTCTCACACGTCCCGTTAGGGGAATAGAGGATCGGCTATTTGGGAAGATTTGTGGCAACTATGTCTGAACGTGCCTCAGAAAATTACCGGGCATCTGTGCCCGGCACACCGCTACGGATGCACAAGTGTAATTGTCGCCGATCAATCACACAAGAACTCGGTTGCCCTACAGGCTGTTATCGAGTGCCTGATCGATTCACATTTCTGGTGCTTTTGCGAGTGATTGAGTGATTGGAGGGTATCGTGAGGAAGCGAGAACCGCAATGAGGGGGCATCATGTTGATCCAGCCGGCATGCTGTTGGGGAGAGCTATAAATGACAATCAAAAGACAAGTCATGATAGGAGTCAAAAAAGGCTGGGGCGGACCTCTTGTCCGCCCCATTTGTTGTTAGCTAGTGTTCTGTACTCGAAGTACCTAGGTGTTCTTATCTCGTAATTACAGGGCATTAGGTCCAACACGTTTCCATGTATTTGCGGAGCAGAACACTAGCGTGGATAAATACGTCCGTCAGTGAAACATGACCATAAAGCTCGGGGAATTTGCTCGATGCCAAGGTGTTTAGCACCGAAATGCCTCTTCTTACATGAGAATGGACTGTGTTTTCCGGTACACCGAGCTTCTTAGCTATCTCTCTACCTTTGTAGCCGGCCATTTTTAGCTCGACAGCTTGAACCTGTGCAGACGACAATTCGGAAGAAAGTAAAGACCATGTCAGTCGCCTGATTTTAAAAAGCGCCTCGTCGATAGTTCCCGTGTCAGGTCGCCCCTGAGAATTGATGGCCAATTCAGGGTCTTCCTCGCAACGGCTTTTCTGTTCCAGGGCGTCTTTTCTCCGCTGATCTTCACAGCGAGATGTTGCAGTTCTCTTCAGATAGGCTCCGCACGCACGGCCCGACCTTCCCTTCATACTTCTCAAAGCCGCCCGATCATTGCGCAGCAGCGTGACAATTACCTCCTGGACCATGTCCTCATCGTCCACGTACGCGACTGGCGGTTTTCTTGCTCGAATGGTACCTCTGAGCATATTTCGAATCGCTTTGTACCCTTCATCCCAACCGTTTTCGTCGCCATTGATAACTTGCTCCAATCCCGGAATATGGTCACCCGGGACTTGCATCTTCTCTTTTCCCATAGTTATTGAACCTCCTTGCTTCTTCTTCATCTAAACCGTGACAAGCGTCCGGCAAGATGCCGTTAGGAGGTCCGATTGAAAAGGATTGAACAAACGTTGGTTTCAGAAAACACCGTCTGGAGGGGAGACATAGCCAGGCATTGGTTTCACTCTACTCGACAACACACCAAGCATGGAGCGTTACATCACTTCAGCTACTCCGCTGGCGTGAATACCCCTTGCCGCCTGGATGCCCGGCACTCGCGAACTCAATACTACCTAAAGATAGTGTCCATTCCGAAGTCCTGATCACCTCCTTTGCCGCAAAACATGCTGAGTCACCAAATACACTTTATTACCAACAGAAGAGGAAATGTCAACCACCTCGGGAGAAGAATTTGCGACACATCTTCTCATTTAATGGGTGAGTTCAAAAATGTTCCTCTCTAATAAATAAAACGGAGGATGGGCAATTTTCTTGCACGAGCACCTAAAAAAAAAGTTCACAGGAGACAACAAAATGAGATTATTTGACAATGGTGATGCCGGCGATGAGACCACATGGTACTTCCTTGGTTGTATAAGTAATTGATGTTATAAGGCAGAATTACATCTTCGCAACGCGGGCTCAAAACGTGAATTCCGTGGCAGTGGTCCTTGGGTTGCCCCTTTGCTTGGATTCATCCGGAGAGGGCGTGAAGGTTGCGGCAGAAAGTTAAAGGAAGTTGTGTCGCGTTCTGCAGAAAAAGCTTTTGTGCCAGATTTGTGCCTTTCGGCTCTGTATCGTCCTGATTTGTCGTGGTAGGTAGCAACGAGTGTCACAAAAGAAGTGCTTGATTATATTGTTGTTGTCCGGTTCCTGGTCTGAATGGGGTTCAGGTGGTCGCTGGTTCAAATCCAGTCGCCCCGACCAACTAATTCCAAGAGAATCAGCGTGTAATGCTCGGACAGCGTCATGCTGATTTTTTCGTTCTGATTCTTAGGTCACCAAAATGGTTAGAGTCACAACTCAGACCTCGCCATCCCGTCCAAGTCAGAGACTTGAGAAAGTGTTATCCAGACGCATATTTAAATAATTGGTAACAGTGCTTACACCTACGGAGGCCCATAATGCTGAAGAGTTATGAGGCAGTTTACGAAGACGGAAGGCTGGAATGGGTTCGAGAACGGCCTGCCGCAAAGCGAATGAAAGTCATCGTGACGGTACTGGAAGACGACACTGACGCCCGAAGTGTGGTGAGCACAAAAGAGCTCCTGGAGCGTACCAAAGGATGTGTGCGGCCCGGAAAATCCCTTGAAGAAATCGATGCCGATATTCGGCAGATGCGTCGATAAATGACAACGGCCAATCGACTGAAATATAGGCTATTTCCTGCGGAAGGAGTATTGAGGACATCATGAGAGGCTTTACAGCAGTGATCGAACGATGCCCGGACACGGGTCTTTACGTCGGCTACGTGCCTGGTTTTCCGGGGGCACATTCACAAGCCGAAACACTTGACGAACTCCATCGCAATCTCGGCGAAGTCATAGAAATGCTCTTGGAGGACGGGGAACCCCGTCTGGAGTCCGAGTTCGTCGGTGTCCAGCAGGTGGTGGTGCCATAGGCATGAGAAATCTTCCTGTTCTCACCTCACGAGAAGTAATCCACTTGCTCGAAGCCCTTGGCTTCAACGAGGTGCGCCAGCGAGGAGCCCACAAGCAGTTCCGACATCAGGATGGACGATGTACAACCGTTCCTGTCCACAGCGGCCGTGACATTTCTCCTTTGCTTTTGCGCCAAATTGCAAAAGACATTGGGATAACCGTGGATGAATTGCTAGCGAGGCATTGATTACACGACCTGCTTCAAGTGGTCGCTGGTTCAAATCCAGTCGCGCCTGACCACGAAAAGGAGAATAGAGCCGTCGCGTCGGCCACGCCGATTCGGCGGTTTCTCTTTATGAAGACTACTCAGCACGCTGAACCGGGATTTTGTAACGTTCGAAGCCACATCCGAATGAAATAAGTATGGTGTACCCGGAATTCCTCGGAATTCCGAATTCTAAGGAGTGCATAATTTGCACACCTTATAAAAGCCGAAACACTCGCTCATAGAATAAGTTTACCCACTTCCAGTATGCACTTTTTTGTTGTCCTTCAACCGTTAGTTATGGCAGCATAGAAGTGAACAATTCCTTGAACTGAGTTCTTTTGTGGGAAAGGATCATCACGATGAAACAGATGTCAGATGGTTCGACCTGCCGGAGAAGTCATCACAGAGTCTCTGCCATTCTTATTCTCCTAGTTTTACTCCTGTGCTTCTTATTGACGTTATTCAACTCCCTTTCGCTGGCAGCCGATGAGGAAACGCCCAGGCCGGAGAGTCCCACTTCGGATTACAGGTCAGAAGCCGAGCGACTTCTAACTCTGCTTAGTACTTGGGGCGATCCAGCGACACGGGAAGGGTTGTATCGAATGTACAAAGACCCGGAAGCGGTAAAATGGTTTCGCCAAGCTGCTGAGCAAGGCGACGCTGTGTCTCAATTGATGTTAGGTCGGATGCTTGTGCGAGGACTTGAAGTCCCCAAGGATGAGCGTGAGGCAGTAAAATGGTACGAGAAAGCTGCGGATCAAGGAAATTCCATTGCTCAAAATAATCTGGGCCGGATGTACGAGAACGGCTTGGGGGTTGTCAGGGATCAGGAAGAGGCAGTGAAGTGGTATAGAAAATCTGCTGATCAGGGAAATGCGAAGGCTCAAAACAGTCTGGGACGGATGTGTGCGCACGGCTCCGGAGTTGCCAAGAATTACGCAGAGGCGGTGAAATGGTATACGAAAGCAGCCGAACAGGGAAATGTCCATGCTCAATCGAATTTGGCGCATATGTACACAAAAGGCTATGGAGTGCCCAAGGACTACGAGGAGGCGGCCAAATGGCACAAAAAAGCGGCTGAACTAGGAAGTGCCTATTCCCAAGCACGTTTGGGCTGGATGTACAAAAACGGCTATGGAGTGCTGAAGGACTATGAGGAGTCCGTTAAATGGATTAAGAAAGCTGTCCAACAAGGAAATGCTTTTGCTCAAGCCAAATTGGGCTATATGTACAAAAACGGTTATGGAGTGCCCAAGGACCGGAACGAAGCAATCATGTGGTACAAAATGGCTGCCGACAAAGGCAATGAATTCGCCAGGAAGGAGTTGCATAAACTGGGCGTTGCCGATAACTGATAGGCTACCGGAAATTCCCTGATTGTCACCAAGCGAAACGAAACATAACGACGGTGGTTGAAATTATTAAGAAATCGTCATAAGTGGTTAGTGGACAAAATTACAACGGATGATGCCGCAGATCTAATTTTCCGAACAGTACAGTCTGAGAAATTCCGAACGACGCCCGAGTCTCAGGGTGAAGTGGATGAGATGACCCTGGCTGCTCCTGTGAAGGCACAATTGGTGAACGTTATGCCGAGTGCCGAGGTGAAAGCCCGTGATGGTGTGGTCTTCGTGAATGTGAGTGCTCCTCTAGCACAAGAAAAGGATTTGGCCCAGGAAATCGCCGAAGTAGCGAAGAAGGAAGCCGGCGTAAGAGAAATCAAGGTAAATGTTACCCCTCTCACTCTTTCTGACCATGCCCCACAATTTTGCTGGACACCGTTGGTGGGACGTGTTGGATGGGGTGCATGTATGCATGTGGGCAAGAATTCGACGACGCGGTGATTGCACGGATCGCGGCGACGGTAGAGCAAGAACCGGCGATCTCCCGGCGCTCTCTTTCCCGTCTGGTTTGCGGTTGGCTCGATTGGCGTGCGTTCAATGGTAGCCTCAAGGACATGAGTTGTCGCACTGCCTTGCTCAGATTGCACGGAAAGGGTCTGATTCCACTGCCTGAGCCTGCGGGTAAAGACCTCTTCGTACGGAAGAACTCTGAAGAACAACCCGATATTCCGGAAGGGATCGAAAAGATCACCGGAAGCTTGGAAGCATTAGGCTGCATTGAAATCATTCCGATTGAGATCGGTGATAGAAGCGCTTCTCGTATCTGGAACGCTCTCATGAAGAAATACCATTACTTGGGCGCTGGTCCTATTTGCGGGGCTCAAATGCGATATCTCGCCAAGAGTTCTTCCTGCGGGTGGCTTGGAGGCCTCGCTTTCAGCGGTTCGGCATGGAGAGTCGCAGCCAGAGACCGATGGATCGGCTGGAGTGAAGAGGCGAGAAAGAAAAACCTCTCCAAGGTCATCTGCAACAGCCGGTTTCTCCTCGTGCCGAAGATTCCAAATCTTGCGTCGCATGTACTCAGCCGGGTCGTCCACCGAATCAGGGACGATTGGAATGCTCGGTACGCCATAGAGCCCGCGCT
>JBKQRG010000289.1:0-74523 GCA_052144015.1 Desulfomonilaceae bacterium
TCAGTTTGAAGTCAGCTCCTAAGCCGGAATTATGCGGCGGTGTTGCCATTTTGAGCGTTTGGGCCTCGCTAAGGGGTTGAAAAATAGCTCCGGTGACCCTGAAAAGGTCTCCGCATAGAGTCCCGCACGCCATGACGCAGGCAAAACCGTCGTCCTGTTGTTGACAAAGCCTGATTTTTCCTGTTGCTGAACATACCTCACAGTATATTCCAGTCAATCAATATGTCCTTGTCGCCCTCACCCGAAAACAGACTTGTAGCATGCCCTCGCGCCGAGTACTATGAATGCTGGAGTGATAACACGATTTTCGGCTTTTTCCTACTTCCCTTTAACCCTACAAAGCCAGCCGTTTTTCAATCAAATTGGAAACTGCCCAACGGACTACTTTTTCAGCAATTTTGGGCTAGACTGAACTGCTTTTCAACAGTGGCGGACCAAAATACTAAAAAACCTACCCTGGAACAACCCGATAATACAACACGCGGGAAAAGGCGGGAAAAGGGGACATTCTACTTTCTTGCCTCGGTTCGTGGGCGTCCGCGGGGTCGCAGAGTGAATTCCAGGCCCATGCGGAGCGCGGTCTTCTTCTTCCAACGTTTACTTCCGAATGGAGCGCCACCCTCACCATCAGCGTGGGGCAAGACCACCAGGTGGAAGTGGTTTCACATCACACACCAAGCCAGGACCCGCATCGGCACGCGTGCACAGGCCTCCTGCATAAGTTCGATGAACCGCTGGTGGTCGTCACCTGATTGAAACACATCCTGCCGGGCGTTGCCGCGGTTCAAAACGTGGTAGCAAATCCCTCTGATGGAAGCTCGTGCGGTTGTTGGCATAGCACCATGTTACCCTAAACTCCGGTCGGGAAGCCAGCAAACATTAGCAAAAAAGAAGAATGTCTCCTTTCCTTCGCAAATCACCCACTTAGTTTGCTCATGTACGTTCCAACATACTTGGCCGCGCCAATTAGCGGCCCGTTTGGCGGCTGGAATGTCGTGGTCGGTTTATTAGGACTGGTTTTGTTCGCTGCATGCGCTGGTTGGTGGTGCGGGCGCTTACGACGTGATGAGCAGGCGGTCGAAACCTGTGCGCCCTGGCTCGGAATAGTATTGTTCTGCGTATGCTGCGCGGTTCTGACTGGAATATCTCGCGTCGGTTTCGGTTGGGAACAAGCTGTACAATCCAGGTACGTTCCCATTCCAGTTCTTTTTCGGACTTCCGTTTTGGTGCTCTGTAATCGCATTACTATCACCCAACATTTTGTGAGCTTGACATCCAAAATAGGAATCAGAAAGGTTTACTTCCGAGGGAGTCTGGCTGTGGGTGTTTGCGCACTCATGGTTCTTTCTATATGGTCTGCCACCATAGGAACAAAGGAGGCCCTACGGATGGGGGCCGCACCTCTCGTGAAGAAGGCCCTTGTGTCAGGGAGAGACGTTTTCGACCTGATTCCCGATAGCAATCTTCCCTACCCCGACAAGGCCAGGCTAAGGGATCATTTGGCGCCGACTCTACACAGGTTGTCTTTATCTGCTTTTCGGAAAACGGGTCAAGATGCTAGCGAAGCATTATCAGTAAGTTCCGACGGACAGCGGTAACGATCTCTAGCCTTTATCGCCGCAAGGACGGGCTGACGGGTCAACGTTGCAAGCCCTGGTGATTTTCGGTTATGCTTAAGTTTGCACCGGGCGCTGGAGATTCATCAGCATCGAGCCGTTCATACGAACGCACGCAATTCCAGAGGAGCGACTACTGGCGATGGCACTTGTGGTGGGGCTCGTCACATTCAATAATCCAGAGTGGCAACTTCGCAGGTTGGTAAAATCCTTTGAGCTGGCTTCGGCTGAGCTAGGAGCGGAACAAGACCTCCAGCTCCACTTCATTGACAACGGGTGGGCGTCTCACCTTCAGAGCATGAGTCGATCTGCTGTCAAAATAGCTGGGAGAGGGAACATAGGGTTTGGGGCTGCCGCAAATATACTAATGGAGACAGCGTTCGGTCAGCATGGAGTCGATGGGTTCTTGTGCGCCAACCCGGATGGTGTGTTCCACTATCAAACGATACAGCGCCTCTATCAATTCGCGAGACAATGCCCTCGCAGCTTGGTGGAGGCAATTCAGTTTCCCCATGAGCATCCTAAGGTCTACGACGCAATCACATTCGAAACGCCCTGGGCATCAGCGTGCTGTCTTTTCATCCCGAGGTCCATTTACGAATCTGTCGGCGGCTTTGACGAGAACTTCTTCATGTACGTCGAGGACGTGGACTATTCCTGGCGAGCTCGTCTTAAGGGCTTCGGCGTAAAGATCTGCCCGTCCGCTCTCTTCGCGCACGAAGAGTTCACTCGAAGACCTTCTCCGACTGTGAGGAGATGGAAGCAGGAATCCTGTAGATACCTTGGCTGGAAGTGGGGTCAGCCGAAGTTCAGGCGTCACTGGGAAGAGCTTCTCGTCACGGAAGGGTTCTACCGATCCTACGAGGACTTGCCCGTTCTGCCGGACCCGGACATGACTATATCCGAAGAGGACGCTAGGAGAGTGGGGACCTTTGATAGGCTGCTTAGTTTTGCGGAGGCACGCTGGTGAGCGAATTGAGGGCGTCTGATCGATCGTTTTCAAGCGCGGGAAAAACCGTCAGTGTGATCATCAGGTTTCATGATCGGGGGAAAATAGCGGTTCTTGATCAGGCGTTATTCAGCTTGGCGACGCAACATTACCCACACGTTCAGGTGATCGTCGCGGTGCATAATGGAGACGGTCAGCTGCTCAAGAGAATCGAGACGATCATCGACAAACAGCCCTTTATTATCAACCGTAACATCTTGTGTGTAACGGAGGTCTTAAACAACCCGACTACCCGCGGTTCGGCAAGCGACGTGCCGAGTCACCTAGTCCTGTCGGTATACGTTCCCGAAGGACTGGACGGCCGATCCATTCTGCTGAACGAGGGGCTCAAGGTAGCCGAAGGGCGTTATCTTGCGTTCCTGGATTACGATGACGTGGTCTATCCGCACGCCTACGAGGTCTTGATCAGTCGACTCAATGAATCGGGAAAGGCCGTGGCCTTAGGTGGCTGCCTCATTGCTCACCTGAAATTCGTCGCCCCTGATCAACCCTATCTGATAGAAAACAAAACCCTTCGAATCGTGGGGGATAGACCCCTACTACAGATATTTGCCAAAGACATCGTTCCCATCCACACGTTTGTCGTGGATACAACCAGAGTTGAACGGAACGACCTGGTTTTCGATACCAACGTGACCTGCTATGAAGACTATCTGTTCCTACTGAGGCTCGCGGCTAAGTATCGGTTCGACTTTGAGACGCTATCGCAACCCATAGCGGAGTACCGTCAGCGGGACGACGGAACAAATACGATCATGGTGGGGCCCTACTGTCCCTTGAAGGAACGGAAGTGGCAGGAGAGTGCACAACACGTTGAAGACGTGAAGAAAGAAATGGCGGTTACGGCCAACGCTGCTGAGATAACGTCTCTCGTGCTGGAACGAGACAAACTCGAGGACGAGCGCGACCGATTGATCCAGGAGCGAGACGAACTAGCGGCGCGCCTGCTGGAGCTCACCAGATTACAATAGCGGATTCGTTGGCGGGGGGAGACACACCACTCCCTCTCGCTTCCGGACCCATTTTGTGCGGAGTCTCTGGCCCCGCTTGTCTTGACTAGCCTCGTCTCATAGAGTATTTTCTCGGAGTCCAAAGGAAGATGATTCCGATTACCACATGAAATATTAGGATCTCGGCTGGCTTATAGTGGGCTCCCTGACAAAGATATATCAGATATTCTACGCTAAGAGCCAGATTGGGGAGTTGGATTCGGCTTTCGTTCCCCTCGATTGCACACGGAATCCGGCCCCGCGCCTGTTTGAGGTATATTGGCAGGTCAGATTCTATGCCTCCGGACTTTACAAGGAAGCAGATTACACGGGGCTGATGTCCTGGAAGTTTCGGTCCAAGAGCCGTGTCTCCGGGAGAAAGTTCGTCGATTTCATCGAAAAGAATCCAGGATTCGACGTCTACTTCGTCAATCCATACCCTCAGCTCGCCTACCGCTTCTTTAACGTATGGGGGCATGGTGAACATTGCCATCCGGGTATCGGCGCCCTTGCGCAGAGGCTCTTGGCGGAGGCCCAATGCTGTTGCATCACGGACATAGGGCGAAATAATCACAATACCTTACTCTACTGCAACTATTGGGTAGGCAACGCCAAGTTCTGGAAAATGTATATGACGTTCATCAGGCCACTCTTGGAGCGCAGTACAACAATACATCCTAACGGACCGAAGAATCCCTATTTCAGCCTGACCATTCACGACCAGAGGCCGGCTCCTTTTTTCCCTTTCATTTTCGAACGGTTTTTCTCGACATTCCTGCTTCAGATCGAGGGCATAAGAGCTTGCCCCTACGTTTACAGCCGTGAAGAGATTCTTGACAGAGCTGAAAACCAAGAAGAGAGACTAATTTTGGAGAGCTGCATGCCAGCCATCGACGACCTGGATCGCAGTCCATCTGACAAGACCCCGGCACAACAACGGGCTTTGTTTCTGAGTCTGACTGACTGCTGGAACGGTAAGCGGAAGCAGAGCGCTCCAACGGAATTCACAGCAATTGGAAGACGACGCCGGGATGACATGGCCCGTGTTCATTAGTTATGCGAACTGGCACGCCCGTTGAGTCCGCTGAGCAGAGAACCTTGGCAGCAAACAAGCACACAATAAGTCATACGGATCTCGGGTGGCTTTCGGAACCGAGGTGGGCTGCTGGAGTGACCCGGATCACTGTGTTGAACAGCATGTACCTCGTGTGGGTAATTCGAGAAGACCTGAGAGATGCCTTCGACTTGGGGACAGAAAATGGAGTTCTAGCTTACTGGGGATGGTGGCTGACTCACGGTAGGCGAGAGTACCCAGGTGTTCCGTTCTGTCTAAATGAGGAACTCAGATCATTTTTTGCGGAACCCGCGGATAAGGTCATCCAAGTTAGCCCTGTTCCTATACCTCGAATGCTCCATCTTATATGGAGTTACCGAGAAGACCTGAGAGACGCCTTCGACTTGACGACAGAAAATGGTGTTCTAGCTTACTGGGGATGGTGGCTGACTCACGGTAGGCGAGAGTACCCGGACTTTTCGTTCTGTCTAAATGAGGAACTCAGAGCATTCCTCGCCGAACCTGCGGATAAGATCCTCCAGGATAGCCCTGTTCCTATATCTCGAATGCTCCATCTTATATGGAGTTACCGTGAGGACTTGAAGCTGGCCTTCGATCTTGACACGCGTGAAGGTCGCGAAGGATTGGCACATTGGTGGCGCATACATGGCTTTCGAGATCAAAGCCAACTAACAGTTTGCTCGAAAGGTCCGGAATCGCGCCCGCCGGCGCCCACCGCGCAGGGACAGCAAGGTGCCTTCCCGGACTCAGAGATCGCCGTCTTGGCCAAATCGGGGCAATACCATGAAGGAGGCCTAAATCTGGTGGGTTTCGCTCACGGCGAACTGGGCATTGGCGAAGACCTTCGGATGGCCGCCGCTACCGCCCACGTCCACCGAATCCCATTCACCGTGTGCAATGCGCCCTTGTCCATGGTGGCTCGAGACAGAGACCATCGACTCGAGGGTATGGAATCTGCCGAAGCCATCTACAGGACGAACCTGATCACCCTTCCGGGCACGGAGACGGTCCGCATCTTGGTCGAACACGGCCCCGGACTGTTTGCGCATCGGTTCACCATAGGAGCTTGGCAATGGGAGCTTCCTTCTTGGCCGCTGATGCTAAAGGATGCATACCGTCTCGTCCAGGAGATTTGGGCGCCGTCTAGTTACACTGCCGAGGCCTTTCGGGAATCCTCACCCGTCGAGGTACTTCACATGCCCATGGCCGTGGAGGTCGATCCGGTGCCTCATATGGACCGCAGTGATTTTGGGTTGCCCGAAGACAGGTACATCTTTCTCTTCGTGTTTGACAGTCTCTCACATTTTGCCCGCAAAAATCCGCTGGCCGCCATCACGGCGTTCCAGCGTGCTTTTCCCATGAGCTACAGAGAAGTAGGACTAGTCATCAAATGCATGAATGCGCCGAAGGACCATGCAGGCTGGCGCTCGGTGATGGAATCCTGCGGTAATGACCCAAGAATCATAACCATCAACGAGACCTTTTACCGGGAACGTATCCTGGGACTATTTAACTGCTGCGACGCCTTCGTCTCATTGCACCGGGCTGAGGGATTCGGCCGCACAATAGCGGAGGCGATGCTCCTTGGCAAACCCGTGGTGGTGACTAATTTCTCAGGTAACACCGATTTCACAAACTTGGAGACGGCATTTCTCGTCGACGGGCCCTTCATTCCTGTCAAGAAAGATGACTACCACTTCGGAGAGGGGCAATATTGGTGCGATCCCGACGTAGAACAGGCCGCGCATCAGATGCGCCGTTGCCTCGAAGACAGCGAACAGGCTTCGATGAAGGCCATGGCAGGCCAAGAACTTGTTCGACGCAGATTCAGCGCAGCTGCCGTAGGAGCCGCGTGGATCGAACGATTGAGAGAACTTGGGGTACTTGCGAAAACCGAGGCCTGACTCCCAAGACCGGTCTTGACCTGCCCCCCAAGAACTGGTCCAGGTTTGAAGGTCGGGTCGGATAGAGTGGGACTTGTGCCAAACGGGAAGGTCCCAGCTTTTGGACTAGCCATAGCAATCGGTCAGGGGTGCTCCCCTCCCCGGAGGGGCCGTTTATCATAAAGCCTCGGCTGCGGCCTGGGTCACCCCGGGCGCCTCACAGTGAGAAAATTGGTCCATTCACCTGGACATGGAGCCTAAGAGTCAGATGCAAGAGACTCACCAGTCCTGAGAATACGGTCCTCCGTTCGTCATCATACATCTTCTTGCGATCCCATTCGTCAATGATGTCGCTAAAGTGCTCGACAATTTTCCGTTCCCCTTCGTATCGGCAGGCCCGCCAAATCTCTTTCCTTGTGTGCGGATAGGGGCAAGAAGACATTGTCTCATTGACGAGCAAGAAGGTTGAAAACATCCTCTCGAAAATAAAAGGGAACATCGGGGCTTCCTTCACCGGATGCTTGACGTAATCGGTGGCGGCGAAGTACCTTGCGCGCTCTTCAGGTGCCATCCGCTGTTCGATGGTTTCGACAAGCGGTGTAACAAATCCCATATACGTATTCCAGAATTTGGAATTACCGACCCAGTAGTTACAATAGGCCAATGTGTCATGGTCATTCCGCCCCATGCCCGGAATAGAAATCGAATAGCCCGTGGCATCAATCAATTTTTGCGCCAACTCAATTATCCCTGGGTGAGAGGCTTCTCCTTGTTCCCAGACATTGAACGAATAATAAGCGTATTGAGGAGAGGGATTGATAAAATAAACGTCAAATCCCGGATTGGCCTCAATGAATTGGATGAATTCTTGGCCGGAAATTTTAGCCTTCTGGCAAAATTTCCTGGACACTACGCCTACATATTCTGCCTCCCGGTAACGACCAGACTCGTAGAAATGAAGAAAAACGCCAATCTCGCGATAGTCTGGAAGTGGATTGTGACTCCAGTCATTAGGAGTGAATGCAGGGTCCAACTCTTTAATGTCCCCTTCTTTGAGCCAGTTTTGGAAAATTTTAACGTCAGCGCTCATTTTCTCGGCCTTACGGCTGGGGCTGCATGGGATTGGAGCACATCACCACCGGAATTATGCAGCGGTCTTGTCACTTCAGGGCACCTTTGGGCCGGTAAATTGTCATCGGCTGGTCCCTCTGACGCCGAAGATCCCCTTCGGAGGAAAAAAGTCTGTAAAGATCGAAACATAAACTGAGCTGGGCTGAATCGCAGAATACTCGATGGCAGCCATTGGAGAAAGAAAAAACCGTCTTACTTTCTGTCTTTTCCATTTTTCTTGTGACGATTTTCAGTACGGCAGAAATTGAATCTGCCTGCACCTACTCAGATCTTTCTAGGCTTAGCCATTTCGCGCGTAAGGGCTCTGAACTCCTTGCCGCGCCCTGTGTTTACCCCTCACTTGGCCGGAAAGTCGCGGAGGATTGAGTACGCGAAGCCTGAGAGAACAATTGCGGTGTTCGTCGTCAGCGAAAATGGGAATTCCAAAGGGATATTGTTAAGGAAGAGTATGGGACGTTGAGATTGGACCACTAATGATCTCGAGGTGCCTGTCGGATGAAAATAGGGGACTTGAGCGAGAAAGTAGCTGACAGGGCTTGGCATGTGGCAGAAATCTGAAGGCTACTGGGGAGAAGTTGAGAGCCGATGATAAGATCCCGAAGATCGGGAAGGTGCGGGAGCTTGGGCTAGACATTTCCCGAGAACCGTCGCAAATAGAGCCTAGTGTTGCGTTCCCGAAATAGGAGTCCCAATTTAATGGCTTTAAACCCGTCTGGAAAAGCTTATAGCCTCTATGATTGAAACTCTAACTTGAGGAACGCAACACTAGGCCTGGGCTTTCTCTTGGCGGGAAACTGAGGTTGTCAATTTCCCAAATCAGTGAAGATCCCAGGGGCCCCCAAAGGGCCCCTTTTTGGTATTAACGCGTGCATCTTCGGTGATGAAGCGACCTGAATTGCCTTTGATTATACGCAACATGTTGATATCATTGGCAGCACCTTGCGCCTGTCACGCCGGAGGTCGCGAGTTCGAGTCCCGTCGCTCCCGCCACTTAACGCCTAAAATTACATGGAAGCCTGGACTGCGACTGCTTCCCTACTGTGGACTCATGAAACTTCAGTGCCCCCAAAAACTGCTCCAAGTTTTGAGTTCGGTCAGTTTTTCTTGTGTCAATTATGTGTCAATCGGTTATGCACGGTCGTGATTTGTTGTGCTATGATGGAACGGCCGGTCTGGTTAAATGGTTGATATTGTTTAGCCGGTTACACCTTGTCGGTGATTCGTAATCAGCAGGTCATGGGTTCGACTCCCATTCCCGGCTCCACAATTAACCAGACTTTCCGTTAAGTTGCTTCTCCGGCGCGCAGCAGTGGCTGCCAGCGGCCCGCCCCCTTCCATCAGTCCGTAGCACGATTTTGACCGACCACGCCTGGTGGCATGGCGGGAAAGTCAGGGTTTATAAAATATTTTCCTACGCCGGATAGAAAAACAAAACATAAATTAACGCGTAATGTTCAGGTGCTTATGACGTGTTGAATTGACAGGTTAAGGAAGAGTTTCCGCTCAAACTTGACAGCTGATTCAAGCGTTCCGGTCCACAAGAAAGATCCGTATAAACGAAAGGTCCCGGAATCAATTGTGGGCGTTGCCCCGGTTTCCGTTATGAACCCCTCTAGTGATATCTAATCTAAAACGACAACCCCCGAATGTTTAGCCACGCGCGCGATGGATACGATGCTCCGAGGCCACATGTGCTTAATGTCTGACCGTGGTCTACACAAACCAACTATACCTCTAACTCGAGAAGTGGTACATAATACAGGGGCTGGCCAGTGGCTACCTAACATGTTCATTCGTTAAGTCAGTACGCTAGATGAGGCGGTACGGTGCCGGCTCGCTCCGGCGTATGAGCATCGGGAAAAAGGAAGTGAGCTTCGAGGTAAAGCAGCGGCGCGTACTGCTATTTCACGGACAAGCGTCACCTTGAAACGGTCATTGATTAGTGTTGGGAGGTGCAGATGCGGGATACAGTGAAGAAAGAGCTTGAGGGAATAGTCGGCCCGGATCGGGCCACTGATGCGCCCGAACACCTGGTTACCTACTCGTACGACGCTTACACGGAGGACCGTCGCCCGGAAATTGTTCTGTTTCCAGTTACCACAGAAGAGGTGTCGGCCATCATGCAGGTTGCTCACCGGGAGAATATTCCTGTTACTCCGAGAGGATCTGGCACCAATGTGGCAGGAGAAAGCCTGCCACTCCACGGCGGGATCGTAGTGTGTCTGACTAAAATGGATAAAATCCTCTCCGTTGATGCTGGGAGTCTAACGGCCACTGTGCAGCCGGGCGTCATCAACCTGGATCTCCAGAAGTCGGTCGAGAAGCTCGGTTTGATGTACCCGCCGGACCCTGCCACGTGGGGTGTTGCCACGTTAGGCGGAAACGTCGCGACTAATGCGGGCGGGCCGCGGACCCTAAAATATGGTGTCACAAAGGATTATCTCCTGGGATTAACAGTTGTGTTGGCCGATGGCGACGTACTAAAAACAGGTGGTCGGACCTTGAAGAACGTCACAGGCTACAACATCACGAGTCTCCTTTGTGGCTCGGAAGGGACCCTGGGGATTATCACGGAAATTGTCGTGCGGCTCATCCCCAGACCGCCTGCCAGTCGCACCGTGAGGGCGGACTTCTCTGAACTCGAGGCTTGTTCCGACGCGGTGTCGGCCATTATGGCCGGAGGCATCATTCCAGCGGCAATGGAATTGATGGATCGCTTCGTTGTTAATGCAGTAGAGCGATCCTTCAAGTTCGGTCTTCCAACGGAAGCGGAAGCAATGCTGCTGGTTCAGGTGGATGGAGGACCCGAGACTTTGGAACGCGAGGTCGAGCACATTGTTGGCGTGCTCAAAGACAAGGGCGCCGGAAACATCATCGTCGCTGAGAATGCGACACAGGCGGAACAGTTGTGGCTGGCTCGCCGATCTGCGGGCCCCGCAATGTTCCGCGTAAGACCCAATGTGGTCACGGAAGACATTACAGTTCCCGTTTCCAAATTGACGACAATGATCAGGAAGGTAGTCGAAATTTGCGAAAGAAATCGTGTTCCAGTTGGCGTGCTGGCTCATGCGGGTGACGGCAACCTTCACCCTGTTGTTGTCTATGACAAACGCGATCAAGACGAGTACTCAAGAGTTCAAGCAGCATTCGCGGAGATGGTACCGGAAGCCCTGGCGCTCGGCGGTACTCTGTCAGGTGAACATGGTATTGGAATTCTCAAAGCCCAGTTCTTGCCTTTGGAGATGGACCACGTGGCAATGAGAGTCATGCATAACGTCAAAGATTGCTTCGACCCGAAGGGAATTCTCAATCCGGGCAAGTTCGTTTGAACATCATAAATGAGGCAACGGCAATGTTTCCCGAAACGATCAAAGAAGATCTTTACCGATGCGTCAACTGCGGAGTTTGCCAGCAGTCGTGCCCCACTTTCAAAGTGACGCGTCAGGAATACTATGCTCCAAGAGGCCGAGTTCAAGTCATCAAGCATTACCTCGACGGTGACTTGGATATTACCCCAGCGCTGGAAGATGTAGTGATGAGCTGCGTCCTTTGCGATGCCTGTGCCGCATCCTGCCTGAGTGGAGTGCGTATAGATCGTCTGTTCAGGAGTATGCGCGTAGAATTGAATCAGGCAATCCCGAAAAGGTACGATAAGAGGCTTTTATTTGCTGCCGTGGCCAGCACTTCAAGGTTAAGGCACGCTGCCGGTTTAGCACGAATGGGGCAGAGGCTTCTGGTCGATATCCTCGGAACATCCTCCCGGCTCGGTAATATCCCTCTTGCAAAATTTCCGAGGATAAATGGAACGCCCTTCCGAGAAAGCATAACAGAAACGATTCAGCCTGAAGGCAAAAGAGTAGGGCGGGTAGCCTACTTCACAGGTTGCGCTACCGATCTGATTTATGCCGATGTGGGACGCTCGGTATTACAGGTGCTTGGGAAGTTGGGAATAGAGGTGATAATTCCACGAGACCAAGCCTGCTGTTCGGCTCCGCTATTTCTCAATGGTGCAGTCAAACAGGCCTTACCTAATATTCTCAAGAACTTAGAAATCCTTGATCGTGTTGACGCAGACGCCATAGTGGTAGATTGCGCCGCCTGCGGAGCAGCTCTGAAGAAGGGGATACCGGACCTCCTCGAAGACCTGAATATGGATACTGAACGGGCCGCTAGAATCGCCGGGAAAGTCAGAGACATCTCCCAAATCGTATCGGAGCGTCTTGACGAGCTACCTATTGAGTCGATTCGTTCCAGTGAGCCGCTGACAGTAACTTATCACGACCCCTGTCATCTGGTCCGCGGAATGGGGATTTCGGCAGAACCCCGAGCTATAATACGTTCCCTCCCTCAAGCAAAACTGGCAGAGATGGAAGGTGCAAATGAATGCTGCGGTGGCGGCGGTTTCTATCAGTTTGACAAGGTCAACCTCTCTGGGGCCATCACTTCCCGGAAGACCGCAAACATACGTGTGACGGGGGCACAGATCGTGCTGACCGGGTGCCCCGGCTGTCGCCTCACTTTAGCAGGAAACATATCTGAGAGTGAGGACATAGAGGTCCTTCACACGATTCAACTCCTATCCAGGTATCTCTCGCGGAAGAACGCCTGAAGCAAGACCGGCCACGTACGCAATCCGGCTCACGGCCATCCATATGGACACAGGTTGATATGACGTGCCGCCTATTGATAAAACCGGAAAACTCAGGAAACTCATTTGTACAAGAGGAAATGTTGTCTCGCATGGGGATTTTGAAGCAATGGGCGTCGCAGTAATTTGATGTTTTGATTGATTATATTAAATCATTTCCTGATTCGTAATCAGCAGGTCATGGGTTAGACCCCCGTTCCCGGCTCCAGACTCCTCCTTGATATTATTGGATAATCCCGCCAAAGTGTTCCAGGATGGGGGCAAAAAAACGCGGTGCAAATCTGGTGCAATTTAGTAAATGTTTCCTTCGGAGAGGTCATGCTCGGGGTGATTCACCAAAAGAGTTGCGCCGCCACCGATCATAGGATATCTGGACGACCGCACGCGAGCTTCAAACCGGAGTACGCCCCGGCGACCGGGGGGACCGCTGGAGGGAATGGTCATTGGGACACTCGCTACGAAGAGCCTTAGATGTGCAGAGGAGTGTTTTTCGGTCAGCCATCGGCACAAATCCACCAAGGCCATGGCGATAAGGCACTACCCTGAAGATCATGGTTGATTCGCTTGTCCGTCGGGTGCTATCCTCACAGCAAGGACCACAACCGACGCGCGTAACAAGACGGAGGAACGTGCTCATGCCCGACACAGTGAAAACCTCGAAGGAGTTGCAAAGCCAGTTCACGGACGAGTTCTTCTATTTCTTCCTTAGGGTACGCAAGGAGAGAGTCCGCAAAGTAGTCCAGCGCCTGAAAACCCAGCATCCGGACGAGAGCCCTGAACAACTCGCTCGTAGGCTCATATCCTCTCGGTCCACGCTATCCTTCCTGGGGGGAGGCATTCTTCATCTTCCCATGCTTCTGCCGGGAATCGGACAGGCATGGAAACTGGTCGGGTTCGTCGGTGGAACGTCGGTCCTCTCACGTATGCATTTGTATCTTATTTTGGAGATTGCTTTGCTCTTCGGAAAAGACATTGATGACCAAGCCCGCGTTTCAGAGATGATCGCTGTTGTCACTGCGGTTGGGGTTGCTGCGAGCATGCCGTTTCTTTTACGCTTCCTTGAGTTGAATCCTCTTTACGCCATTCCGTCTGCCGCGTTGAGTGCCGTGACAGTCACACAGCTCGTTGGAGAGAGCGCCATCCGCCACTACAAGGAGGCGGTAGAGGTAGCTCGGGACACAGCGGCGATCGAACCAGGGTCTTTCTAACGTGCACTCGGGGACGGTGGGATTTGGACCGACCTGCGCTCAAAAAAAAAAGCCCATCAGAGAGGCTTTTTAAGAATAATGCTCACAAGCTGATCGACCTGATTAAGAGGCTCTTTTCAACTCTTCGATCTCTTTCAACTTGAGACGCCACGTGACAATATCTCCACAGGACCATCTTCCACCCTTGTGGCTGTAACGGGCGAAATATATATGGTCGGTGGCCTGTTCTACTACGGTCAGGGCTGCTCTGCCACTTTCACAATCCATTTTGGCGTCTAACACGACACAACGCAGTTGCTCGCCACAGGTGGTCCCGAAGGTAACCACCGTCCCATTTTCAACACTGTCTCGAATCTCATCGAAGTTGGGGCCAAAATCAATTCTCATGATTCTCCTCCTCATGGTGTCAGGGCGCTGCAATTTTATCCGGCCTGACAGTTTTGGAATGGTTCCGACCACATAAACTCAATTTCCGGATGTCCACGGGGCCGACCTCGCGGCCGCATAAGACCAAATCTCTGTGAAGATCCGACTAGACATACGCTAGTTGTTGGTTTGACTCGTGCGGAAGTACCGGGCACCGTGAATCATAGACCCTATGCTAGGGGAAACGGAGGGCGGTCGTGAACGCCAAAGGTATATATAGTACTTCTCAAAAATTTTATACCCGTAACGGATAGGATCGGAGGATACTACTGAATGGTAGGACAGGCTTCCAGCCTGTAATCCCGGTAGGATGGGCTTCCAGCCCGTCTATTGAATGGGACGGGCAAGATGCCCATCCTACCAAGACATGACGGGCAATCCCGCGTTCTGCGCGGGACGTCGCCACCAAATCCTTCTATTTTTCGCGATTATTTTTGAGAACCCCTATAAGCCTTAAGAGAAAGTCCCGGCCTATGTCCAAGATGGGCCTAAAGCTTATCCCTCACACATGGCTCCAAATTTATGGATCGCGGCTAATCCTAACCTTTGTCAGTCATTTGAAAGAATGTTGTGAGCGGCCCAGCCGATTGATTCTGTAACGGCAAACGCCGTGGCTGCGTTAATCGCATTTCCTACGCCAGGGATCCATCCTATCAAGAGTTGGGACACTGTTCGGCCTACAAATGGACCATAAGCTACGGCAAGAACACTAAGAGCGCTTGATTTGCCTAGTGCCTTGCCATGCAAAGAACCAAGAGCGATTATCATGGAAATCTGGATTGGCGTTATCGCTAGACTCCCTGAACCAGGGATTTGAGCGAGAGCACCGCCCACGGCAGCTGCAGCCGTAGCTGCCCCATGTATTATGATGTGGGCTTTGATAACGGTACCCGAACCTGTCATTGTTTCACGAGGGGTCCCTTGATTGGCAACCATTCTTGAGTTTTCCAGGGGCGGACTATCTTCGCACTCGGATGTTGAGGTCCCCCTCGGCTTCTGCACTCCCATCTCATTGCGCTTCTGTGCCTCAACGTACCTCAAATGAGCCATTGTCCCCGGCCTTGGGATAGGCTGACGCGAAGTTCTCTTTGCCTCGTCCCCACCCTCCAATCGTCTCGACCGGCTCATGCGCCTACCTCTTCTCTGGTAAGGTCAATCGCTTCAGCGGTTATATGCTTTTCCGCGTTCAGGTGAGCACGTTTCAATGCCAAGCCACAGAGCTTTATTGCCTCTCTTGGAATGCCTTTTGAATGCTCGTACACCCTGTCCACGGAATCCGAAATGAAGATGTTTCCGTTACCTCCAGCCGCTTTGAGCCTGAAAGAAATCATTGCGGCCATTTCATCCGGAGAGAGTGCTTGAAGCGTTGAAGCAATTACGATTCGTGACATAAGGGCTTTTCTCATCCTGAGTTTGTTCCTGAGTTCCAATTGTCCGGCCAAGATGATTTGCAGGAGCTTCGTATCATTCGTTTCAAAATTGCTGAGCTGGCGGAGTATCTCAAATTGACTACCCCGCATTAACTGGGCTTCATCAATGATAACGACCGGGTTTTCCCCCTCAGCGTACATCTCTATCAAACGAGCCTGGAGCGCTTCCATCTGGGCAAAGAGACTCCGCTTCGGGGCGAGCCCAAGTTCTGAGGAGATAGCTTTGACCATGTGCATCTCGGATTTAAAATTCGGATTCGTGATAAACACGACATGATTCTTTTGCGCCAGGCGGTCCACCAGGAGACGGGCCAGGGAAGTCTTGCCGGTCCCTATGTCTCCATAGATCACCGTCATGCCCTGCCTGTGCTCCACCACGTAATCAACCTTTGCAAGTATCCCTTTGTGGAGATTTGACAGGTAGTAATACCTGGGATTCGGGGAAACGGAGAAAGGATTTTCAGCCAGGTTGAAGTATTTGAGCATAATTCTGCTCCTTTGGTACCGGAATTGCTCACACTGAGGGGCTTATGATCATGACGGTGCGTAGAAGTCAAGGAATATCAGACTGTGCAGGTTTTGTAAGGAGAGTAAAACCTTTCAGCCACTTATGGGCTTAATCACACGTCGGAGGTTGCGCCGAAATGCAAGATTGAAAGGTGACCGTGACCGGCTTGCCATGCACTGCCGACCCCCCGCCTATCAAAGTCCCGAGATCACAGAAATATTAACCAAACTCTAACTTGACATTATAAGGAGTCAAGCCCAGCATAGTTATTTGGGGGTTTTTTCGTCAATCGCAAAACACAAGAGTAGGTGCTCTCATGGCAATTTGGGATTTCAGACCGAAGACTGACTTATGGACTGGTGTCGCAATCGGTGTTGGTTTGCTCGTGGCTCCCGTGGTTCTCCCAATGGCATGGTCTGGAGTCAGATCATTGCTCAAGGGAGTCGTGAAAAGCAGCATCACGCTGTACGAGAAGGGGCGTGAACTCGTAGAAGATGCAGTTGAGGCAACAGAAGATTTAATTGAAGAAGCGAGATCTGAAGCGCACAGTGAACTCTCCGCTACTCGTAACAAATGAGTTTATTTCCTCAGTGGATTGGCTCCGTTCCATGCCTGGACAGCAGGAGTTGCGACGAGAAAACAGATCCCAATGAAAAAGGCATCACCGCGCGCATGGAAATTGCCGGTTGCATTTAAATAAGGCGTTACAATATAGCCGTCGTCCACCCGTCCATAAAGAAGTCCGCCGATGTTTTCAGGAGATTTTCTTCTGAGTTCCGCCTGCGCCATCGAGCAGGCCCCATTAACCGGAGACTTGACTTGGTTTGCGGGGTCCAGTTCCATCTCGTGCCGCCGTTCCCCTCCCCCCATGTGGTGCCTTGGTATAAGCCCCTGTTATTTCTAAACTGGCACAAAGATCGCGTTCAAATCCGAACTAATCATCAAACAAACTTTTGCTTTGTTTTTCTGTTGTCCCTCGGTCTTGCTCCAGAATTGCCGGGCACAGCGATCACGGCACGCAGCAATGGCTTGGGGGTTTCCCGTCACCTGTCCTGTCCACGTTACGGTTCCGCAGCGCGATTGACAGTCAGTTATGGTCGAATCATCTTGGGCGAATACTTCAGTTAGTGAAATCATGGTGAGAGTTAGAGCCAATGCGAGCATCAGGATGGATAAGGATTTCATGATTCACCTCTGTTAGTAATAAAGCGCATTCTATCACAAGTGGAGATGCAATCAGCCACACGGAGGGGGAAAATTTCGAGAACCGGCATTCGGAAGGGGAAGGGGAAATGCGGGGGAACCCGCTTCTTATTAATAACATTTGATCTCTTGTCTTCCGGAGAAGAAGTGTATGGAGAAGCTCTCTAAGCTGCCAATTTTGTAAGTGAAATAGTGTCAGCCCGATTTTGGTTGCGGCCGTAGGCTGCGTCCTGAAAGAAGCCGGATTCCCCCGCACCCCCTGAGAAACACACCGGCAAAGGCGAAGAAAAGGCTCTGATGGAGGCTGTACGCAACACGACCGTACCTCAGCAGGGAAACAATAATTGTTTCCTCGCCAGGGGAGTATTTTCCTTGACAGAGGACCTCTTAATGGGTGACCCCGCCGACACGTGCAGCGCTAGGACTCCAATGGGAGCGGCAAATCTTGTGGACCGTTTATGCAAGCACCGACTTTTTCCGCATCGGAGGACACCTCGCTTCCAGAGTGCTCTCCCCTTACCACACATCCGCCTCTCGTACCAGCCCCTTCCGCACTCAACCGGCAAACTCGTCAAAGACAACCTCAAAGGAGTGCGAGACGTGAGCCAGGGACGCCGATGTTCCTCAAGAGAATCTCACACAATATTAATGTGTTGAGCTGTAAATGGCAAAACTGCAGAAAGTGCTTGACAAGTTTCATAGTGGCCTAGTAGATTAGGCCACTATGAAACTTGTGCTTCGTCGAAAAAGCCCGCTCGGAATAAAGGATCAAATCAAGCGCCAAATCCGAATCATGGCCGAAACCGGCGAACTGTCCGCGGGGCAGGCTCTTCCTTCTGCCAGGGACATAGCCAAGACCTTGAACGTAAACCGGAATACTGCTCTTGCCGCCTACCATGAGCTGGTTACCGAGGGAATTCTGGAAACAGTTGTTGGTTCCGGGACCTTCGTTACGGAGAGAAAAGTGCAACGCGAAACGGACGCGCTCAAGAAGATCGTCAATGAGGCTTTTGAGAAAGCGGTCGACGCCGGTTTCAGCCCGGAGCAAATCACTGATTTCCTGCTCCACCAGGCGACTACCTACTTTCGAGGCACCGAAGGCGGTCGCGTCCTGGTGGTGGAATGCAACCAGGAGGCTCTCGACGACATTTCAGCCACATTACGAAGAGATCTTTCAGTACAAACTACAAACGCGTTGATTCAAGATCTGGAGTCGAATCCTCGGCTCGCAACAGAACAGCTCTCCGGTGTAGATCTGATCGTCTGCGGGTTTAATCACGTGGAAGAATTGAAGAAAGTCGTTCCGCAGCCCCCCGTAGAAGTGGTGGCCGTGCTGCTCAAGCCGGAGCTCCGCATATTGAACGAACTGATGCAGCTTCCTCCAGGCACCGCAGTGGGGTTTACATGCGCTAATCAACGCTCTACTGAGACCTTCTATAGGGAAGCGATCCTGTCTGGAGGCTCTACCCTCATAAAAATCTGGGCGGGTCTGGATCAGGGGTCTGAACTTCAGAATATGCTGGATAAATGCCAAATCATATATGCCTCGCACTATGTGTATGATCGAGTAATTCACATGACGGACGCCAACAGGCGCGTGATCAAAGTGCAACTGACCATCGACCAGGCCAACATCAATCTAATACGAGAGAGACTAATTTTGGCTCGGACGTTCAGAGGGTGAGCGGACCAACGCTTTTGGCGCAAGGAAAAAACTTCGCCCGGACCCTGTACATGAGAAGAAGACCAAGGTCTTTCGGAAAGCGTTCTTTCCGTTCGCTGAGGTCATGCTTCATAAAGGAGGATTTTCGTGGCGATGAATGATTTGAGCAAGCGTGTCAAGAGTATGGCCTTGGCGTACGGGGCTAACCTCGTGGGTATCGTGAAAACCTCGGACATGCCGGAGCATACGGAAAGCATTTTCCGAGTCCTACCCACGGCGCGGAATCTGATTGTGGTAGCTTCCAGACACAGCTTGGCTGCCATTCGGTCCGCAAACAACCAAGTGGCCCAATTCGATACCATACACGCGTACAACGAATGTGCCAGATCTGCCCATAGGTTGAGCCGTTTCTTGGAGTCAAAAGGTTTTTCTTCAGTGGCAGTGCCTGCATTCATACCCATAGATATGTAAGAGCCAAAGATGGGCATGCGGGGCGAAATATGCTGGCGTCGTGCCGGTGTACGAGCGGGACTTGGCTCCTATGGTGAAAACGGGTTGCTCATCACGAAGGAGTTTGGCTCAGCCATTCGAATTTCAGGGCTCCTGACCTCCGCGGATCTGAAAGCCGATTCTCCGGTGGAGGAAGAAGTCTGTAGGCATTGTATGCGTTGTGTCGAAGCCTGCCCTTCAGGGGCTCTCTCAGGTGGAGGAGCTATCAACAAGAGGCTCTGCGGTGACATCGTCTTCAAGTACGGATTCCGGTTCTTCCAAAGGTTCATGAAGGGACTACTGCAAAGGAAACAACCGGAGATCGACCGACGGATATGATTTGAGGGAGATGTGGCAGACGTTCATGACCGGGAATTACTACTATTGCTTCGCGTGCCAGTCCCAGTGCCCTAAGACATTGTCCGAGCAGGAGTGAGCGAAGCGAAACCGCATTGAATCCAGCCGCGACATGGAGGAACTCATGAAAAGGAATCCTCGTACTCACGCTCAACCGGAGATCAAGCAGGATCGGAGACTTGTGTACTTCGAGAACCGATGTGAGCTCTTCAAGTGGTCGGTTTCTGTGATTGCAAGCGCTTTGCTGCGCGGGAACGCGGCAAAGAGGATGCCCCAGGTGTCAGCCGAGGAGGGACTGCTACAGGAGGTATGAGATGAAAGAAGCAAAAGACAGCGATTCCTTCCTTGAGAAGCGAATTGTCAAATATGACGAATGGTTAAGCAAAGGGCTGATTTCATTTTCGTCTAAGGTTATCCCCGTTTCTGAGTCCCTCAAAGCAGAGAAATGGGTGCTGCCTACCGAGCAAGCGATAGCGATCCTCAGAAACGCAAAATCGCTGGCGTTGCAGAACTGTGTATGCCGGGTTCACTACAAGCGGTGTGACAATCCGGTAGAAGTCTGTCTCCTGTTGGATGAAGTCGGAGAAAAATTCGTCTCCAAAGGTCAGGCCCGTCAAATTTCTTTGCCCGAGGCGACGGATGTTCTCGAAAAGGCCAATGAAAGCGGACTGATCCATCTCACCCTGTACATGCCCAACCATCGGATTTTCGCACTCTGCAGTTGCTGCTCGTGTTGTTGCCATGACCTTCAAATCGTGAAGCTTTTTGATCGGAAGGAACTGCTGGTCAAGTCGGAGTATGTTGCGGTCACCGATCCCCAGATTTGCATCCATTGCGGGGAATGCGTTGGGCGGTGTGAGTTCGATGCACGGGTATTTCGGGATGAGCAGATGGAATACCATGCCGACGCATGTCTGGGATGTGGCCTTTGCGTTACCGTTTGTCCTGTCGAGGCGACGTGCATGCAGCCACGGAAATCGTAGCCCATCTAAGCGTATTTTGCATGTCGAACAGCCGCAGGGAAGTAGTCCGCTCCTGTTTGCGGGGTCACCCATTAAGAGGCCCTCTGTCAAGGAAAATACTTCTCCTGTCGAGGATACAACTATTGTTTCCCTGCTGAGGCACAACCGTGTTGGTACAGCATCCGTCAGAGCCTTTTCTTCGCCTTTGCCGGTATGTTTCTCAGATGGTGTCGGTAGATCTGCCATGCAGGTCTTCAACGCCCAGGTCACCCATCATCACCCGTGACAGGTACAAAGCCTCTTATGTCATTATCAGCTCTGGTATTGGCTCTGAAACATGAGTCAAGAGCAGACTCGACCCCACAACCGAAATGAGAAAGATTCGGAAGGCATTGCAGAGCAAGCCCATCGAGCACATCATATAACCAAAGAGGGATGTGTCGTATAAATAAAGGGGTTTTGAACATGGTGGAAAAAGGTTTGACCCTGATACAACGGGTGGCAATCTGCTTCGCTGCGGGGGTTATAGGCGGACTGGCCGTGGTCCTTTTCAGTCGCATCCTGTTTGGATTCGGCATTAGTGCGGCACTCGGGGTAAATGCCCCGATCTTCTTCAAATCGCCGGATATATACAGGCCGCTGTTCTGGGCCGGGCTGTGGGGTATCCCGTTCGGGCTCTTTATAAAGACCGCCTGGAAGCAGCTCTACCTGTTCGGTCTTCTATACTTCCTCGCACCGATGCTGGCGTTGTTTTTAATCTTCTTGCCGATGGCCGGCGCAGGGTATTTCGGGCTTCAGCACGGCGGGCCGATGTTCACAGTATACCTGCTGCTGGTAAATCTGCCCTACGGGATAATCACCGCTTTGGCCGCCAGGGCGATAATAGGCAAGGAACCGTAAGCATCCTGGACGAAATAAAAAAGCCTCCGGGGATTCAGATCCCGGGTTCCGGGGCCGAGGGTGAGAAGCCCGGCCGACGGGCTGGAGGATCAGGGTTGTTACAAATTACCTCCAATTACGGGGATTACGGGGCCGTTACGGGGTCAAGTCCGCTCTTCCTCGCTCCAGTTTCAAGTTTATTTTGCTTCAGTGGACATATCCACGATCGTTTGTTTAGTCCCCATGGTTTTAACTTTCTTAACCTCTTTGGCGTTCAGGTCGAATTTGTGTAGATCTATCATTCTGATGGTCTGGTCATCGTAAGTCTTGTAATAATAGCGAAGACTTTGCGGATCACGCGCTACTGTGAACTGTGTGTAGTCCGAATGAACGATCCCCTTCTCCACCTCGCGTGCGACGCCAACCGGTATGTCGAAGTTGTTGAGGATATGAAAGACTTGCAAGACGCCCTGGTTCGGGTTGGGTGAGGGTATAGCCGCGGCGCTGAAGACGCAAGCGCGGACAAATCGAGACGGCGGAGAAAAGTCACCCGGAAGTCCCAGCATACCGCTTCCCTGTCCTAGTTGCTGCAATTTCAAGCTGTCTATCTTTACCGGAGGCACATTGCGTGGATTGAGGGCAATATAATTGCGCAGATTGGTGATATGCCAATCGAAGCTCGGCGAGTTCGTCAGGACGCCTACAGGATTGTCATAAACCTTGAGCGCTCCATCGATCGGTTCGATTACGATACTCGCTCCAGTATTATCGTAAACAACATAGTGAAAAGGCGGCGCTTCCGGCCCCCAACCTTCCAGGACAGTCGGCACAATCACAGCCTCGCCTTTTTGAATGGCGCTGCGCACTTCGCCGACTGTCGCAAACTGCGTCAGCATCCAGTTCGGAAAGTCGACCGGTGACAATGCCTTGGAGCGATTATCATTCGTGGTCTCTGCATATTGGGCAAAAGTCGGAAAATAGAATGACCCGACTGCCAAACCCTTTTCATTCATTCCGTCAGAAATTGCTACATCATTAAAGGTGATCGCTCCCATGGCAGCATATTTTGATTTGTATTTCATGCCCGAACCGCCCGGCGCTTTGCCTACAAACTCATACCCTCGGGGAACAATCGCAAGCATGGTGTCCACGACCAGGCCGAACTCAAGCGTGCGGCCATGAACGATCGAGCCATCGGCATTGCGCAACATGATCCCTGTGCAGGCTTGTGCCGGCGGTTCAAGGCAAGAAAAATACAAACCACAGAACAAAACAAAAGCTAACGTCAAGAACTTTGACCTCGTTAAAAACATGATCCACCTTCCTTGTTCAAAATGTGCGAACCGCGAATAAGTATATCTGTTAACTTAGAGGTATAGCACGTTTTCTTCGTGAAAAGGGTATGCCTCCCCACAAGCGCTTTTCATCATTTCCCAGTCTTGCATGCGGAGGAACCCGGGGGAAGGGAAAGCAAAGATGCGGGGGAACCCGCTTCTTATTAATAACATCCAATTTCTTGTTTGCGCGGCAAGAAATTGGCGCAGGATCGTCGTAACTGACCGATTCTACGAAATAACCAGGTCGCGATTTGGTTGCGGCCGCAGGCCGTGTCCTGAAAGAAGGCGCTCCGCGCACGGCGATTATGCATCAGCCGGCATCGCAGTGAGTCGAGGGCTGTCAGTCTCACGATGCATGTTGGCTCCACGCCCAGTGGACCCGCACCCCTTCCGGCAAGTCCCGCGTTCTGCGCGGGATTATATGGCTAGCGGTGATTTAAGGGCTGATGCATATACTCCAACATCGGGCTATGCTACTGCGTGAATGCAACGATGTCGAACACGGCCTTGACGAATATTCGACCGGCCTCCCGCGATTCGCGGGCTCCTTCTGAAACGATAGCACAAATCATCTGGGATCCGCGGAAGATGGTCGACTGGTGCGTGATTCCGCGGTGATTAGAAAATCTCCTTCATAAAGACCCACACTGTAGAGTTCGTCAAAGCCTTCATTCAACCCAGGTTCTTCCATCTTTTTCCATGTAGCTCTGATAGCTTGTCCCGGGACAGCGAGATCATCTGCTCTGGTTCTGTTTCTCTCCAGACAATCTTGCAGAGATGTCACCATATAATAGCCACGTACGAAAAAGGCCTGAGATTTGGCAGGCTCAATGTGCCGGCCGCGATCCTGACGAGTCGGGTTCGTATTGTCTATGACTACGGACTGTTTAGCCGCCAAACACGCCTGGAATATAAGCTTTTCGCGATGCCGCGTTTTCAACATATCCAAATTGATTCTGAAGTGTGTATTGAAAAACTTGTGCAAATAAAAAGTTGATTTTCCGGAAGCTTGTGCTCCGATCAAGATGACGAGCTGAGGTCTTTTCGGACTCATTTTTGTATTCACAGTCATCTCCCGTCAGCCGTCTGCTCAAATTCAGCTTTAACAATTCTCCTGTAAGGTTCTTGGATGACATAAAATGGATTACGGGTCTCTTTTGATTTTAGGTACTGGCCACGAAGTCGGCGCAATCCGGCGGCGCTTCTCATCAAGATTAGTTTTTTGACCTCTTCCACTGTTCATATCGGGCCATTACTGCCAGCATCCGAACACTTCTTTCCAAGCTCCCTGTAACAAAGGCCCGGCCGTGTGTTTCAAGATCTTTGATTACCGGTTCAGGGTGTGACCCATAGACCCAAACCACGACGGGCTTGTCGAATCGGTCGGATAATTCCTGGATTATTTTTTCCGCGCCGAGGTGCTTCTGGTCGGATTCCGCCATGGCCAGATTGATACATATAACACCATCCACATTGGGATCAGATAACGTATCTTTCAACGCGGTTCGGAAAGCCTTTCGTATTCCATGTTTCATGATTGCCGGCCAGACATCTATTGGATTGTTAAGCTGCATCCAATCGGGAGTCAGACTCTGAATGCCTCCCATGGTTTCTGCAGATAATTTCGGACATTCCAAACCGTACTTGTCCATCGTATCCAGAAAGATTATGCCGCTGGCACCACTCAGCGTGACTACAGCTACGCGCGGTCCTTTCATGGGCGGGAGACGGGCGAAGCCGCGAATCAGATCCACCTGATCTTCAGTCTCATCTATCCGTATGATGCCGGCCTTTTTGAAGGCTGCATCCATAACTCTGTCCTCGCCGGCCATAGATCCGGTGTGCGAAGCTGCGGCTCGCGCTCCTGCAACCGATCTCCCGGTTTTAAGTGTTACGATGGGAATCCGACGGGACACCTTTTGGGCTGTTTCAATGAATCGCTGCCCGCCTCGTATCTCCTCCGCATGGAGAGCTATCACCCTGAGTCTTTCATCCGCTCCGAGCCATTCCAGGGCGTCTACAATACCCACATCACACGCATTGCCGAGGTCAACGCCAATGCCCATGCCTCCGATAAGCTGGGTTACTCCCACGAAAAAAAGACCGGACTGGCAGATGAGGCCGATAGGAACCTCTTCCCGGACGGATGGCATGAAAGATGAATCAAAGCGATGGAATGCATTTGAAATGCCGAGAGTGTTCGGTCCCAGAATCCGAATCCCGGACTTGGCTGCCTCGACGAGCATTTCATCCTGAAGCCTCTTGCCTCGAGAATCAGCTTCGGCAAAACCCTGGACGGTGACAATAACTGCGCTGATGCCTTTTTTACCGCATTCTTTGATCATCTCCGGAATTGTTTGTCTCGGAGTGGAGATTACCGCTAGGTCAATGGGCCCCTTCAGTGCGGAAACCTTCGAGACCACCGGCAGACCCGCTATTTCTCGCACATGCGGATGAACAAGCTGAATTGTGCCTTGATATCCCCATATTCTCAGATTATCTACGGGATTTAATGCGCCAGGGCCGCTCTTGCGAGGAACGCCGACGAATGCCACTGATTTGGGAGTGAGAAAAAGTGGTCCATAATGAGAATGTTCCAATCAAACCTCCGACAGTAATTGGATTCATAGATGTGAGAGTAACACTACTTACAATATGTATCATTTCATAGATCATGACCCAAGCACTATTAGCCCGACTCGATCTGCTCATTGACCACATAGTGTCTATGCGCGAGATTAACACCCAAGCGTGCTAAGGCGGGTTTCCTCCTAAGTTCCCAAACCGGCTGATGATCGATTTCTTCTATTTCTGCAAATCAGAGTGGCAATAGACCGGAGAGTTACCCGAAAATACAACTCGTTAGGAGAGTACTATGGATGAGTTCTTACAGTCACACAAGAGGTTACATATCGAAGAAGCGGTGCATGCTCTGCGGAAGCATGGTTTTGAAGCTCAATTTTTCCAGACAAGAGACGAAGCGGTACGTTTCATAAATAGTGAAGCGGAGAACTGCCAAACAATAGGAGTAGGAGGGACCAAAACAGTTAGAGCGCTCGGCGTCCTGGAGCTTTTGGAAGCCGCGGGAAAAACCGTTTACAACAATTGGAAAATAAAGCCTGGCACTCCTGAGGAACTCCAGTGCCGCAAAGCGCAAATGACGGCTGACCTGTTTCTGTCTTCGGCCAACGCTGTGACAATGACCGGGGAGATAGTAAACAAGGAAGCTTCCGGCAATAGGACCAATTCCATGACCTTCGGGCCGCCACACGTAATAATAATCGTTGGGCGGAACAAGATCGTTCCGGATCTGGACGCCGCCTTTGATCGGATTGAGACCCTAGCCGGGCCGGTGCGCGCTATGAGCATGAGACGTAAGACCCCGTGTGTCGAAACAGGGATTTGCATGGACTGTGACTCACCCGAGCGGATATGTTGCATCACAAGCATCCTGCACAGGAAGCCGTTCTTTACAAGGATTTCAGTGGCCATATTGGATGAGGACCTGGGATACTGATTCAGATAAGTGCCTTGCTTTGGTTTAACACCGACCATAACTCCTTCAACCGACCCTCTGGGACTGAAGGCGCTTTACTGGAGCCGCATTCTTTACCCGACGATAAATCAGCAGGCTGCTCTCAAGGGTTCCTACGGAACCATAACTGCCCTTAAGTTAATGCCTATAAAGGCTTAGGTCGCCATAGCAGAGACGAATAGGTCCTTGACAGATAAAGGCCGGCATTCAGGAAGACTGGGTATAATCATGGGACAGCGTAGCCATGGAAGGGCTACTTGTATCTATTCAGCACTTTTTGTACCAGGAGCCTTAAATTAACAATAAGATATTATAATAATACTATAAGTTACACTAAACAGTATATATAGTTCTTGATTATCACTGATAATATATGCTATAAGAGTACGAGTAGTCTTCGCAAGTCGACTCCGTTAACCATCTTCTCGGAGAGTATCCTATGAAAAGGACTTCTTTGTTATATGTAATCGTGCCGGTCCTGGTCTGTATATTTATTTGCATTCTGTCATTCGGTCCGGTGATGGCCCAATCGTCTCCTCCCGGTCGAAGCTTTGTAAGCAAGCAGGCCCCACCACAAAAAACACCGAAAGAGGTGCCGAAAGAGACTCCTGCGACCAGTGCGCCAACCGAAAAAGTTACGCCTGATCCAAACAAACAGTCGGCGTCGAAGCCTGAGCCTCAAATCAAAATGGGGCCGGTTCGAATAACTTTGGGGGGGGGCCAAAATAATAGGGGCACGCGGCCGCCGGCGGTTCAAATTTCGCCTCAAGACATAGCGAAGATTCAGAAAATAATGGAGATAGTTAACATGGGGAAAAAAGGCCCGCGTTGATTATTGTAGGGCAATTGTTTGTTTTGTCCTCGATTCGCGCGGCGCATGTCGTAAGCTTTTGTAAGCTCTGCTCCAAAATAAAAAACGTAAGCCGAATAGTAAACCCAGACTAGCAGAAGAAATAACGATCCTGCTGCTCCATAAATTGATTTTAAAACTGACGAACCGATATACCAGGCGATAAATTGTTTCCCGATCAAAAATAAAAAAGATGTAACAATTGAACCCAGCACAGCATGAGTCCACGGGACCTCGCGATCCGGAATCAATTTGTAAATTACAATAAGCAGTATCGGTATCATTCCAAATTGAATGAGAGCATGCGAACCTGCCATAATTGAGGATGGCATCCAGTGCAGATTTTGGAAAAACGTGCTCACCATAGAAAATACGGCATTTGAAACCACCGCTACCAGAAGAAGAATCCCGATTCCTACTACGCAAATGAAGGAAACCACTCTCGACCATATTGCGGACATGAATCCACTGCGTCGCTCACGGGGTACTCCCCAAATCTCATTGAGCGATGACTGTAGTTCCACAAAAACTCCGGTGGCCGTTATGATTGCGCCCAAAATAGCAATTATTGAAAGATTTTTTTCCTGTAATTGAGCGCTGAATGTGTTCAGCAGAGACAATACGTATTCCGCGGATTCAGGATTTACTACGTACCGGAACCGGGCCATAAGCTCGGTTTCAGCTCTGGAACTGCCGATCACCAAACCGGCGATACTGAGAGCCATTAAAAGCGCAGGCACGATAGAGAACATGGTGTAGAATGCCAGCGCGGCAGACATCCGAATCGCGTTGTCATCCACGAAAGATTGTATCGTTTGACGAAGCAAAGCGCCGACTTCCTTGATCCAGAACCAGATCACCTTTAGCAAAACCACAAGTCTCACATTATCACCAGATCAGAATTCTTTTGATATCGGAATGGGTTTGGGCCATGAATGTGCATGATGACAAAGTGTTGGCATTATTCTTTCATGCATCGCCTTAAACACCCTCTGTTGGTGGGGATATCAATTTCTTATAATAGGTTTTATGAAGATAAATAGCTGCCAGAGGATTGTGACCTGTCACCCTGTCCTTCACGGCCAAGACGGTGGTATATGCGTCTGCATGTTTAAAGAAGAGTGAATCATGGCCTACGCAAAGGCCAAGCAAAATATTAAAATCGGTTTTTTCCTTATTGAGAAGTTTTGCCTGAAATACCGGATTGCACATTGACTCGTCTGTGCCTTGATGAATCTTATCTTCGTCTTGGATTCCAATGAGATCCTTTGAAGTTCTTCCTGCCTTGCAGCAGACGGAGACGACATCAAAACCGTTCGCTTTAAATATATTGTTAACAATTGCCGCTTCGTCGTTCAGGCCGACGCAGAAAACGAGTCCTAGGCGCTTGTACCCCATCCGCGCGGCAAATTCGCAGATTTCTACAATTCGGGGTTTCGTGGGCTGCATGACATACGGGCGCTGATGCCGATTTGCATAACAGGAAGCCTCTTGAATCGACGCTTGGCGGGCAAATGCTCGGGTCAGCGGCTTTTCATACTCCTGGTTGGCCAGAATCAATAGATCTTTGCGAGTCAGGGTAGGGCAGCCTTTATGTGTGATACCATCAGTCTTCATGCAGGTTTTCGGCTGATCACTAGGACAAGCCGCGCAGTCGGGGGAAATCCGCGTTTTCTTCTGTTTCATAAAAGAACCTCTCGTATCGAGCAGAGAATTTCAGTGACGACAATATAGAATATTGCTCGTGGAAGTTAAATCAGCTGGGTGAACTGTTAGTTCATTTATTTCTGTTCAAGTCGCTTTGCGGCATCCTCCAAAAATTGATGTCCCTGAGTCAATTTGGTATCGCTCTGTGACGCGTCCTTCCCTTGTCGCATCAGCATCATGCCTTCTCTCATGATTTTTGAGCCTTGCATCATTCTTTTCATATTGGCCTTAATCTGCCCGCGCTTTTCAGTCATTTGCTGGACTTGATTCATCATCATTGTTTCGCCCTCACTCATGATTTTTTCAGCATCGGGTCATCAGCTTTGTCTTTTGGTTCACTCTGAGCCATAGTCTGCAAAACTGCCAGGACGATCAGCAGACCACTGACCAAGCTCATAATGAAAACATTGGGTTTCGTTTTCATCGGAACTCCCTCCCCGAAGACTTGATCATTAGTGTAATAAAAGACTTAGACACATGGCTTTTTTGCCGGTTCCTTTCCGATCAAGCGGATCCGATTGAAGCCTAGGCTGTGAAAATATGGAATGATCACAGGTGCGCCGCCAAAGCACAGCGAATTCAGGGCGGATCGTCCTTTCATGTTATTATTCGCCGACCGGTTGCATCCTTTTCATGGGGCGAGTGATGCGCCCATCCTGATGGATCGCACCTGAGGAGCTTTAGTCTATACGGAGAATTATGCTCTGAAATAAACTTAATCTGATCAAAACTAACGCTAATTCCCTACAATATTAACCAAATTTGTGATATATGCAGCGGTGCTTGTCAGTCATAGATCAAGCGCCCGGATGGCGAAAGGAATGTCCATGGAAAACATTAAGCAAGCATTTATCGTAAGCACCCTGACATTCATTCTAATTGTGGCCGCGGCAATAGGAGTGTTGCCGAATACCGCTACAGCTCAGATGACGCCGTGGCTGCAACAAGAGCGGGCAAGGCAAATGTACGATCGTCAACAATGGCTCCAGTGGCAAAGACTAGAGCAGATTCGCCAGATGAACGAACGTGCGCAGTGGCTGCAATTCCAGCAGCAGGAACAATGGCGTCGGGCGTGCCAGCAATAGCGCTCATGCTCGCGGTCCGCCCGTTAAGCCGAAGAATTGAATGATTGAACCAAAATTTGCGATAACTGCGCTCAGCACAAACTAACTCGGAATTGGTCGTGGAATTAAGTACCTATTACTATAGATAATTTGAATGAGTGCGCGACAGTAAGAATTTAGTAAATCGTCGGGTAGGTTCGGATGTTGAGGAATTGATTATACGGAAGGCCCGATGTTTCCAAACCAGGTCAGTCCTCATACCCCTCAGGATATCCTGTCAGCTCCCTGATCTCCTTGTAGTGTGATTTTAGAGACTTATACATCTTCTGGTACACGCGATGGTACAAACCTCTATAGAGAGCTACATTCTTCGGATTGGGCTCGAATACTGAATTGTATTGCACCATATTTTCTATGGCCGCTTGAAACGAAGGATGTATGCCCAAACCTACTGCCGTCACAATGGCGGCGCCGAGGCCTGAAGTCTCATGCGTTTTGCCTCGAACTAAAGGAAGATCGAAGATGTCGGCTGTAATATGGCAAATTTCATTGCTTCTGGAGGCTCCGCCCGATACTGCAACTCGTTCCGTTTTGAATTTTCCTGCGCGTTCTATTTTATGGAGCCCGTCGAGCAAAGCATAAGCCAAGCCTTCTATCAGGGCGCGATACACATGTGCTTTTGTGTGTATATCTCCAAATCCGATCATAGCCCCTTTGGCTGCGGGATGCTTAAGTCCGGGCCCCCAGTACGGCTGTACCATTAAACCCATGGAACCCGGCGGAACCCGAGTTAACAATTTGTTCAGAATCACCTCAGGTACTACGCTTTGTTCTTTAGCTTCAAGTATCTCTTGATACGCAAATTCATTTTTGAACCAGGTGATCATCCAGAAGCCTCTGAAGATCTCAACCTCAGGATTAAAATGGCCGGGAATAGGGGCGGGATAGGCCGGCATAAAGCGCAAAGGCTCAAAATACCATTTGGATGTGGTCTGAACCGTAGCGGTAGTCCCGAAGCTGAGACTCGCCATAGTCTGGTCGACAACCCCCATGCCGATGGTTTCACATCCTTTGTCCGACCCGCAGGCAATAACCGAGATACCTTCGGGAATTCCTGTCTGTTCGGAAGCTCGTGAGGTGACCTTTCCGATTATGTCTCCAGGACGTACAACTTCCGGGAGTTTAGCTGATTCAATCGGAAACAGCCGTGATGTCAAATCACGTTTAGAGCCCCATCTCATTTTCTTATAATTGAAGGGAATGTGTCCTATTTGACAAGCAATGGAGTCCGCGAAATTTCCCGTCAACCTGAAATTTAAAAAACCGGAAACTTGCAAATATTTATAGGTTTTTTGCCAAATATCCGGTTGATACTGTCTAATCCAGTTACATTTACCATCCATCTGAGCCTTGACGATGGCTTCGCTCATTCCGATAACGTGGTAGACCAGATTCATAATCCCCTTGGGGGAATACACTTTCTTAGCTTTTCGTTGATCCAACCAGGTTATAACGGGTCGCAAGGGATTTCCATCCGCATCAACATTCACCATGCTGTTTCGCTGGGTTGTAATCCCCATTCCGATGATGTTCTTGAACAGGACAGGCTCTTTTTGTTTCAAATCACGGCATGTATGACATAAGCCACTCCAGAATATTTCCGGGTCCTGCTCGGCCCGTCCCGGTTCAGCACTTAAGTAAGGCTCGTACTCTGTTTTGGCTTTGGCTAGGAGTTGCCCAGCGGGACTGAAAAGGATAGCTCTCAGGCTCTGAGTGCCGCAATCAATTGAAAGTAGTGCTTGATCCAACGGCTATCTCCTGTGTCATCAGGCGCTTATTTGAAAAGCTGGCGTAGTCTTTGAAACGAGGCGTGAGAGCACAGGTTCTGGGAGAGGTATTATGTGCTCTCCGCTGCTTCCGGCTGAAGATACTTTCCAACCGTCTCCAAGAATCTTGAGGCCCGCTCGCAAATGTCTTGCGCCTTGTCGGGGCTATAAGCAATCATGACCTTGTAATCGGACTCCTGGCGGAGTTCAAAGGCTTGATGAAAATATCTTGAGAGTTCTTTAGAGAATATGCCTTTAATCACAAATTCTGTGTCAAACAAGCTTATCACGCCAACATGCTTCGATGGAGCTTTTCCGATCTCTTGGAGTAGGGCGAGAGCAGCATAAAACATGGCGTAGTAGGGCCGATTAATGATGCTTTGGGGGCTTCGCTGCGCATCCAACAGGAATTTCGCGTCCTCCAGTGCCTCTCTGGCCTGTGCCAAGCGGGCAGCGATTAGCTCTCCGATTTCCTGATCTTTCATATGGCCGGTCCTTCACCTTCGACGGCCCGGGCCAGTAACGAGAAGCGTTCCGGCCCGTTTTCCCATTCGTCTTTCGTGAATACGACAGGCACGATCACGATCCCGTGTTGGTAGCCGGACTCCCAGGCGCATTCGCTAATGTACTCTCTGGCCTTATCGTCACATTCCCCGCTTACAACTACTACCACATCCATATCGGAGAAAGGATCCGCGTTCCCTCGCGCCAGCGACCCAAATAAGATAATGTTGGAAATTCGGAGTCTTTTGAGCAGAGATTCCTTGAATGTACCAAGTACCAACGTTTCAATTGAATTCAGCATATGATTTCTCAATCCAACACGGACACGTAGGACTTATACGGATTCGCTTTTATAAACCCGACTCGACCGACACGGAGGCCGGTCACTACCGGCTATGGTAGGGCCCGGCGTCCCTGCCGAACCGGGCCAATTCCATAATTTTTTTGGCGAATGCGTATTACTATTCCGGGCGACACCACGAATCAGGTTGCTCCGGTTCTTCCAGGAATTCAAGAAAAAGTGAAAATCCGACCTTGCATCTTGCAAAAAAAAAACGGGATCAGATAAAAGATCTGATCCCGTAATTAAATGCTGTGCTAACCAGTGTGACTTGCCGCGCGAAGGCTTGCCCTCACTTCTTGGTTTTGGTCGGTCTCTTGGTGGGTCGGCAAAGGATCACTGCCCCGATCAACACAGCTGCCGAAATCCAAAATGAATATTCGTAAGAACCTGTAACATCTTTAATGTAGCCGGCTATGAGCGGCATGCAGAATCCCAGTCCCCAGCCCAGGAACACGAATCCATAGTTTGTCCCCAGGTTTTTGGCGCCGAAGAAGTCGGCAGTGAAAGATGGCAACAAAGCGAGTCCGCCGCCGTACTGCCAATAAGCGATGCCCGTTGCCAGAAACAGAAGAGGCACGCTTTCCATTCTCATGATGAAGGGAGTGGAGATCAAGAAAATAGCCGACACGATTCCGTTTAGCATATAGGCATTGGAGCGCCCGATCTTGTCTGAATAAAGCCCCGTACATACTCTGCCCGCGGCATTTATCAGGCCCCCAAAGGAAGCGATTATCCACGCGTTATATGCAAAAAACTCCAGTTTTCCGGCCGTCTTGGCCAATAGAGGAGCAGCATTGGCGATGACCAGCTGGCCCGATTGGGAACTGCCGATGAACAACCCGACCAGGGCGTAATACTGCCACTTGGCAAGCATTTCCGTGGCAGTCCAGTCTTCGGCTACAGGAAGGGCAGCTTTGCTACCGGTCAATGATGGGGTCACTGCTCCAACGGCGGGTTTCGGGGTTGCCGGTCCAACGGGCACATAACCCGGTTCAGGCCACGATAACAACTGTCCCGCGATCGTCACGACTATGAGAAAAAAGATTCCCAGGCCAATAAAGCTGCCTGAGATACCGTATTTGTCTATGAGGACTTGACCTAGAGGAGCAATATAAAGGGCAGCTCCCCCATAACCAGCTACTGTAATACCTGCGATCAAGCCCCTCCGGTGAGGCCCGAACCATTTTAGGGCGGCCGGAGTGGGTGCGGCGTAGCCAATACCCATACCCATTCCGCCTAAGATCCCAAAGCCGATGATTAGACCCGCATAGCTCTTGGACAAACCTGCGATTATGCAGCCGACGGCCAGCAAGAGCCCACCGAGCGTTGCCCCCACTTTCGGGCCGTACTTATCCTGAATCTTACCTCCGGGTATCATGCAGAGGGCGAATATTAGTCCACAGAGGAAATAAGCGACAGTTCCCTGGGTATCCGTGAGATACGGCCAGCCCGCGTTGATGCCTGTCATCAGTTCCCCTGCGTCGGCCTTGGGTTTGTCGACTAGGGCCTTTTTCCAGACGCTCCAGGCATAGAGTATCCCCAGACACAGGTTGACGGCCATTCCCGCGAAGGTAACGATCCAAGCCCTCAAGGGCTCCTTCTGCGCTTGTGCTGACATCGTGCGCTCCTGTAAGAGGGCCGACTCTACTCAGGTCCGGACCATTTCCGCTGAGAATTCGATAGCCGGCCCCTCAACCCCTTTGATCATGCCTTGGCGGCGACACGGTCCTTAACTAACTGATCGATAACCGTAGGATCGGCAAGTGTCGAAGTGTCTCCAAGCTGATCCACCGTCCCGGCAGCTATCTTTTGCAGCAATCGCCGCATGATCTTGCCGCTTCGAGTCTTGGGCAGAGCGTCAGCCCATTGAATCGCGTCAGGACTAGCGATGGGGCCAATCTGGGTACGCACCATAGCAACCAGCTCTTTCCTTAAATCATCAGATTTTGGCACGCCTGTATTCAAAGTTACGAACGCATAGATTCCTTGACCCTTAATTGCATGAGGGAAACCGACCACGGCGGCTTCCGCTACTTTGGGATGAAGCACCAATGCCGACTCAACTTCCGCTGTCCCGATACGGTGACCGGAAACGTTGATAACGTCATCGATTCGTCCGGTGATCCAGTAGTAGCCGTCCTCATCTTTCTTTGCGCCGTCACCGGTGAAATACATCCCCGGAATCCGGGTGAAATAAATCTCTCTAAAGCGTTCGTGATCGCCAAACACGCTTCTGGCCATTCCCGGCCACGGTTTCCTTATGAAGAGAGCGCCTTCTTGACCCGGGAAAGTAGTCTCCTGCCGAGTATCCGGGTCCAGGATCACGGGATCCACTCCGAAGAATGGGAATGAACATGAACCTGCCTTAATCGGGCCTACTCCGGGCAATGGGGTCAGCATGTGGCCACCTGTCTCCGTCTGCCACCATGTATCCACAATGGGAGCCCAATCGCGGCCTACAAAATGGTAGTACCAGCGCCAAGCCTCGGGGTTGATGGGCTCACCCACGGTCCCGAGCAATTTGAGCGATGAAACATCATGTTTTGTCACGTACTCGCTACCTTCTTTGGCGAGAGAACGAATGACAGTCGGCGCGGTGTAGAATTTGGCAACCTTATGTTTTGCGCAAATCTCCCAATATCGGCCGAAATCGGGATACGTGGGGATACCTTCAAACAGGACCGTCGTAAACCCATTGGTAAGCGGTCCGTAAACACTATATGTGTGGCCTGTAATCCAGCCGATATCAGCAGTGCACCAAAAGACTTCGTTTTCCTTAATATCGAAAACGAGTTTGGTGGTCATCGCCCCATACAGCAAGTAGCCGGCCGTGGTATGCACCACGCCTTTAGGTTTGCCGGTGCTGCCGCTGGTGTACAATATGAACAAGGGATCTTCCGCACCCATAGGCTCAGGTTGCACATAAGCGGGCAGGGCCGGGTCAGCCATAAGTTCATGCCACCAGAATTCCTTCTTGGGGTTCAGTTCAAGTTTCATCCCGCAATGATCAAAGACGATGACTGTTTGTACTTCCGGGCACTGTTTCAGGGCTTCGTCCACTGTTTTCTTCAAACCGAGCGCCTTTCCTCCACGATAACCGCCGTCTACTGTAACCACTACTTTGGCGCCGCAGTCCTTGGTACGATCTGCAATAGATTCAGAGCTGAATCCTCCAAATACCACACAGTGGATGGCTCCTATCCTCGTACAGGCCAGCATCGCGATCGGCAGTTCCACGATCATGGGCAGATAAATGATAACCCGATCGCCTTTCTTAACACCTTTTGATTTGAGCACTGCCGCGAATTTATTTACCTGGTCGTAAAGTTCCTGGTAAGTCACGGCTCTAGATTGTTCCGGAGAATCGCCCTCCCAGTAATACGCCACTTTGTCCTTCAGCTTTGGAAGATGTCTGTCAAGGCAATTGTAAGACACATTCAAGACTCCACCGCCAAACCACTCAATATTTGCCTTGTCAAAATCATAACGAAGAACAAAGTCCCATGTTTTATCCCAGGAGAGATATTCTTTGGCCGCATCTCCCCAGAAATTGTCAACGTCTTCAATGGAGCGCTTATACATATCCTTGTACTTATCCATGCCGACGATGTACGCTTCTTTTTCATACACCTTCAGGTGAGCATCGTACCATTTCTGATCATCTGCCATGATCAAAACTCCTTTCGTTCGAAAAAATCTGAGACGCTGAATTTGAATTCAGCGAATGCAAGCTTAAAAAAATCTTATTTGCGGCATTCGTTGAAACATTGGACAAGGGGGCTATTCGGCGATATGAAACGACTTAGTCCCAGGCGGATGCCGCCGCCCATGTCGCCGAACCCCTTGCTATGGTGAGACGTGCTGGAAAACGGACTAGGTCGAAATGCGATGACTCGCTTGAACATGAGGCCCGTAACCCCTGGCCAGGGTCGCGTTTCATTCTTCGTACCGCTTTCCATGCGCGCCGCCATAGGCCTGAATGTTTCATCGGAAAGGCACGTTTTTTTGAGGAGGGCCCTATTTGAGTTATATGCAGATTCCGCGGGGCCTATCCGGGTTGTTAGCACCACCGACTCGTTGGCTGTCGACTTTTGAGGCAGGTTTCGTGGCGATTTGTGCTGGTCGAAGAGTCGGAGGGCCATGTTTTCTCCACCAAATATGCGTGTCAGAGGTAAGTTTGACATTCAGGTCAAGGTGACGGTACCACATCGCAGAATCGCATTCAATATTTTTTTTTAGTGAGGGCTACTTTTTTATTTGTCGGGCACTAAGTTGATGATTTAAAAAACCCTGCCACCCAAGTCAGCACAAAACAGTAGGAAGAACAGTAGGTTGCCGGATATCACTGTTGCTTTGCAAGTTAAACTCAAAGATCTGTCTTGACAGAATTCTAAGAATAATATTCAATGGACCGCGCTTTTGTAAGCAAATTCACAGAATGCCGGCGCAAAATTTCATGAGAAAGATCCTGACCCACCCGAGATACGCGCTTGTGAGAATAATCGCTTTTTACAATGCCCCACGCCCTGAACAACACGGGAATCATCATGCCTGCAGTCAACCGGATCGCTGCCCAAAGCTGACGGTCTGCGCGGCTTCATCGGTTAGGTTGAGGCGAACCTTCGCCGACAAGGAACTCCCGCAAGAAACGTGAGAACCCGTGGGCAATCAAGACAAAAAACAAAGAATACTTGAGGCTGCCGAGCAGGTTTTTGCCCAAAAGGGTTTGATGGGCGCGAGTATCGCGGAGATAGCGCGCCAGGCCGAAGTCACCGATTCGGTCATTTATCAATTTTTTAAAGGTAAGGAAGACCTGCTGTTCTCGATTCCCGGGGCACTGATGCCCGCTGTGTTCGGATTGCTTGAAGAGAGTTTACAGGGGATAAGGGACGCTGAAAGTCGCTTGAGCAAGATGATATGGTTTCATCTGCGTTATCATGAAACTCATACCGGTTTTGCCAGACTTCTTTTACTGGATTGTCGATCACACAAGGATTTTTATTGCAGCGACGGTTATGAGCTTGTGCGGGAATACGCGGGGGTCATGCTGCGCATTCTCGAAGACGGCGTTAAAGATGGAAGTTTCCGCGACGACATTGATTTGCGTTTAGTGCGCGATGTTATATTCGGGACGTTAGATTTTGAGGACCTCAGTTTTCTGGTCACAGGTGAGACTGCGGATGCATCCTCAGATCTGGAAGACATCATGGCCCTTGTGCTTCCCATGATTCGAAAGAGACCGGCGTGGAACTATAAGCCCATAGATAAGGCGAATCGGATGCTCTTGGCTGCTGAAAAGATTTTTGCCGAGAAAGGTTTTAATAAAGCAAAGGTGGTTGATGTTGCCAAGCTGGCCGGGGTGGCTGAAGGAACTGTTTATGAATATTTTGAGAGCAAAGAAGATCTGCTCATGTCTATCCCGGGAAAGCGATTTCAAGATCACATAGATCAATTGGAAGAAACCTTTCAGATCAGAACGCCGCTCGGAAAGCTACAGCGAATGATTAAGAATCACTTCTCTCTCTACCTCACCAATCGAAATTTTTTGGAGGTTTTCATTATTCAAATACAGCTAAGCTCTCGGTTTTATTCTTCTAAAGCCTATGAGACCTTCCGCCGTTATTGTCGAGTAATCGAACTTGTCATAGAAGAAGGCAAAGCCGAAGGCACATTCCGTCCTGATGTTAATCCAAGGGTATTCCGGAACCTGTTCTTGGGCACTTTCAGCCATATGAGCCTGCGTTGGTTCATTCTTGACAAGAGGCCTGAGACGGACAAGATGCATGAAATCGATGAAGTCACCGATCTGCTTTCTCTCTCTGTTCTTTCCGAAGAGGCTCTCAGCAAAGGCTCGCCCTGATAATCACAAATACCGCGATTTTTGATTCAGATTCTTTTCGCGCCCTAACAATTTAGGCCGACGGACTTGACATTCCTGACCGTATCACGTACCTTTTATTAATGAATTTCCACATATGCGTGTAGAATTATAATCCGAACTCTGAAAGTTCTGCTCTGTGGGGTGGGTTGGTGCGCGGTGCGTAAGCTTCGCCCCCAGCCCGGGAATTGCTTATTCCAAAATCACAGCCTTAGATTTCAGCCTCGGAAACAAATAAATAGAAGGAAGGGAGACCAAGTAGAGATGCCAAATGAGGTTAGTTACGCGCTTTGGGTGTTGCAGGAGCCCGTTCAGTACTTATGTCTGACATTTATGGCCCTGATGTACGCACTGAAGATCTACCAGCTGCTCAAGAAGCCATTTCCCCCTGAAAAGGCGGAGTTTAAGGGTGACCGTTTTACGGGAGCAATTATTTCACTGACCAATGTGCTCAGACCCTGGGATATGGAGAGTACCGGTAAAAATCTTTATTTTTATGCTGAATTCATGATCTTTCACATCGCTGTGGCCCTCACCATAGGTTCAACGTTTCTGATCCCGCTGGCACCTGGACTGATGACGCCCACTTTCTCTACTATCATCATGATATTTATGGGACTGGCTTTCCTAATTGGTTTACGAAGGATATATCGACGTTTGACGGTTCCTGAAATCCGGATAATCAGCACTCTAGATGATTATTTTGCGCTCATTCTTATGACAACCTTCTTTGCCGTCGGTTTTATTACCATGAGCCTTTGGATTCAGGGTTATCCAGAAACCGGCTGGATGTGGGTTTTCTTTTTGATGACCACGTTTTTCCTTTTGTATGTGCCTTTCAGCAAAATATCACACTACGTTCTTTACCCGTTCGGCAGAGTCAACTTCGGGATGATCTTCGGCGGCCGCGGAATCTTGAATAAGAATGTGAAAGACGCCACCTGGAATCCGTAAGAAAAATCAAAACTAAATAGCATAATTTGGAGGAGAAATTATGTCAGAGACAAACATAAACACCGGGTCTGAATCCCAGGAGCCAGAAAAATTGGGGGCTGCCGAAGAGCGTAAATGGCCCCTCAAACCCGAATTTACACCGGAAATGCTAGCCGAGATGGAGAAATTGCTTCCCGCTAAACTTAATAGAGTTGTCGCAACATCATTGGCCGGTTGCATCCACTGTGGTTTGTGCAGCGATGCATGTCATTATAGTGTTTCGATTCCGGAAGATAAGACACTGGTGCCGGCCTATAAGGCCGATAGATTTCGCAAATGGTACAAGAGTCGCTATGATTGGGTCGGGAGAATTTTTCCATCCTTTGTCGGCGCCAAGCCTTTGACTAAAGATCTTGCCGAGGACATGTTTGACAAGCTTTTCGGTGGCTGCACCATGTGCCGACGTTGCACTTACAATTGTCCCATGGGAGTTGATTACGGAATGATGGTGCGTGCTGCACGCGGCATCATGCAGCAGGTGGGACGTTGCCCACAAAACCTTCAGGACACGGTCGATACCCATTATAATAACGGGAACAATATGGCCGTCCCGCAGGACGAGTTCATCGAGACACTGGAGTGGATAGAAGAAGAACTCCAAGATGAAGAAGGGTGCAGCGATTTCAAAATTCCCGTAGATAAACAGGGCGCTAAGTACTTTCTCACGCTAAATCCTCGCGAACCCAAGTATTATCCGCTGACGATACAAGCGAGCGCCAAAGTTCTGAATGCAGCGGGAGTTGATTTCACCATTTCATCTAGATATTGGGACCTTACCAACTACGCCCTATTTAACGGGAACGATGCGGACGCGAAGCTCTTCGCCATGTGGCAAGCTGAAGATGTGAAGAGACTCGGTTGCGAGTACCTGTTATCGGGTGAGTGCGGGCATGGCTATCGTGCTTTGCGTTGGGAATTGCCGAACTGGGTTGGCGGCGTGCCTTTCAAGATCACCAGCATGATGGAATTAATGTCCAAATTGATTCAGGACGGCAAATTGAAACTGGATAAATCTGTTCATGCTGGCAAACGGTTCACGTATCACGATTCATGCAATATCGCCAGATCCGGAGGTGTTCTCGAGGAGCCTCGCATCGTGATTCGAGCGGCGGTAGATGATTTCGTTGAAATGGAACACAATAGGGAAACCAGTTACTGTTGCGGTGGAGGCGGTGGGGCTTTGGCGATGCCGGAATTCTCAAAACGACGCATCGCTGCGGGTAAAATAAAAGCTGATGAGATACGCGCGACAGGAGCCAATGTAGTGTTGCAGTCGTGTCATAATTGCACGGACCAACTCAAGGAGATAATTAGTCATTATAAAATAGACGCAAAAGTAATGAATCTGGCTGAGCTCGTCGCTCCCGCTCTGGTTCTCTGAAGAGATTAGGCTTCTAATGATTGTTTGACCGAGTGACACATTTATTCACTCAACAGTCAATGATCCCAGGATTCGTCGACCCTTTCTCCGCCTCTCGGTTGAGGAAGGAGTCTGCCAGAGTACTGCAAAAACTGGGCAGCTTCAACATTGAGTTAGAGCGCGTGCAGAGGGTTCTCTTATCGACGACCAGGTGTTCTGTCGCGCGAGGATCCAACGGTGGTTATCTGACGTCGTGGTCGGCAAGCACCTGGAACTAGAGAATTATATAAAAACGATGTCCTTTGAGTCCCTATATAAAAGGTAATGTCTGCTATTACGCCTATACATCCTATTAAACGTTTCTTCTTCAGCCTCAAATTTAAGCTGAGTTTCTATGTCGGTTTTGTGATGTTTTTAACTATTGTCGCTTTTGCTTATCATAGTGTCTCAGTTCAGGAAGAGCACCTTGTGAATGCAAGAGTTCAAGAGGCTCTCAAAAATTCGGAGGTCATAAAGGCTGCAATCTGGAACGGGATGATGACGAAAGATCGTGCGGTCATAAGGGAGATCGTTAAGGCTGTAGGTGAACAGGAAGGGTTTAAAGAGATAAACATCTACGATCGGAAGGGCACGCTTCACTACACCAGCGTCGTACCGGGCAGCCCGCCTACTCTACAGGAAAATCCATTACTGGCGAATCTAGGGACCGACACTACTGTTAGACACAAGTTCCTGAAAGGTGGGCATCTTTTAGCCGTGGTGAACCCATTGTTGAATAGTAAAGCCTGTTCGACAGCAGGTTGCCATGCCCATCCGGAATCGCTGGCGGTATTGGGCGCGTTGGAACTCAAGCTGCCGTTAGAAGGATTACGCGCCCAAATCCTGGAGAATGCCCGCAGAACTTACATATTCGGCTTTTTTCTGTTCTTGCTCGTTTCCACCATCATAGGGTTAGGAGTGATCTTCCTTGTCAGCCGGCGCATGCGCAGACTTGAAGAAAAAGCCGGAAGAATAGCGGCTGGAAACTTTCCGCCTGTCGAAATAATCAAGGGCTATGATTCAATTGCTATGCTTTCTCGGGCCTTTGATGCAATGAGTCGGCAGATAAGTGATCGCACTCGGCAGCTTGAAGAAAGCCGAGCCATGTACAAGGAGCTGTTCGAAAAGGTTCCATGTTACATTAGTGTAATAGATCGGGACTACAGAATTGTTCAGGCGAATCAGGCGTTTACCACTGATTTCGGCGATCAGATCGGGAGGCACTGTTATACAGTTCGCAAGGGCTTTGATTCCAAATGCTCCAATTGTCAGGTTAGGAAGACCTTTATGGATGGGCTGTCTCATCGATCGGAAGAGGTCTGGACTCCGGGTGGCGGCGACAAGAAGACATATCTTATTATACATTCCTCACCGATTTTTGATCATGATGGACGTGTTTCCGAAGTCATGGAAATGTCAATCGACGTTACCGGCATGGTAATGCTTCAATTGAAGTTGCAGAGGAGAGAAACTGAATACAGAAATCTCATTGAAAATATTCCATGCTATCTTACTGTTATTGATGAGTCATTCAACGTAGTTTTTTATAACAAAATGTTCGCTCGGGACTTCGGCACTCGCTGGGGGAAGAAGTGCTATAACGTTTATAAGGGTCGAGATTCCAAGTGCGATAATTGCCCTGTTGAGAAGACCTTCGCTGACGGCGCTAATCATTCTTCTGAAGAGGTCTGGTTGCGTAACGGGCAGGAGGTTTATCTGGTCACGTATACATCTCCTGTACTAGATGAGAACGGCAAAATTGTAGCCGTCATGGAAATGTCGCCTGATGTCACTGAAGTGAAACTTCTTCAGAACCAACTTGCAACGCTCGGCGAAGCGGTCGCCGGTATGTCACACGATGTAAAAAATATTCTCTCTGGGCTCGAGGGGGGCGTTTACATGGTGGATTCGGGTTTGAAGTACGAAAATGACGGAAGAATCCATCAGGGTTGGGGCATGGTGAAACGAAACGTTGTGAAAGTTTCCGATCTTGTAAAGAACATTCTTTACGTGTCCAAAGAAAGGGAACCCGAATACGAGGAGTGCGATCCGGGCGGGATTCTCATGGACGTGTATAAGCTCTATGAGGAAAAAGCGCGACAGAACGGAATTGAGTTGATCGAGGATTTTGACTTCAATATGGGCACATGTCTTCTGGATTCAAAAGGTATCCACAGTGCTATTTCAAATCTCGTTTCCAATGCCATAGAAGCATGCCGCGCAGCCCCCGAGGCGAAGGCTTACCAAATTAAATTGAGCGGAAAAATTGACGATCATACAATTTTAATCCGCGTAATTGATAACGGACCAGGAATATCGGACGAGGTCAAGCACAGTTTGTTTAAGAAATTTTTTTCAACAAAAGGCTCAAAAGGAACGGGGTTGGGCTTAGTTGTTACTCAAAAAATTATCCATGAACACAAGGGAACTATTTCGGTTGAATCCGAACCGGGAAAAGGGGCGATCTTCTCCATAATTATTCCCTGCCGAACTTCGGAAGAAATAAATCAATAGAAAGTATCTGAATATGTCGCGTATGAGTGCTAAAGTAATAGATATGGTAGGATTTCAAAAAAGAAGAGCAGGAGGAGTCATGAACGGCGTGGGTTTGTGCGCAATTTTTTCTCGTCAGGGCGATTGGGCTTTTGATTATGCATTGTCATTAGCCCGGCACTACAAAACAAAACTGAACATTTTTCATTTTCTTGCGTCTCCGTACATGCTCCGGAGAGATGTGGTCTTCGTGGATGCTGAAAAAACCAAGACCGCTCCGGTTTCCCCGGAACTTATCACCAAGAAAGACAGAGAAATGCGGGAGATGTTTGATCAACGCCTGGGCGATTACGTGGACGTCGGCTTCAGGCTTTGTGAAGGAAATGATGAATGGGAACTACGGAAATGCTTCCGGAAGGGTGAGTATGAAGTGCTGGTGATAGGGTACAATGCGAAACGTGCGGATTTTGGCGGCACAACAAAGATAGAAGATTTTGCAGCCAAATTTAAGGGTCCGGTCGTCCTGGTAGGCCCGGATGCTCCTGATAGTTTTTATCTGAATCAACATGCATCCGACAGATTTAATGACCTGTTAATCCCTGCCGGTAAGTGGACACGGGTGGAAACGCCTGCATAATAGCATTTGTACTCAGGCGGACAGCAGGCCAAGATAAATTTATTGATGGACCCCGATCTACTACTAAATGTAGGCGAACGGGGTCCGGAAACCTTCTCGCCTAGAGATCTTGGGAACCCCAACCCTTGCCTACAATGAAATCTGCATATTTCTTGATATTCCCGTCTAACTTGCTGTTATAATACAAAAAGTACGGCCGCCTAATCGGGTACGAACCATTGCTGACTGTCTCGCGTGAGGGTAGGACGCCGACTAGCGCTCCCATTCTCTTGATTTCCAGGATCTTTATGGCCTCTCTCTGTTTAGGCTTAGACTCGAATGCATCTCTAATTCTCACGTATCCTATTGCACTAGGCGTCTGGGCCACCTTGGCCATCACACCCGGAAATTGAGTCAAAGCCACCGAGTCTTTGGCAAATTTGCCTTTGAGAAAATCATCCTCCATAAAAACGAATGTACCAGGGTGCTGGCTTTCATCCGTTCGAACGACAGTGATATTTTCGGTCCGACCTCCGAGTTGATCCCAGCGGGTAATTTCGCCTCGGAATATTTTCTGGACTTGGTCTACTGAGAGTTCGTTCACGGGGTTTTGAGGATGCGTGATGATTACAATGCCCCCGTAGCCGATGAGGCGTTCGACAAGTTCCATCCCCTTCTGGACAGCAAGCGAGCTCTCCTTCTCTGTTAGGCTGCGGGAACTCATGGTTAAATCACATTTGTTCTCTATGAGCGCAGTAATGCCAACATCTACAAGGCGGCCTTCGATAATCTCCACCTTGACATCAGGATTATTCTTCACGAACACTCTTGTGAGAATTTGCATTCTGCCCAACATGCTGTCCGGACCGCAGACCCGGATAACGTTGGAGGCGGTCTGAGCCATTACATGCGGAAGGCCGATCATAAATGTGGCTATGGCCACAATACCTAATGTGACAGCCAAAGATCTCTTCATTAAGCACCCCCTGATGATCTCTCCGGAAAATCTTGTACTAATATGCGCGGCAACTTCTGTCAGGTAGTCTGGTTCAGCGTTCCTGATTTACAGTGTTACCGGCCATCCCCCCAGGACCCATAATTTTCAAATTTACCACCGACCAAAACCTCTTGTTCTTTGCTGCAAAATAACACGCAGCTTGACTGGATGCAACCTTTGGTTACATTTTCGATTATGTGCGATCATTTTGTATCTTTTCAATGTTCCCGATTCATATCGCAATATTGAATTCTTTTCCTTCGTTTGAGCGAAATGAAACCGGTTTGTCCAAAAAAGCTTACGGACGATCAGAAATAGTTGGAATGCCGGCTAACGGCTACACGACTATACTTTAATTATCTACAGTAACAACATCTCGACCGTTTCTTTTACTCTGATACATCAATTGATCGGATCTGAATATTAATTCTTCGGGGGTGTCGTCTGGTTTGGCGAAAGTGGCTCCTATGGAAACTGTTATAGTTAGCATGCCGGTCGAAGTTTGGATGCCTGAGCGAGAAATTAAAAGACGCATCCTGTCCCCTATCTCAAGTAATCTGTCTTTGGGATTTCTCACAATTACCACGAATTCTTCCCCGCCCCAGCGAGTAACCACGTCTGATGAACGCAAAGTGCTTGAGAGGGTCCTGGCCGCCATCTGAAGCACCATATCCCCCGTCGCGTGTCCGTATGAGTCATTCACATGCTTAAATTTATCTATGTCCAAGAAGAAAACGGCAAAAGGCCAACCATATCGCTGCATTTCATTGAGCGCGTGTCTGAGCTGGATCTCGCCGTATCTGCGGTTCGGGATCTGGGTCAGCTGATCAAGCAAAGCCATTTTCTCAAGTTCTTCCATTCTTTCCGTCAATTCTCGAATATTCCTATTATCTGTGAAGACTTCTACCGCGCCGACGATTTTGCCTTTCTTATCTCGAAGGGGACAGATCCTCGTTGTTATAGCGAGCCGATGACCGGATTTGTGGTGCAAATAAACCTCTGCTTCTCTCTCTTTACCATCCTGCATACTTTGATGTGCAGGGCACAGGTCTTCGGAACAGAGAACTGTTCCGTCCGCGTCGACATGGATCAACAGGTTGTCGCGACAACGTATCCCGATGGCCTCATTGGCGGCGAATCCGGTGATTCTCTCGGCTGCCCGGTTCCAGAATAGAATTTTTCGGTCCCGGTCCATTATGTAAACGCCATCATAAACTTCATCCATAACGGTTTTTGCCAAGCTGCTCCTGATTTGCAATTCCTGAGTCCTCCTGCTGATATTTCAACAAGAACAATATAATCGAATAAAGGCATAGCTTCAAATAGTCGAGATCATCATCGGCGAGAAGACCTCAGCTTATGATAACAGTATGTGGTATATTCCAAAGATCGAGGTGAGGTGTGGATCCGCGCTGGGCACTAAAGAGAGCCGCCAAATGGTCCATTGAATGGGCCTCCGCGATTTCCGGTTATGGCTCTGTGTATAGGAGGAGTCGTAGCTTCGTCGAGGGTTACAGAATCCTGACCTACCACAAGATAGCTGACCGGCCGCAGGATTCCTTTACAGTCAAAACAGACCATTTCAGGTCTCATATCGCGTTTCTAGCCGATAACCATCCCGTAATGGCATTGACGGATTTGGTACGGAGATTAGCTGAGGGACCTGCTCCGGAATCCGGCACCGTGGCAGTCACTTTTGACGATGGTTACAGCGAAGCCGCAACTACAATTGCCGAAATATTAGATAAAAAGAACCTCACAGCCACATTCTTCATTATTACCGGGGTCCTCGACAATACAATCCAATTTCCAGGAGGCCCGTTTCTTACATGGCAAAATGCGCGTCAGATGTCTGCCGCGGGCTTTTCCATTGGATCACACACGGTGAGCCACAGAAGTCTTGGAGAGATTAGTCTGGAAGATGTTGAAGAGGAACTGACAGCTTCTTACGGACGAATCACTGAAGAGCTAGGAGAGCCACCGAAGGGGTTATCTTATCCGTACGGGACCATCCGTGATTTTACCAAGAATGTCGCCAAGACAGCTAAGTCGACCGGATACGAATACGCCGTAACAGGTCTTCATGGGCTCAATCAGATGGGATGTAATCCCCACACCCTGCGTCGTACTTCCCTCACGGCCGGGGATGGTCTGAGGACATTTCGTATGATCCTCAAAGGTCATCTCGATCCCTGGCGACTGGTCGATGAGTGGGGTTATTATCTGCAACGTGTGAATACTGTGGATTCAAAATAACAATTTGGATTACTACTGGTTCAGATTGGCCAAATGTTATGGAAGTTCGTGGACGAAAGAAAATCATTGATTTCATGAGCACTGGTGATGCAAAGGCAAAGAAGTTGTTCCCCGCGTGGCTTCATGACATTGAAACGGCCGAATGGCGAAAACCATCGGATGTCCGGGCAAGGCACAGAACGGCTGATTTTTTACCAGGGGATCGAGTTATTTTCAATTTGGGAGGTAACACGTATCGCATTATCACCGCCATTGATTACACCCGGAACGTTGTCCTAATCCTTTGGGTTGGCTATCACAAGGATTATGATAGAATAGATGCGCTTACGATTTAATCGCAGGCCCGGAGGAATTGCCGTGGAAATTAAACCAATCAGAACTGAAGAAGATTATGAGGAGGCCATGAGTCGCATCGAGGAGCTATGGGGTATACCGCTGGACTCCGCGGATTCTGATGAGTTGGAGATCCTCTTGGCTTTGACCGGAGCGTTCGAAAAAAAACACCATCGTATAGAATCTCCTGACCTCTTGGCATTGATTGAGTATCGCATGGAGCAGATGGGATTGAGTCAGGAAGAGATCCGGCATTTCATGGAATCCCGGAAACGGTTACCGGAAATTATCAGCCGAGAAATTGGCTTAAATGTCGACATAATCAAGAGGTTGGGTGACATTCCTTTTGAGGCATTTGCAGGAGATCAAACCTGATCCGCTTCTTGTCGTTCCCCAGCCCTACTAATAGGCGCTGCTTATCGCAATGGACCTTTGCCCAAAGACTGTAACGATTTCAAGTCGCCTCAATCCTACCAATAATGATGCTCATTAACTCCGCCCAGAAGTAGACCAGCATCAGGAGTCGCTCAACCAGACGACCTGCGCCATGAACTTGGTTGCCATTATCTCGTAGCGGATACCCTGCCAAGATCCGCCGTCAAACCGAGGTTCCAGCCGGTGAACATCAGAAGCTGCCTGATATTTTGGTCTACCCACAGATCCGCCCTTGCAATGGTGCTCCTGGGAACAAAGATCAGATCATTGCGGCCAACCATAAAATCAGAAGCAGAAGTCATTTTGGAGAGGTCCGTGGTGCGACTTATGAACTTACCGTCAGGTCCCTTTGATACCACCAATATGGTTCTGGGCTCAGCAGTGGCTCTGGTTCCGCCGGCCAGCGCAATAGCGTGCTGAACAGTGGTGGGCCCCCGGACTGTGAAAGCCCCGGGTCGGCTAACTTCGCCATCAACAAAAACAATATTTCCGACTACCTCTCTCAGAATTATCGAAACATTCGTATCGGGCAGGATTCCCGCGTATCGTTTGTTAACGTCCTGTGTAAGCTGAGGGACGGTCAGATTTGATGCCGGCATGTCGGGTATAAGAGGCAAAGAGATGTGACCATCAGGACGAATACTGACGGCGCGAGCCTGTCCTAACGCCGCTGAGGCAAAAGTCCTTTGCATCTCATCCAGTTTAACGTTGAAATCCCTGACAGTAACGGTGATGTCCGGATCCTTGAGAAGATCGGAATAGACCTTTTTTAGCATGTTGCGGGTTTCATCCGCGGTTAAACCGGCCACCTTGACATCATCTTTTCGAGGGATGCTGATCATTCCATCCGGTCTGACTCGCACCGTGCGGTTCATTTCGGGATGGAATGCGAACTCTATGTCGATCTGGTCCTTAATCTGCAGTCTATAAGGAGTACCGGAAATGGTCGGAGTCGGAAGATAAAGAACTTCCAGCACATCACCTTCCGCCAGTCTATACAATGACGACGGGAAATGCTCCGTCACCCGATTAATCTCTAGCGGAGGCGTTTCGTTCACTACGGCTCTTTCTCGAGGAATGACGCAACCGCCCATGAAAAGCGCGACGGCACAGAAAGCAAATACTCTCCGAAGGCGGATTTTGAAATGCTTTGGAGAATTTTGCGTGCTCATCATTCGTTTTCCTGTTCTAATTCGCCGTCAAATTCCATAATCAAACATCCATCGCAATGGCGTCCGGACCAATGGCACGGAAATTAGAAAGCGCCTTCGATTGAGACAAACACTCCATCTCTTCTTAGCTCGATAGTCCTTCCCGCGATGTTCTCCTGATTATAGAAATAGCTCTCAAGCTCGTATCCCACTTTGGCGTTAAGAATAATCGGTCCGCCTGTGGGACGCCTCAAAATCGAAATACCGGTTTGCAGATCTACATAGTTGAAGAAAGTCGGATTAATTCCATATGTCATGCGTGCGAACGGGCCAAGGTTCAGCCCGGGTAGAATCCTGTCGAATCCAAAGGGAGATCTGGATTCAAAGTGCGCGCCGAAACAAGGCACAAGCTCACTAACACTTATCTGATCGCGGAGAGTGGAATCTGCAAAGCCGAGAGCTACTCTGAGATCGATATATCTCAGATCACCGTGAATACCACCGAACCAGCGTGGTCCGATAAAGAAATCCAGGTCATAACCGAAGCCGAACATTGAGGTTTTCAGTTCGGATTCGACTTGGCTGCCGGCCGGATAAATTGTATTTTTCGTCACAAGATCTCTACTGAGAATAGTGCCGCCTCTGTACCGTTCGGGAATTGTTCCGAAGATTCTCAAAAGATGATGTTCCAGCGGACGCACGGAACCGACTATTCTGTATGATTGATTGCTAAGCGGCAATCCGAGATCGCTTCTGAAATTGTTCAGTGTGCCGAGTCCGGTATTTTCCTGCTCAAATCCCATTCTGCCATCAATCCAACTGAAAAAGCCTTGAAATCCGAAGGTGGTGAAACCGTTGTAATCCATTGGATCTGCAACAGATAGGGCAGGGACCATGCACACCAGACCGCATAACAGCAGCCACCAGGAGACCAGCCGTGAAACCGCATGCCGCGATTTCCGGTGACCGGGCGTCATCAGGTTGGATTTGTGACGACTCAGCATAACTATTGTCTCTCGCAGCTAGTATCGTTATCCCGCAACGACTGCCATAATCGGCGCCTGGCTCCCGTTGAGTCCGATATTCCAGCCTCGGCTCCCGGGCTTGGCGCAGCATTCACACCGCGTTGACCACTGCGGCTGGATGGGAACACATTCCGTGCTTTTTCTGCTCGACCGGAATTGATTCGGGTTTCCGGATGTCTGATATGTCCCGAACCAGCCAATCGAGACCAGTCGTTTTCAGCTTTTCCTGACACCTTCGGGTTCCGGTCAACATACGTAGAAGCGTTAGATATAAGCTTATTCCCGAGCTTCGATGCTCTCGAAGCAATGGATTTCCCTGTACCCACCAGCTGGTTGACCACGGCATCAATTCCATCACTTAAAAACGACCAGCATCGTCCCAACAATGATGGCTCCAAGGATTGAGGCTGCTGGCCCTTGTTATTCATCCCGGTCGGACCTTTCTTGCCCTCCTTTTGGTCTAATAGCTGCTGCCGACCTTTTTGGAAGAAGCGTAGATTGGCCTCAACGCAGTCCCGCATAGCTGCCTTAACACCTTGAATTTCCAGATCGATGGCTTGAATTTCTTTGCTTGTCGGAGCGAATCGCACCGCCAGGGCTTGCTTGTTGATTTCCAGCTGAACGATTTTTTCTTGAAAGCGGGCCAGAGATGATATTCCGGTAATGTTGTTCTCAGGGACAAAACCGCTGAATGCGCCCTTGCCGGAATCCAGCAATTGTATAATCAATTCACATTCACGCAATCGAAGTTCAATTTCTTGTAATCTCCGGGAGGCCAGTGCAGTTGATATCATGGAAGATCCCTGAGGCATCGCTGAGGGGCTGTGTTCAGCCGCCGCGTTACCAGGCACAAATCCGGATCTTGGATCTACCGGGAGGCAATTCTGAGCGGCGGGTCGCATCTCTTCAAAAGACCCCTTTGAGGACATGAGCGCGGGATCAATAGGTTCACTAATAAACCGTGGAGCTAGTGACCGCTCGTCCAGCCAATTACCGGAACCGGCAGGTGCGCTGAATTTACTGGAATCCTCGTAAAAAGGGAGAAGTTTTACTCCCGAATAGCCGGAGGGGAGGAGCCGTGGGACAATGATCGCAGCAGTCAGTGACGCTAATAACAAGAGAAGCAATTTCGCTACACCGCCAGTTTTAGTTCGCTCCGGCGGTTCATCAGATTCGGAGCAGGGAGGCGCGGCTTCATCTGATTCCGGGCAGGAAGGAGCGGGGGCTGCCACTGGTTTGTCGTGAATCAATCTGTGAGTGGTCACAAAATCTTCCGGTTCAAGGCTAATCTCATTCACATCGATGATCCTGGCGCGCGCTGTGCGTTTCGAGCCAGTTCGGGCAACCGAGAGGGTTCCAGTAGGGCTACCCGAGACCATGCGCCAGTTGTATCCTCTATGAAATTCCTTCGCATCCATTTCGGTTTTTTCCCGGGCGCTCAATTTCTCCGAAGTTTCAGACGGTTGGTTCATGAGGAAACGACCCTCGATTCGAGGTCTTTACCTTTTCTAAAGGATGCTATTGTGACGGCAGTTTTGGGCAAAGGTGCCGCAAAGGGAGTTCTTTTTCCAAGTCTCGCTATAAATTTCTCTGTTTTATAGTATGTTATCCAAATTTCATCATCTGTGATCTTAGACATGAGCTTATACATTTTTCAAAATGAATATTCCATGCGTACTCCGATCATGCCAACAGTCTATCAAAATAAGTAGCTATGTGTCAAGAAGTAACGGTGATATTATCATATTTTACATTAATAAATACGCATATATTGTATTAATAACTTAACTTAATCGCAGTATATTTAAAAAAACGGTCCGCTCTTCCGCCTTGACTTTCCTGAAGATAAAAGTTTATAAATTTAATAATTAAGGGTAGAAAAGGGAGCCATGTTCAAGGAACTCGCCTCCTCATTTGCGGATGAATTTTACAGACTCGATCGTACGCTTTTTCCAAGGGATAGCCCTATCAAATCGCGTGCGATTCAGTTTACTGCTTCCCATTTCTCGGAGGGGGTCACCTCCACAACTCTTGCATTGGCTACATTCCTGGCGAAGGTGCACTCGCCGAATTCCATAATTGTTGTAGAAGCCAATATGAGAAAACCTTCCCTACGAGAGATTCTTAAAATTGAAACTGATAAATCTCTTGTGGGAATTCTGCAAAATTCGGAACCACTGGCGGAAGCCATACAAAAAAGCAATGATTATGGTTTCTCAGTGTTACCGGCGGTATCAGGGTTTGGATCGGAAAAAGGTCTGGAGCGAGAGGCTCGTCTGGAAAATTTCGAGGGGGTGCTCGCTGAGCTCAGGAGTATGTACCGATATATCCTGCTGGATAGCCCTCCAGTCATTCCGTTCATAGATTCCACTATAATTACCGGAATGGTTGATGGAGTCGTTTTCATAATAGAGTCGAACCTCACGCGCTCACAGGTTGTGCAGCATGCAATTGAGAAACTGAAGTCTGGTGGAGGAGAAATAGTGGGAGTTATTCTGAACAAAAGGGAATTTCACATTCCAAAATGGGTATACCGCTTCCTCTGATTGGCAGGAGATTTCTTGTTCGATTCCGACCATTTTCGCGTCTTAATGATCACCCACAGTGTTTATATTCGTGATACCCGCGTCCGGCGTTACGCAGAACCATTAGCCGACGAGGGGCGTCACGTGGATATAATTTGCCTTGCTTCTGAAACTGAACAGCCGCAGACCAGTCATCCTAATATTGAAGTATACACTTTACCGATGACCCGAAGCCGTCGCGAGGGACTGACGCATGTCTTAGGCTGGCTGTACGCCGCGTTCATGATGTTTTTGAAATGTTCCAAGTTGGATTTCCGTCATCGTTACGACTTGATTCATGTTCATAATATGCCTGATTTCTTAGCCTTTTGTGCACTGATCCCTCGATTGAGAGGCTGTCCGGTAATTTTAAATATCCACGATACGACTCCCGAACTGCTTCAATCCAAGCTGCAAGTGCCTAGGAATCACATCTTGGTTCGTACGGAGGTGTTCCTGGAAAAAATTTCGATTAAGTTCAGCAGTCATATCATCACGGCTACTCCGACATTCAAGAGCGTACTTATAAGCAGAGGGGTTCCGCCAGAGAAAATCACTGTTATTATGAATGCCGCGGATCCGCGATTTTCCAAAAGCGCGACTCAAACGGCCTCACGTAGGCAGAATGATAAATTCACCCTCTTGTACGTGGGTACTGTTGCGAATCGCTATGGACTACAGGTGGCAATTGAGGCGCTCCCGGTTCTGCGACCTCAGATCCCGGGCCTCAAACTCAGAGTCGTCCCCAAGATTCGACATGAAGGTAAGGCGCTAGATGATTGCTTACAATTGGCTCAAACCTTGGGTGTTGACGACCTGATCGAGGTGTCTGATCCGGTTCCTCTGGAATTAATGCCGGAGATAATGCAACAGGCCGACATAGGTATTTATCCCGCACTTAGTGACTGCCACATGGATCGGGCTCTTTCACTTAAAATACCCGAGATGGCTAGTGTGGGCCTTTGCATTGTATCCACAAGACTTCCGGTACTGGAAGAATTGTACGGTGATGATTCCATAGCATTTGTTCCTCCCGGCGATTCCAAAGCATTGGCCGACAAAATCATGGAGCTTTACAGGTCACCGGAATTCATGAAAACCCTCGCAACAAAAGCAAAGGAGAGGTCCGCAGCTCTCACCTGGGAGAGCCAATATCGTATTTACAGGGAATTGTTGCGCCGGATTTTGGGAAAATAAGTGCAAGTCCCTCCTCCATTAATGCGTTTAGAAAAACTCAAATACGTCCTTCGGCGGCTGAGAACAATTCGCGTGGCGGAACCATTTCAACGTGCCGGTTCCTGGATACGTCATTGGAATGAACGTCGAAACCTGTATTCAGACCCTCTGAGCATGTCTACTGAACGGGTTTTCGCAAGGCGCAGCGAATGGTTGCTCGGGAATCCGGACCAAAATCTTTCCGAAACTGTCACCAAGAGTCTAATGGAAACCCTTCCGGCAAGCTGGTGGCAGGATCCTTCATATTGGGGAAATTTTTCAAAACTGTATCCCGAGCAGGTCAAAAACCTTGTTCGCGAGGCAGAGTCCATATTGGCGGGGAAGCTGAGACTTTTCCAGTGGAAAGAAATCGAACTGCTAAGACCGATTCGATGGTCAGCTACCATGGCACCGGATGAGCCGGATGAGCAATGGCCGCGGACTTATTATGCGGATATAGATGTCTATCACGATCCCACGAGACCTGAACGAGACATAAAGTGGTGCTGGGAACTCAATCGGTTTCAACATCTTTTATGTCTAGGGGCATCATGGAGGCTGACCGGCAACGAGTCTTTCGCCCGGGAAGCACGCGATCATGTGGAAAGCTGGATGAACAGCATCAGATATCCGTTGGGAGTCCAGTGGAGCAGCAATCTGGAAGTGGGGTTGAGGCTGCTTGCGTGGATCCGTTGCCATATTCTTTGTGCAAATTGCGCCGTATGGGATGATGATTTCGTAAAGCGATTTATTACGTGCGTGTACATTCACACACGTCATTTAGCGAGGGAACTTACAACTCACCACGCGCCTGGAAACCATTTGCTGGGAGAGGCATCAGCTCTTTTGTATGTTTCAGTTATTTATCCTTTTTTTGCGGATTCCGGAAAATGGGGAGCAACCGCTGTAAGAATATTGGATAGGCTCGTGCCCATGATTATCCTGCGCGACGGTGTTTACGCAGAGCAGTCGACCGGCTATTTCCGATTCGTTGCGGAATTCTTACTGCCAGTAATCCACCTGACCAAATACAATGGCATCGCCCTTTCCGGAGAGGTCCTTCAGCGTGTTGCGGCAGGGCTGGAATTTGTTCACGAAATTGCAAACGATTCCGTGGAAGTTCCTATGATAGGAGATTCCGACACCGGCCGGGCAGTGAGATGGCAGCTTTCGGATTTTTGGGACTTTTCTTGGTTATTAGCCGCTGGAGGGGTGCTCTTGGATCGGCCTTCCTTATTCAGCGGAATGGAGAGTTTTCCTGCCGAGTCGTTTCTCATGGTAGGAGAGGATGGGCTGGAATCATTTGCCAAAAATAAGCTGAAACGGATTTCAAACGGGAACTATGACAAAAACGCGCGAGGGATAATAGATTTTCCTGACGGCGGATATCAGATTAGCCGTGATGGTCAATTCTCAATTTTGTTTGATGCCGGCCCGCTCGGGATTCCTCCTGGTTGCGGCCATGGGCACGCGGACGGTCTGTCGTTTCTTCTCTGGCACAAGGGGCAGCCCGTTGTTGTCGATACAGGGACTGGTTCTTATAATGCACAGCCAGTTTGGCGTGACTATTTCCGATCCACCGCGGCTCACAATACAATTAGAGTTGATGGGAAAAATCAAACCCAGCCTCTCAATACTTTTCGATGGGCCGAACTTCTGAAAATAAAACAATACTCGCCAAGAGCAGGCGAGTCGTGGAGGGTTTTACACGGCAAATTGGACTGGAGGGGGATTGTCCATCACCGGTTCATAATACATGCATTAGAACAAGGGGTGCTTGTTTTGGATCATATAGATGGTTCGGGGGTGCATGATTTGGACTTGTCGATGCATTTCGATCCTGTCTGGAATATTGATGAAACAAGCGCCGGACTTTTTTCGGCCTGGTCACTAAACGAGAGAATCGAAATTTCGATCAAGCCGAATTCTGAGGGTAGAAAATCCATCCTGCGTGCTTCCATAGGCCCGGTAGCTGGGTGGAACTCACGTTACTACGGTTTTATAATCCCCGCGGCGACGCTGCGAGCGACGATGCGATGTGAACTCCCTGCAAATGTCCTGGTAAAATTCACGCCACCAGGCCAGGACATTCATGCTCTTGAGAATATAGCCGACGAGATTTTTCCACCTGGCGTTTTCGATTTCCTCTTGTCTGGAGTGGGGCCAGCCGACAATACCGATAGCTGACCATATGAGGATTACCATGCGAATATTGCACATATTACATCGCTCAGTTCCCGGATCGCATGGTTATGCGATTAGAAGTGAAGAGATAGTAAGAAATCAACTTGAGAGCGGTCTGGAGCCGCTGGTGTTAACGTCGCCTTCGCAGGCCCCCGCGGGCAAATTGGATTCGGAAGGAAGCGAATTCATTGATGGAGTAAGGTATTTCAGGACACCCGGCAGGATTCTGCCCCCCACCATTGAAGTGAGCGATGAAAGTCCCGTCAAGTCAGCCCTGAGGGTCTTGCAGAATATCATGTTGTTGAAAGCAGCGATGCGAGTTGCCCAAATTTATAGGCCAGTCGTTATTCACGCACATTCCCCTTTCACGTGCGGCATTATTGCCAATATAGTGGGGGGACGAAAAAAAATTCCTACCGTCTATGAAATGCGAGGTTTATGGGAAGATTCCCATACCAGCCGTCATGGGATAACTGAAAGGTCATTGCGTTACCGAGGCGTGCATTTTCTGGAGGATACAGCGCTGAAGGGGGCCGATCTCTGCTGCGTAATCTGTGATTCTCTCAAAGAAGAGCTTTTGGCCCGAGGCATCCGAGAGGAGAAAATTGCCATAGTACCAAATGGGGTGGACATTAGAATATTTGTTCCCGGCCCCCCAAATACTGAGTTGCAGCGTCGTTTAGGCCTAGAAGACAAGATCGTAATTGGCTATATCGGCTCATTTTTTCATTATGAGGGGCTTGAATTACTCGTCCAGGCGATGATTGGTTTGAGCGCTGAATTCCCTGAGCTGAAACTTTTGTTGGTCGGAGAAGGTGAGGTCACGCAGATTTTGAAAAGACAGACTGAGGAGGCCGGCATAATTGACAAAGTGCTATTCCCCGGCAGAATCGCACACGCGGAGATTTCAGAATACTACCGGCTCTTCGATTTGATGGTACTGCCGCGCCTCGACACGAGGGAGACCCGTCTGGTAACTCCTTTGAAGCCTCTGGAAATTATGGCTATGGGAAAACCGCTCATTGCCAGTGATATAGGAGGTCACCGCGAGATAGTTACTAATGGCGTGAACGGGGTTTTGTTCGCATCCGAGAGCGTGCAAGATTTAATCGCAAAATGTCGCGGGCTAATCGAGAATAAAGAGGCACGGTTGGATCTTGGAGCCCGAGGACGGAATTGGGTTGAGGATAACCGCGACTGGAGTGTGCTAGTGCAATCTTATGTCAACATTTATAGGAGCCTGGTTTCGTTTAGAACAGGCAGCAAGCACTGAATCTTTCGCGATAGTGGGCTGAGGCCGGCTGGAATTGCTTTGCCAAGGTTGCGACTTCCCCAATCCTCGGTTTTCGGTATTGACCAGTTGGCATTAGAAAGTTATACTATATACCAAAAAAACGGTACAACCATGCGTACGGTTAAGACGGCAATTTCTATCCAAAGACCTCTTTTTGAGCGGGCTGAGAAGTTGGCACGGCAGATGAAAGTGTCACGCAGTCGCTTGTTTGTTATAGCATTGGAAGAGTATATACAACGGCGGCAGAATCGAGAGTTGCTCCAACAAATCAATGCTGCCTACGAGGACGAGCCCGACGCAGAAGAAAAGGCTTTGCGCCGCGGCGTCGAACAGGAACACAGACGGTTGGTAGAGGGGGAATGGTAATCCATCAGGGAGATCTTTATTGGGTAGATTTGGGAGTGCCATTAGGCTCCGAACCAGGGTATCGTCATCCGCACCTCGTTATCCAGAATAATCTGTTTAACCATAGTAAGATTCGGACCGTGTTAGTATGCCCCTTGACGTCTAACCTGAAGCGGGCCAATGCTCCGGGAAACGTACCTTTGGATAAAGCTGAGGGGAACCTGATTAAGCAAAACGTAGTAAATGTTTCTCAGGTCTTCGCAGTGGACAAGTCAAGGCTGAACGATTACATCGGAACCATATCACCAAAGCGCTTGCGGCAGGTTTTGGAAGGCATCAAATTGGTAATTGAACCCCGTGAACCGGAGCCTTATAAAACGTAATTGTGTAGGAGATATTTCTGCAAGTTCATGATGTCGTCCTCAAGAAGATGTGATGACTCGGTTTAAGATTGGACGTCAATTCCCCTGGCTATCTAGCGTAAAGACAAAGTTATTAGTGTTCCCTATTCTCGTCCGTCGCGTATAATCAACGCCTGCAAAGGTCGCCCCTGAAAGGACGGGGATTTTGGCTGCAATGTTGCTCGAGTATAGCCCTTGAACGCAATTGAAACCTCTAAACCTTCCTCGCACCACGAGCAAATCCCGATTATTTCGAATATGTGATCGCCCAATTCCCCTTTTACATAAATTCTGTCATCCGCAATTCTCTCAATTATTCCACCGTCGTACTCAGTTCCCAAAGCGCTCAAACTATTCGGCGTGACCGATATGAAGCAAAAGCAAAGGAGTGCGGCGGTTACAGCTCTCATCATACATTCACGGAATTTGTGACAGATTATCCTCTTGGCAGCTTACCGATTGTGGCCAGGACAGCGAATCCGGTGGCTTGCTCTGCTTCTTTAGGATTATCGAACGTGGAGTCAAAAAAGTTGGCCAAGAATATTGCGGCGATTCCGACAGGAAACGACAGCACAAAAGCAGCTAAAACAAATAAGCTGGTCATAGGGAATATCGGATCGCTAGGCATCATCGGCCGGCCCACTATACTGACTGTAACAAGTTTGTTGCGGCCTTCTTGAGAAGCCAATCGGGCTTCTTCTTCTTTCGAGACAAACTGAAGATAACGCTCTTTGGCAATGCTGACCGCCAGTTGGAGTCGTCGAGCTTCCTCGCTCTTTTCCTCTAGCTGCTGCAGCTGTTCCTGCTTTTCTTTCAGGCTCTGTTCAAGGCTTCCTCTCTTGGCTTTAAGGACAGTCATCTCCACAATGATCGCATTTTCGAATTTCTTGGTAAGATCCTTAACCATTTCTTCCGCTGCAATATAGTCCCGGCTTTCGGGAGTGAACAATTCGGCTACCTGAATTTGTTTTTGTTTGGCACGCAGAAGCTGAGTGGCTATGACGCTGATGAAAGTATTTTCATTACCTCTCTGCGCACCAGACGCCAATTGCCCGGTGAGCACTATGCCTTTTTTCAGCGAGCCGAGGATATTATCGTACTGACTCTCGTTGGAATTCAAGTCCACGAGGGAATCCTCTATCTGTTTTATGGTCGCAATCAATTCTGTTTTCTGTCGTTCTGCGTACGCTATTCCCCACTTGTTTTTAAAATCCGCCAGTTCCTTGTCCGCTGCGTCATATTTTTCTTTGTAGATATCCCCTTGGTCGGCAAAGAAACCTTGTGCGCCGGGCAATCCGTATGCATCCAGATGATAGGGAATGTACTGCTCCAGAAGCGTGTCGAGTATTTTCTTCGCCATGACCGGGTCGGAATATCTGAATGTCATATCAATGACCTTGGATTTTAGAGCGGGAACTACCTTAAAATCCTTGACGAGACGTTTGGCAATTTCCTGGACCTGCGCGGATTCTCTCGAAGCGGCCTCTTTGGGTCCTCTAGGCTGGACGCCCAGAAAGTCTTTCACGGTTTTCTTAAATTCTCCCAATTTTTCCGCCAAGAGATTCGGCTCTTTTTTCTTGAATGAATCCAACCCAAGACGGTTTACCGTTTTGATCCAGAGGTCCGGACTCGTGAGAAGGGCCATCTCACTATTTAGATCTGTTTCGTCAACGTTTAGATTCAGGATGCTTGTCGCTCCTTGATCTCTGGGGCCCTGTAGCAGCACGGAGTTTTCTTTTTTGGCCGTCACAAGAATTTTTCCCGAAGTTTCGTAAACAGGGTCCACAACGTAGCACGCAAAAAGTACAGCTATCGGTAAAATCACTATTGTGATCTTCAGCAAAAAGATGCGACGGTATAGAACATTAAAAAAGTCTCGTAAAGTCAGGCCCTCATCTTCTGTCATGGCGGGTCACTACCTTTTTGGCGAATCGAGTTGACAACTTCCTAATTACAAATCAGTCCTCAGTATAGTATCGCTGAGCACTGCTGTCGATCTTTTCGGGAATTTGAAGATAGTCAATTCAGCAGCTTCCTTTGTTTTATTTCGGATAAAACTGTCACGGCGAGAGCTTCGTGATCTTCCGCGTTCGGGTGAGCATCATGATTGATCAGAAAAGGGTTCTTGCCCGCTTCTACACTCCGTCGCAATGCAGGTAATGCATCTGCATAAGGAATCTGATGATCAATGAGATATTCCCTGATGGTCTGCCACACGCGTTTTTCATTTGCCTGGAGTCGGCGGCACAGGTCAGGGTCTTTCATCTTAATACTCTTCATATATGGTTCGAGAACTAATTCTTTTGTTGGAATAAAGAGCACCAGGAAACGTACGCCGGCCTCGCTAAGCCGCTCATTCGTTCGTTTTATAGCTTCAAGTGACAGGCGAAGACCTTCTCGAATCCGGGGATCCGTCCCATCCAGTGCCAGCAATCGATAACTGGGAGTTAATATTGTCTTGATCCCCTCATATTCAAATACTTCCCACGGAGGAAATCGGGTCGCCTGGTACTTGATCCAGAACCAAGGCCATGTGTGGTCAGGCATAAACATGGCTTTAAACAACCATAATATGGCGTAGATCTTGGAATATCTACCGAGAAAATCCTTAACTCCACGCTGTGGTTCAAAACGATCGCGGCTGTCCTCACAGACGGAAAGTTCTTTCTCTTTGGCTGAGAATTGTTTAAGAAGCGCCTCATCAATTGTCCGCAATTGAGGCAGCCGGCCGTCGGCATAAACGCTTTCGTAAGCTTCCCAGAGATCATTACCCGCGTATAAGGCTTCGATTACAAGTTTAGGCTTCAGTCCCAGGGCTTCATCTGCGAGTATCAGGTATCGAATGGGTTCGTACCCGCCGTAGGCCATGTTATAAGTACTCGACCCGCCCATGCGTTGCAGCTGCTGAGGCCATGCATCTTCACGTCTCGCCCACACCCCGTAAGTCATGGAATCGCCCAGTGCAACTATTTCAGGATTTACGGCGGTCTGCTTATTGCGCCAGCCCCTCGCGTCATGTTCCGGAAAATTAGGAGTCGGTCGCATTCCCAATTTTGCGTCCGGGACGTGCAAACCAGTGCGTGAGCTTAACAGACCTTCCGCTTTTGGAGAAATAAGACACACAGCGTGCAGGACAGCTTCCATCAGAATAATAGTCCCTAAAAAGAGAAACAGCAAAAAACCAGCTTCTTTCAATCGCTTGCTGATAATCACTCGGTCCCCGGGACAGCTCAGATTGGTAAAGTGTTTTGATCTAGTGACTTCGTGCCGCTGATGAAATAGTTTTCAGCCCAGGATACCTACTCCTGGCCCTTGTTTTGCTCTCTTGTGCGTTCAATATTTTCCAAGGCTACAGCAAGCGCCAGCATTACGCAAAAAAAGGTGAAGTTTGCCATCTGATGCCACCAGTGAAACACGCGCACAATGATTGACCCCAGCATTCCTGCCAATATACCCGCGGAGGCCATAGATAACCATTTGTCCGATGAATTGGTCGTTCTCCACAATTTGATGCACATGATTACAGAAAACCAATAATAGATTATACTCCCGATAATTCCTCGTTCCGCAAGGTGCATGAGAAATTCGTTATGTACCGGAGCCTTCCAGCTATACCTCAATTCAACCGGCAAGTACTTTTCCAGATTGTTCGTGTAATTACTAGGTCCAACTCCCAGTAGCCAGTTGTCCAACCACATTTCCTCAGCGGTTCGCATGAGAGGGACTCGATCCCCTTCCCAGCCTCCGGACCCTTGCTGAAATCGCGTATAGATTAATGGACTCACCAAAACCAGGAACAACAAGGCTATGGAAATGAATTTAAGAAATTTCTTCTTAGAAATCCAGCCTCTCAAGCTCCCAAGAATAAGGACCATAGTGAAGCCGAGAATCGTGGCAAAACCGGTGGACCTGGTCTGGGCACACATAATACCGGCCACAAAGATTACGATTATGGCCGCAGCAATTATGCGGTGCATTCGATCAGCGACTCGGTAATAGTATGCCAAGACGACAGGAGCTAAAAATGAGATCATCTGTGTCGAGACTACGTCCCGACCGGCGAAACCTGCGGAGCGGAAACTTACCTGGTCTCTTACGGGTGAAATGAATACGCCTTTTATCGTGTAATTCAGCCCCGTTACGTATTGGAATATTAGCCACAACGCTTCAAGTGATTGCGCGGCAAAGAGCGCATAAATGATTATCCGCACATCCCGCACACTCTTGGTGTTGTTTATGAGGTAAAAATAAATCAAAAAGGCTTGAAACATTGCGACAACTTCGAAGTAAGCGTATGTAGGGTTCTCGGCTTTCAGCCAACCGATCAAAAGACTGTAGAAAATCCAAATCAGAAACAAGGTCCCGACCGGGTGCCCAATAGTTGGGATTCCGGATGTTCTCTTCATCGATGAGGAGGCAAACCATTGGATCATCAGTACGGCCAAGATCAAATCGACAACATTGATTACAATGCTTTCGGCGAATGGTGGGTATTCCGGTAGAGAAGGGTACCGCACCAGACTAAAATCAATCGACATCGGAATGACCAATAGCATTGCGAAGACAAGACACGATTTCAGATCATTGAGAGAAAGGGCGAAGAAGAGGAAAAACAGGACGAGCCCATGGACCACCAGAATTATTCTGATGCCCATATTGAATGAAGTCACATACGCATAGCCAAGAACGGATAAGACGACGCAGCAAATTACGGCTGTAACAAAATTCCTGAATGACAAAGTAGCGCCGTTCATTTAATAGGCGCCTTTTCCCTGGAGTACGACGCTAAAAGTTTTGAACAGAATTTTAAGATCCAAGAAGAGCGAAAAATTCCTCACATAATAAATGTCATACTGTGTGTTAAGATGCATCGGGAGATCGCTTCTTCCCGAAACTTGCCACCAACCGGTAACTCCCGGCGGCACTAGAAGTCTTTGCCATTGCCAGTGATCGTATTCCTGGGTTATGAAAGGTTGTTCAGGTCGTGGTCCAACCAACGACATCTCTCCCTTTATGACATTGAAAAGTTGAGGTAGTTCATCGAGGGACCAACGACGCAACCATTTTCCCACTTTGGTTACACGGGGATCATCTTTAATTTTATAAATCTTGCGCCCATCCTCGGTTTCTGCTGTTACCTCGGCCTGATGCCTAGCTGCATCCACAAACATTGTACGAAATTTACACATTTCAAAGATTTTACCGTTTTCACCAACTCTCTTGGCCATATATAGAGTCGGTCCCTGCGAATCCATCCTTATCGCGATCCAGATAACAATCAACAAAGGCCAAGTAATTGACAGAATAAGTATACTCGCGGCGAGATCCAGGATTCTCTTAGTGATTCTCCTGTGTCCCTGAATTGCGGGTTCCCGGATTCCGATAATAACCAGATCACCGAATCGTTCGACTTCAGCATTGAGCACTGCCATACTGACCATGTCGGGAATGAGGTAGACTCGAACTTCGAGCGCCTCCAATTTAAAAACGAGCTCGTTGGCTTCGGCGGTTCGGTTTTCCGGCAGTGCGATTACCACGAGATCTATTTGATTTTCCCGGATAATCGAAGCAATCTCCTCCATGCTTCCCAGGAGCGGAGCGGGAATGTGGTGATCAACCGAAGGCGCGTCATCTACAAATCCTACTACTTTAAGCACTGCGGTATGTTCTCGAATGATCGTGTCGGCAAACGCGATACCGTTTTCAGCAACACCAGCGATTAGCACTGAAGACGGCTTCCCTACTTTCCGATAATGACGAAGATAAAAACAGATCCCAGACCGTAATAGGAGAAGAACCAAATAATCTGCCATAGCAAAATAAATCACCAGCATTCGGGACGTTTCCCTGAAGCTAAAGAAGAGCAAACCAGCAAGAATCAGCACCGCTAGTAAGTACACGGTGGTGAAACGGCCGAATTGTTTTGATAAGCTGGGAATCCGGTCAAGTGCGTACACTCCTGTCATAGCAAACAGCACGTGCCAGAGAAAAGCCACCATGAGATAGAGCGAGGGATCAGGCAGGACTTGATGAGGTTGCAGGAGTTCACCCGGTAGGTATGGTCGCAACTTGATAACGATCGCCAGCACGGTGACCGTTAAGAACACGTCTGCAAACATAACAAAGAGTTTGTATCTTCTATATTGTTTGTACATGGCCGTTCACTAGCGCTATCAAATGGCTGAGCGTTGGCATGAGCCCTTACTGTGGTCCAGCTGCACCACTCGGAGACAATTGACACTCTCTCAATTACATCTCTCCTTCGCATAATTTATAATTTTTTATACAGTGCTTCAGATGTAATCTTCAAGATTAACATAAGAGATCACAAAAGGCTTCTTCCGTCTGGACGTCCTGGGTATTTCTTCAACTTCTTCCAGAATCAACTCCATCCCAGGTGAACCTAGATAACCTCCTAGTTCGTGCAAAAGCCTTGCTTTGGTCGATGCTGAAATATTGTCCCATGGGACGACCTTTATGCGCAGGGTATTAATATCTTCCTGGATAATTTGGCTTTCCTTTATTTCTTCCAAGTGATAGATAGCGTAATCCATGGCAGTGGGCATTATTATGCGTTTTTCAGGCGTAATAATAAATTCACATTCCCTTCCCATCACCTGAGATAGCACTGGATGCGCTCTGCCGCATGGACAAAGCTGGCTCTCTTTCAATCCAGTGTCACCAGTTCGATATCTAATGAATGGCATTCCAAAGGCATGTAGTGAGGTACCTATGATATCGAAAGGGCCGGCTTTTGATGGTATAAGTTCCACAATTGCCTGCTCCATCTGAATGTGGTATCCACGGCCGAATTCGCACTGAAAAGCAGTTGCCACCTTTTCATTTTGGCCGTACCAGTCTATAACAGGGGCTCTGAAAATTTTTTCGGCCAAATCTTTTGTAGATTTATAAAGAGTTTCTGACGATGTAATTATATATTTCGGCGGCTTTATTCTTTTCCGGTGTCGCTCCATCCAGCGCGAGAGTACAAAAAGTGAAGATGGAAACACCTTGAGGAATTTTGGCTCGAATCGTTGGAGGGCCAGTGCTGTTTTTTCCAATCTGACATCATCTACTGTGAAAAAAGAAAATTTGAGATGCTTTGAACCGGGGAAATACCAGTAGACCCGGCCGGGATCGACAAAACAGTCCTCCTTGATTTCTGCGATTGTGTCACCATCTTGATAATCCAGCCATTTCAAATGCCGATACGCGAGAGCCACCTCAATGGCCTTAGTAGCTTTATCCACATAAAAATCGAGCGGATTGCCGGTGCTGCCGCTGGTAGAGTCAAGATGCGCCCTGTAGGTCGAGAAATTTGTCGCCAGCAAATCTTTTTTGTGCTTCCTGACAATTTCTTTGGTGAGAAAAGGCAGTTTTTCAAGATCGCTGATTGTGCTGATATCGTCCGGAATAAGGCCTTTCTCAACGAAAATTTTTCGATAGTAAGGCACATTCGTATAACAATGCCGGATCAGGCGTCGAAGCATCTGTTCCTGATATGTGACCAGTTTTTCTAAGCTCCATCTTTCACTCGCATCAAGAAGAGAAACTACTTCCGAGTAAGCCCGGCCGTATCTTAGGGGCAACGGCACCATGTCGTACATGATCTTGGCCTGGTCCCATAATGGACCCATGATTCTTGGAAGAAATGCTTTAAGAAATGCTCTCACGTCGCATACCTTTTTCTTAAACGCCGTATAAGCATTTTGAGCATTTCAATTTCGTCCGGGGTAACTCCTTTAAATAGAACAACAAGCGACACGTAAACCGCGGCTGAGACAACTATGTTTAATCCTAGATTCCAATCCCGCAGCAAGAAAGTAACGATGCCCATCAGGCCGGCTGCCGGCAGGATCCTTGGAATTAATTGCAGCAGTGGTATGGGAAAAAGACGCTGTTTGATGTACCAGTTTTGCAATTGATTAAAAATGATGATTGTTATCAAAACCGCCACAACAGCTCCCATTTCAGCAAAATATGGGATTAAGGCAAAATTCAAAATGATATTTATTATTGCCGCTAGAATATTGATGCCTAGATCAACTCTCTGATTATCCGTGACTATAAGTACACTGGCCAAGAAGTAAACCATACTGAAAGGAATCAGAGAAAATATATGCACTGTCAATACTGGTACGGCACTAACGAATTTATGGCCATAGACTAGTGAAATAATATTATTCGCCAGAATAGCGGTGCCGATGGCAATCGGAATAGTCCCCAATAGCAAGTACCGTACTGAAAGAACTGTGATTCGCCTGAGTTCACCAATCCCCGAAACATATTGCTTGGCAAGAATCGGAAAAAGCGCAGCGGCAAACGCCACAGTCAGCGCCCTGCAAAAATCCAGGAGCCGATCGGCCGCGCTATAAATACCCACCGATTCGAGACTCTTTAATTTGGATAACATTATTTGATCGATATGCAGATGTATGGTGGAAAACATTGCAATACTGGCAAAAGTAGCGGCTTCCCGCCCAAGAAATCTCCATACATCAGGCCTAAACTGAAATTCAGGCATCCCCAAAATTTTTATGTAACAAAAAAGCATGAGTAGAGCAGCAAACAAACGGCTGGTCAAAAATGCAATAAACAATGCCACAATTCCATAACCATTGAGCAGCAAAATTACGCACGAACCCACTCGAAAAAGGTTCTCAAGGAGATATGTGATAGCTATGTACTCAGCCCTTTCGAATGCCCGAAACATAGCTTCCATATAACTTATGGCGGTTGTTGGAAATAGGGAGAAGGAGCATATAACAGCGGCCTGAAAAACATCATCGCCATATCCCATAAGCCCGACCACGATTATCATTCCGATAATCGCAACAAATGACGACACAGTCCCGAATAGAGCAGCATTAATAAAAAAGACATGGGCCTGTTCTAAGTCGCGGGCAGCCTCGCGGACCACTAGAGTTCCCAATCCCAGAGCCCCGAAGGTCACGAATATTCCCAAATAGGAAACAACAAGGGAATACGTACCAAGCCCCTCCACTCCAAGATAGCGGGAAATGACAAGTATCAACGCAAAGGAAACCAAAGGATTAAGAATGCTGGGAGTCCATAGAGCGATGATATTCTTAGCGAGTCTAAATGCTGAGCCCATAAGCAGTGCGACCGGTATTTATTAATTGCGAAAAAAAAGGAGACAATTTAAGCCTGTACCAGGGCAAAATTTCACCATGAGTCAACAAGAAGAATTCCCAGCTTGCGCGTGAAGGGGAATTGTTGATGATTTCATCCCCAGTCCTCTTCTCGGCAAACACCCGGAATAGACTAACTTCAGCCAAGCTTTTCGGGTGTATGCGTTTTACCCCCCCCATATTGCTATTTAGCCCGGAGCGGTTCTGGTGTTATCGGTGAAACATCTACGCCCGACGGAAAACGCCGTAGCGGGTCCGTCTCTATTTCCAAAGAAGGATACTCAAGCGGTATATTGCCGATTTCATATGGTAAAAATTCTCCACCTAATTCTCCGTACGGTAGCTCAGGCGAACGGGGTCTTCCCCCGAGGCGTGTCACGATCGCCGCTTTATATCGGTTTTCTTTATCATACCATGCATACTGAGCGTAATGGGGCGGTCTGTCAGTTCCAATGGTCGCCTGCATAAGCCCCTTGTACTCACTTTTAAGATTAAACAGCCGCCATTGCCTGTTTTGAGCGTTCCAATGTGCATAGCCTATGATTTTATTGGTCGCGGAATCTACGATCCAAAATGAACCTTGGTAATTAGGTCTCGGAACAAAGGAAAAATTGGCGAAGTCCATTGCCTCTTCAGGCCCATATTCCTGCAGGAGATCCTGTGCAGATGACAAGCTATAGAAAATCACCAATGAGGCGGCGACCCCAACGATTCTTAACCCAATCCCCATAACATACCCCGCAACACACCCATCTCGCCCTGTCGAAATATTTAATAATTTTGCACAAAAATGTCAACGGGTCTCTAAGAAAAGATTGTCAGTTAGCGAGATAATACGTGTGTGGGGGCTAAACGATTAACCGCAGAGATCGAAGAGCACGCAAAGAAATTAATTTTCATCTTTTTATTCAGGCATTTCTTTTCTCCGCGTTCTCCGCGGCCTCTGCGGAAAGGTCCTTTTTTTGATTATCTACGGAGTATACTCAAAAGCGCCGATGTCAGGCGCGATCCCTTCATATGGCAGGGAAACCGGATCCGTGGCCTGCCAGCTAATCGGCTCAGCAATTATCACATTCTTATCATCCGGCACGGAAACCACCATTACCGGCTGGTTTTTCCCCACTACAATCCTGTCCCCCTCGGCAATTCCGAAACCATCGAAAAAGAATCGGCTGTCATGAACTGGAACGGACGTGCCGCTTCCATCGGACGTGGCGTGCGTGAGCGGTCTGCCCTTATCTATACAAGGTGAGCCCGGTTTGAGGTGGTAATCATCTTTTTCTCGGTTTTGGAAAAGAGGATCGGCTTGAATATTTCCTTCAAAAGTCAATACATCAATCCGCTGCATTGCTTCCCGAAGAGTATAATGACTATCTTTCCAAGTAATGACTTCCGCGAGAGGATCATTTCCGATCAGATTGTGCAACCACAGGTCTCCGGCAATTTTTCCGGAACTGTCATTATAATACAGCTCCAAGTTATCTCTATTGGACCTATTGAACGCAAATATATTGTTAAGGAATACATTTTCACCGATAGCATAAGGATATTCTTCGTCATATGGCCAATAGTTGCATGATATTGCGTATCCCAAATTGTCGGCGAATGTATTGTTGTATATGTGATTTCGTTTAGCAACTGAGAACGTATAGTATTTACCTTCCCGGAACCATTCGTCCCTAGTGCTATATAGGGAAAAAGTATCTCGGCTCCCTATATGGCCTTTATTTCTAACGACGAGACATCTACGAAATATATTATCGGATGCTGCCATCTGCATTGCATTTCCATTCTTGTCAGCATTGCGCAACGTACATTGGTCGAACAAATTGTGATGCGCGCCGCAACACATATTAATCGCGTGATGATGCTGAGCGACGAACTCACAATTAATAAAGACATTGTAACAAGGACTTTTACCGCGCGGCTGCAATCCATAAATCATGAGATTGGCATGGTGATCCCACGATTCGACATCCGAAAAATAACAGTCCCTGAATAGATTGTGATGGGCGTCCCCGCGCATAAGGACTAAATCGCCGGAGCAGCCCTTGAAACTGACACTCTGAAATACGTTGTGACTCGTGGCACGGTCGGCATTGTGATCGCCCAGCAGAATTCCATGATAAGTCGTTTTGCTACCGGAAAAATCGCAATTCTCTATACGGCAATGCTGAGCCCCCACCATTTTTGCATATGCAGGATAATTTCCTCCAGGAAATCTAATGCTGATACCTTTAACATGAACATAAGAGCGATTGGTTAGATCGATGCACGCCTCCTTTGAGGTGTTCTCTGCCAGATATACTTCGTCCTTGCGCCAGGCTTCAAAAACAATAGGTTTTGAAGCGTCGCCGGAATTTATAGGAGCTATTCTCTGGGCATAACGTCCCGCATGGATATAAACAATGTCTCCCGGCTGAAGAGCGGAATTAGCCTTATGCAAAGACTTCCAAGGTTGAGAATCGCTGCCGGGGTTCGAATCAGCCGCGTGACCGTGACTCGCGTTAATGTGATATTCCCCCGCGCATACAGGAGAGGCCGCCGGCAAGGTCAATAGAAGTGCAAACAAAAAAGCAGCTCTGCCCGACTCTCTCATTAACCTTCTGTTCCTGTGGAAAATGACCGATTTGGCTATTCAGTGGCGTCTAGAATGATCTATGCTTCTTCAAATTGTCTGCGATATGGGCGATTTTTCCGATTGCGCTCTGCACCTTATAAAATGCCTTTTGAGCTGACGTGCGCAGAAAAGCAACGCTGCGATTTCTCGATGTCCTGACCCAGGGAACCACTATTCGCCTGGATCCAAATTTCAATTTGTAATCCCCTCGGCCGATCAATTCAAAAGTCCGCATGCCACGCGCTTTCCAATATTGAATGGCATGCCACACGAGTATTTCATTAGGTCGCACCTCTGATAGATGCCGCCAGCTGGCGGCTCCCCAATGAAACATGATGTGATTCATTGCTGCAAAAATGGATGTAGCTATGCAAATTCCGTCTTTATTTCGAGCTCGCAACATAAGTAGGTTGCCTGAGGGATGCACTAATTCGATAAGCTTTTTTATCCGATCTACAGCAAAGGGAGGCACCGAATTCTTCACAGCAAACACATGCTTGAGCTGCGCGTAATGTTCATCCGCAAAGGTCAGATCATTTGCTTCTTCGACTTCTACCCCGGACTTTTCCGCTTTTCTAATACACTGCCGGCAATCATGCCGCATGTTTTTCCAGATCTGATCTTCGGGCAACGAGATATCAAGTTCAAAACTGTCGAAAATTGAGCACTCAAAATCTAGGTGCGCGCAATCTTCCGAGGTCATGCGCCTGTCCATGATTTCCAAGTGATGACATTTCAATTCGTTAAAAGCGAAATCTGTGAGAGCCTCCATGGCTATGGTCCGGGATATTCCCGGCTTTAAATTAAAGCCCATGTAAGGAGTGCTCCAGCCAGGGAAAGGACTTCCAAGAATTCTGAGACCGAATTTCTTTACTATCAATCCAGTGAAGTAACCTAGAGTTTCATTATCCTCACGAAGGGCCGCGATAATTGGTTCGGCATTTTGAGTCCGGGCGATGAAATTAATCCAGGGCCGGGTCTGGAAAATAATCCGGTCCTCAAAAGCATCCAGTTCAGCGCTGTTTATTGAAGTAAAGTCTAGTTTATGAAACGCCGGCCTCAATCGCATGTCTCCAAGCAGCTCATTACTTTTTAATTTGTTTCAGAAATGGGCTCTCAGCAGTGGCTCCATCGTACCGTCTATGTATGTGCGATCAAGGAGAAGGCCTAGCGTTTCTTAAATCTTTCCATTATGTGCGCCAATTTCCCGAATGTATCCTGCGCTGCCCTGAACGTTTCTTCAGCGGAAAAACGGAGAAACGCTATCCCCTTGGTTTTCGATTTCCTCACCCAGGGTACCACAATGGGGTGTGAACCGTATTTAAGCTTGTAATCTCCTCGACCCACCAGATCGAAGGTGCGCATTCCGCGCTCCTTCCAATACTTAATCGCATACCATTGAAGCATCTCGTTGGGCTTAACCCGCGAGAAATGTCGCCAACTGGCAGATCCCCATGCGAATACCGTCTCATTCACAGCAGGCCTGATGGAAGTGGCAATACAGGTCCCCTCTTTGTTTCGAGCACGCAACATGAGCAAGTTGCCGGTGGGCTCCATAAATGTAATCATTTGTCTGACCCGATCCACTCCAAAGGGAGGCACTGAATTCTTTACAGCAAAGACATGCTTGAGTTGGTCGTAATAATCATCTGCAAACTCAATATCATGCGCCTCTTCAACAACAACACCGGACCTTTCGGCCTTCCTGATGGCTTCGCGACAATCTTGCCGCAAATTTCGCCATAGTTGATCTTCAGTCAAAGTGAGATCGAGTTCAAAGCTGTCGAAGATCGAAGTTTCAAAACCAAGATGGCTGTAATCCTCGGGGACCATGTACCTGTCCATCAATTCAATGTGGTGGCATCCCAATTCATTAAAGGCAAAGTCAATAACCGCTTCTGTCGCTAAAGCGCGGGTAACATTTGGCCGCAGATTGAACCCCATATACGGTGTATTCCATCCCGGAAAAGGGCTACCCAAAATCTTGAAGCCGAATTTCTTCACTATTAAGCCGGTAAAGTACCCAAGCCTCTCGTCCTTACGGTATAACGCTGCCAAAACCGGCTCTGCACGCTGTGAGTGGGCAATGAATTTTATCCATGGGAAGGTCTGATATACAATCCGATCGGCATATGCGTCAAGCTCCTGCGGGTCTATTGAAGCAATATCAACGCGCCGAAACGAGGGTTTATCTTGGCGATCCACCCCGTAGCGTACAGACGCACAATGTGTTTCCCGCGGCGTGTCCGGAAAAGCGTCCTGTTTTCGTGATTCAGTCGTCTTCGTCCCCTCGTGCAGCAACTCGCTTCTCCAAAAAAGGGGCTTTGAACTCATTCCTATCCCTTGAGTCCCCCGTCAGAGATCGATCATTGCCGAATAGAATAGGATCTCTGTCCCCTAGCGCCTTTTCTTGTTGACATGTTATACCCTACATGGCCCAGGTCAAGCGGGAAATGGTAAAACGCAGCGCCCAAAGAACCTAAAACGCTATCGCGCGATTGATACTCGGGGGTTGTCAAGGAATCTATTCCGGGTCATAATGCGAGGAATCACCTTAAAGGGCTGCCAAAGAAATGTTTAAGGTATTACTGGCCTTCGGAACTCGACCGGAAGCGATCAAACTCGCCCCCCTGCATAACGAGATGCTCCGTCGCTCTGACAGCATAAGGCTCGTCTGTTGCACCACAGGTCAGCATAGAGGGCTCCTCGATCAGGTCTTGGAGATCTTCAATATTCAGCCCGATTATGACCTGAACATCTTGAAAAAAGATCAAAATCTGTTTCACATAACGACGAGCGTGCTCACAGGGATGGAAGAAATCCTGACTAATGATAGGCCTGATATAGTAGTGGTTCAGGGTGATACCACATCCGCATTTGTTGCCGCTCTGGCTGCATTCTATATGAGAATCCCGGTCGCGCACGTTGAAGCCGGACTACGATCTTATGATAGATTTCAACCCTATCCCGAAGAAGTTAATCGGACGTTCATTTCCCATATTGCGGACCTCAATTTCTGTCCTACTAAACGAGCCGCGGAAAACCTTTTGCGTGAACACATTCCTGCCGAGTCGATTCATGTCACTGGAAACACGGTTATAGACGCGCTTTTCCATACTGTGCGTCTCGCAGATAATAATGGATTGACGAGCCGATACTTAAGTGATCTGGCTTTACGTTCAGGTCGGATGATTCTGGTCACCGGACACAGACGGGAGAACTTCGGGGAAGGGCTGGCGAATCTATCACTGGCCCTTGTGGACCTGGTAAACAAATTTGAAGACGTGACAGCAGTTTACTCAGTTCACCCCAATCCAAATGTCCGACGGCAAGTAGACAAAATATTAAGTTCCCATGAAAGAATCAAAGTCATACCACCCCCGGATTACATCCGATTCGTAGCGCTCATGAATAAATCGTTCTTTATTATCACTGATTCCGGAGGTATTCAGGAAGAAGCGCCATCATTAAAAAAACCTGTACTGGTGGCCAGGAATGTGACCGAAAGACCGGAGGCGGTGGAGTGCGGGGCAGCTATCCTGGTCGGCACGGACCGGGAGAAGATCGTGAAGGAAGCGTCTCGCCTCCTGGAAATTCCCGATCACTATCGGTCCATGATAGTTGAGAAAAGCCCGTTTGGTGACGGGCACGCGTCCGAGAGAATCGCTGATCTCATTGAAACCTTTTTGACGAGACGTGCCACCGAATATCATAAAAATCAGTAAATTAGGGGAAATGTTGGGGAGCTGGGCGGAGTCCCTTGTGCAGGAAGGACCTCCCCAGAGACTCTTCAGAGACCGGAAACAATGCAGATCAATATAATAAGTGTCGTAGGGGCCAGACCGAATTTCATGAAGATCGCTCCACTTGCGCGGGAATTTCGTAATTATGACCGGATCAATCACATTATTATCCATACAGGCCAGCACTATGACAAAGAAATGAGCGACGTGTTCTTTAAGCAGCTAGGTTTGCCAAAACCTGAAAGGGACCTCGGGGTCGGTTCCGGCGGTCATGGAGAGATGACAGGCAAAATCATGATCGAATTCGAAAAAGTATGCCTGGAACTGAAACCTGAAATGGTCGTTGTAGTGGGGGACGTCAACTCCACAATTGCCGCGTCTCTGGTAGCGAGGAAGTTGTTCATACCAGTGGCGCATGTGGAAGCTGGTTTGAGGTCCTTTGATGAGACCATGCCGGAAGAACTTAATCGCCGCTTAACCGACTGTTTATCTAATTTGCTTTTCGTGTCTGAACCTTCAGGAGTAGAAAACCTGCGGAAAGAAGGAATTGACATGAATCGCGTTCACCTTGTCGGCGATATCATGTTAGAGACCCTTCAGATGTTCTTGCTCGAAATTAAGAACAGGAGGCGGTGGGATGATTTTGGGCTGAAGGAAGGCTCCTACGCACTGGTCACACTGCACAGACCTTCAAATGTCGATGAGCCTCAGGCGCTACTGGAAGTGATCGAAATTCTGGATCTTCTTCCATACTCGACAATTTTTCCGATCCATCCGAGAACAGTGA